>NZ_JBIAUG010000004.1:39020-323943 GCF_042892575.1 Streptomyces sp. NPDC001744
ACGTACGCCGCGGTCGCCGTCACGGTTGAAACCACCCGAGGGACGGTCGTCACGACGGAAGCCACCGGACGGACGGTCGTTGTCACGACGCTCGAAGGGACGGCCACCGCGGTCGCCGTCACGGTTGAAACCACCCGAGGGACGGTCGTCACGACGGAAACCGCCGGACGGACGGTCGTTGTCACGACGGAAGCCGCCACGGTCACCACCGCGGTCGCCGCCGCGGAAACCGCCGCGGTCGCCCCTGTCGTCACGGGGGGAACCGCCCCGGTCACGGCGCTCGAAGTTGCCGCGCTCGTCGCGGAAGGACGGACGCTCCTCGCGGCGCTGCTCCTCCGCGCGCGCGGCGCGCTCGGCCTCGGCGGCGGCGGCCGCGACCTCGGCCTCGGCGGCCTCGGTCACCTCGGCCACGGCCGTCTCCGGGTCCTCGCCGCGCTCGCGGGCGGCGCGGGCCACCAGGCGGTCGGCCTCCTCGCGGAGTTCGACGGCCCGGCGCTGCAGGCGCTCCAGCTGCTTGGTGAGCTCGACGACCTCGCGCTCGGCCTGCTTGGCGGAGTTGTTCGCGGAGTCGGCCTGGACCTCGGTCAGCGAACGGGCGCCGGTGATCTCGGCGACCTCCGGGTCGAACGCGCCGGCCCCGCCGACGATGTGGCGCGTGGCGTCGACGCCCGCGTCCTCCATCAGCCGGAAGATCTGGCGGCGCTGGTGCGGCAGGGCCAGGGAGACCACGACACCGGAGCGGCCGGCACGGGCGGTGCGGCCCGAGCGGTGCAGGTAGTCCTTGTGGTCGCCGGCCGGGTCCACGTTCAGGACCAGGTCGATGCCGTCGACGTGGATGCCGCGGGCGGCGACGTCGGTCGCGACCAGCGCGTTGACGTAGCCCTTCTTGAAGTCCTCCAGGACGCGGGTGCGGGCGCCCTGGGTCATGCCGCCGTGCAGCGCGTCGGCCTTCACACCGGCGTCGCAGAGCTGCTCGGCGATGCGGTCGGCGCCGAGCTGGGTGCGGACGAAGATGATCGTGCGGCCCTTGCGGGCGGCGATCGCGGCCGTGACCGGGGCCTTGTCCTTCGGCTTCACGACGAGGACGTGGTGGGTCATGGTCGTGACGTTGCCCTGCGCGCTGTCGACCTCGTGCGTGACGGGGTCGGTCAGGTAGCGCTTGACCAGGGTGCCGATCTCGTTCTCCATGGTGGCGGAGAAGAGCATGCGCTGGCCGCCGCCGGGGATCTGGTCGAGCAGCTCGGTGACCTCGGGCAGGAAGCCCAGGTCGGCCATCTGGTCGGCCTCGTCGAGGACGGCGATCTTGACCTGCTCCAGGGAGCAGGCGCCGCGGTTGATGATGTCGCGCAGACGGCCCGGGGTGGCGACGAGGACGTCGACGCCGCGCTCCAGGGCGTAGATCTGGTTGCCCATGGACGTACCGCCGCAGACGACCTTCATCTTGAGGCCGAGCACGTCGCCGTAGGGCTGGAGGGCGTCCGCGACCTGCATCGCGAGCTCACGGGTCGGCGTGAGGATGATGCCGCGGGGCTTCTTCTTCTCGGTGTGGCCGCCGGCCAGACCGGCGAGCAGCGGCAGACCGAAGGAGAGGGTCTTGCCGGAGCCGGTACGGCCGCGGCCCAGGATGTCCTTGCCGGCCAGGGCGTCCGGGATGGTCGCCGCCTGGATCGGGAAGGGGGAGGTCACGCCGTTCTGCGCGAGCTTGCGGACGACGCCCTCCGGGAGACCGAGGTCCCCGAAGGTGATCGTGGGCTCGGCGGGCTCCTCGGCGGAGTCCTCGTCCGGGGCGCCGTCCTCGAGGAGGGCCTCGGCCTCGGCCTCGATCGCGTCGGTACCGACGGCCTCTACGGCTTCGGCGATCTCGGAGGCCGCTGCGGCCTCGACGATCTCGTCGTTCTCGGGCATGACGGCGTGGTCAGAACTGAAAATGGACATGCGAAATGCGAAACCTTCCGGAGTCTCGGCACGCGCCCGTCAACTCCGTGTTTTTCGCAAAACGACCGCCTCGATGCGGTCCAGCCACGGCTAGGGAGAGTACGCGCCACACGGCGCTCTTCTGTGTCGGCGCCGGGCAATGGGATCAAGCGATCTACTACCATACGCACCCTCCCCCACCTATGGCAAACCGGTCTCCTTCACACCGGTCCCACCTGCGGATACGTCATCGTTCCCGGGGGTACGCCGAGCCCCTCCGCCCTCCGCAGGGCGCCCATCTGGGTGTCCGGTCCGGGGCTGGGCGGGTCGGTCGGCCGGGAGGTCGGTTCGGACGTCGGCTCCGGCGTCGGGGGCGGCGGCTCCTGCGTGGGCTCGACGGGCGGC
The DNA here is from genome assembly GCF_042892575.1 of Streptomyces sp. NPDC001744. Lineage (NCBI taxonomy): Bacteria > Bacillati > Actinomycetota > Actinomycetes > Kitasatosporales > Streptomycetaceae > Streptomyces > Streptomyces sp. NPDC001744. The sequence continues at coordinate 41,340 of NZ_JBIAUG010000004.1, forward strand.
GCGGTCGGCTCCGGGGCCGGCGTGCCCCCGCCGTCGCCCGCTCCTCCGGTCCCGCCTCCCCCGCCGGTCACGGCGCCGCCCGCGCCGCCGCCGGTCCCGCCCCCGCTCCCGCCGCTGCCGCCCGGCCCGCCGGCCGTGTGGCCGCCCCCGGCCGGCCGCGACACCGCCGCACCGCCGGACGGGACGGCGCCGGGCGACGGCGCGCTCGGCGCGGGGGACGCCGTGCCGGACGCGGACGGGCCGCTCGGCACCGGGGCCGACCTGCCCGCGCCGGCCGGCTCCGGTCCGCCCGCATCCGGCCGGCCGTTGCGGTGCCCGCCGCCCCCGCCCGGCAGCCCGGTGCCGCCGCCGTCGGTCTCGGCCGCCACGCCCCGCTTCCCCCCGGACGCACCGGGGCCCGGCTCCGTCCCCTCGTCGCTCACGCTCATGCAGCCGCTCAGACCGGCACAGGCGGCGGCGGCCAGCGCGGCGGCGGCCCATCTCACCGGGGTGGGCAAATGGCGCACGGGGGCACCTCCAGGACACAGCGGGCAGGAACGGAACGCGTCGCCCTGCCCAACTCCCCGGACACCACGGGGGACACGGGCCGCCGCGCACGGGACACGGCCCCGCGCCCCGCCCGACCGCACCCCGCATCCCCCGACCGCGCCCGCCGCCCCGGGCCCGGCTCAGGCCACGCCCGCGCCCGTCAGGCGTACCCCAACGCGTGCAGCCGCTCGTCGTCGATGCCGAAGTGGTGGGCGATCTCGTGCACCACCGTGATCTCGGTCTCCGCGACCACGTCCTCGCGCGACGCGCACATGCGCAGCGTCGGGCCCCGGTAGACCGTGATCCGGTCCGGAAGGACGCCGGCGTACCACTCGCCCCGCTCGGTCAGCGGCGTCCCCTCGTACAGCCCGAGCAGCTCGGGGTCGTCGGAGGGGGGCTCGTCCTCCACGAACACGGCGACGTTGTCCATCAGCCGCGTCAGCTCGGGCGGAATGCGGTCCAGGGCCTCGGCGACAAGCTCCTCGAACTCCTCGCGCGTCATCTCCAGCACGCGCCCATTCTCCCCCGCCGGGAAACCGTTTTGGCGATAGCGGTCGACATCCCATATGCTTCTCACGTCCCCGACGCACTGAGAAGTGCGCAGGTGAGCCTCTAGCCCTCATCGTCTAGTGGCCCAGGACGTCGCCCTTTCAAGGCGGTAGCACGGGTTCGAATCCCGTTGGGGGCACGCATGACCGTGTGCGAGACTAGTGATCGCACACAAGCTTGGCTCTGTGGAGCAGTTGGTTAGCTCGCCACCCTGTCAAGGTGGAGGTCGCGGGTTCAAGTCCCGTCAGAGTCGCTGAAGCCGGAGACGGCTTCGTGGCTGGGTAGCTCAGTTGGTACGAGCGATCGCCTGAAAAGCGATAGGTCGCCGGTTCGACCCCGGCCCCAGCCACAAGCAGAAGGCCCCGTTCGAAAGAACGGGGCCTTCGTCGTTCCCGGAACCGGAGCGCCAGGGCCGGAGACGTCCGTACGGGGAGGAGGCGGCGCCCCCTCCCCGTACCGTCAGACCTCCTCGCGTTCCCCCGAACGGCTCCCCCGCCTCGCCCGCAGCGCGAGTACCAGTGCCACCACGGCCACCACCGCGACGAGCAGCGCCCAGTCCGGGACCGCCCGGCCCAGCGAGGCCACCCGCTGCTCCACCGCGAACGAGTCGTCCACCGACAGCGGGCCCGGCAGCGCGGTCGTCCCGTCGAAGACCAGGAAGAGCGTGCCCAGGACCACGAAGAAGAGGCCCGAGAGCACGGAGGTCGAGTGGAGCGTCAGCGGGCCCGCCCGGAACGCCCGCCCGCGCAGCAGCCGCCGCCGGCCCAGGTCGTACCGCTCCCAGAGCAGCGCCAGGACGAACAGCGGCACCGCCATCCCCAGCGCGTACACCGCGAGGAGCAGCCCCCCGTACGCCGGGCTGCCGCCCAGGGCCGCCACCGTCAGGACGCTGCCGAGGATCGGACCCGCGCAGAAGCCCGCGAGGCCGTAGACCAGGCCCAGGGCGTACACGGAGAACGCCGACACGGGCCGGATGCGGCCGCTCGCCTCCGCGATCCGGCGGGGGGCGAAGCCCAGCCCGAGGATCTGGAGGACGCCGAGCCCGACGATCAGCAGGCCCCCGGCCGTGACGAGCAGGTCCCGGTGGCCGTAGAAGAACCGGCCCGCCAGCGAACCGGCCGCCCCGAGCGGGACGAGGGTGGTCGCCAGGCCCGCGTAGAGGACGCCGGTCCTGGCGACCAGCTTCGCGCGCGTGTCGATCGAGTACGCGAAGAAGGCGGGCAGCAGCAGCGCGCTGCAGGGGCTGAGCAGGGCGAGCAGCCCGCCGAGGAAGGCGGCGAAGTACCCGATCCCGGAGGTCACCGTCCGCTCCCGGAGGGCCCTGCGGACTTCTCCGCGCCCTTCGCCCTCGCCGCGGCCTCGATCGCCTCCGTGAAGGTCCCCAGCGACTGCGCGCCCGCGATCGGACGGCCGTTGACCAGGAAGGACGGGGTGGAGGTGGCGCCGAGCGCGTACCCCTCCTCCTGGTCCTTCCGCACGGCCGCGCGGGCCGCCTCCCCCGCGCTGTCGCGCGCGAACCGGGCCGCGTCGGGGACGCCCGCCTCCTTCGCGAGGGCGGCGAGCCGGTCCCCGCCGAAGCCCTTCTCCTTGGCGCCCTCCGCGTAGGCGGCCTTGTGGAACTCCCAGAAACGGCCCTGCTGTCCGGCCGCCCAGGAGGCGCGGGCGACGGCCTCCGACTCCTCGCCGAAGATCGGGAAGTTCCGCCACTCGATGCGCAGGGTGCCGTTCCCGACGTACTTCTCCACCAGGGCCGGTTCGGTGTCCCGGGCGAACTTCCCGCAGTAGCCGCACTTGAAGTCGGCGTACTCGACGAGCACCACGGGCGCGTCGGCCCGGCCCAGGGCGAGCTTGTCGGAGGCGTCGCGGCGGGCGTACGCCTCCAGTCGCGCGTACACGCCGGCGGACGGGTCGGCGGAGACCTCCGCGACGGCGGCCGCACCGGAGGCGCCGGGGGCCGCGGGCTTGGTGGCGGTGTAGGAGACGACGCCGAGCAGCACGGCGGCGGTCGCCACTCCGGCGACGATCGCGACGGGCCGGGACCTGGAGGAGGAGGAAGAGGTGGACATGCGGAAGCGCTCCCGAGGAGAAGGGGAAGGACGGGACGGCGGAGGACGGCCGTCCGTCTACACCCTCAGGACCGACAGCTCCACGGGCGACGGCGGTACGCGCGTGGGGGGTTCCCGCCCCGGCATCGGCCGGGCGCCTGCCGCCGCGTCCACGGGCCGGACGCCGCACGGCACGCGGTCGGCGGCGAGGGCGGGCAGCAGCTCCGCGAAGCCGTGCGCGCGCGGCGGCACGAGGGGCTCGTCCGTCCCCCCGGCGGAACGGCCCGGATCGCAGCCGGGCACGGGGGCGCCCGGGGCGGAGACGACGGCGACGGTGACGGCGTCCTCGGCGTGCGGGGCCCCGGCGGGCTCCGTCCGCGCGAACGCCCCGCACGCGAGCAGTCCCAGCACCAGCCCCAGGAGCGCGGCGAACGCCGCCGGCGCGCGGGTGGTGCGGAACATGCAGAACTCTCCGGTCCGGTCGACGTGCCCGAAATAGTACGCACTCCGCCCGGCCGGCCCCGGCACCGCGCGTCCCGGTCCCTCCCCGGCCGGTCCCCGCCGGGCCTCCGGGACGTGCCCCTCGTAAATCGGTTCGCCGCTTCTCGGCCGCAGGTGCGATCCTGGATCCCGTATGTCTACTTCCTTCGCCGCCCTCCAGTCCGTCCTGGCCGGGGTCTCGCTGCGGGACTCCCACCGGCTCGGCCGCCGTCTCGAAGGCGCCCGCCGCATCCGCAAGCCCGAGGCCCGCGCGGCCGTCCTGGACGAGATCGCCGCCGAGGCGGCCAAGGCCAAGGAGCGCGTCGACGCGCGCGCCGCCCGCGTGCCGGCCGTCACGTACCCCGAACAGCTCCCCGTCTCGCAGAAGAAGGACGAGATCCTGGAGGCGATACGCGACCACCAGGTCGTGATCGTCGCCGGTGAGACGGGCTCCGGGAAGACCACCCAGATCCCCAAGATCTGCCTGGAGCTGGGCCGGGGCGTCCGGGGCATGATCGGGCACACCCAGCCCCGCCGGATCGCCGCCCGCACGGTCGCCGAGCGGGTCGCCGAGGAGCTGAGGACCCCACTGGGCGAGGCCGTCGGCTGGAAGGTGCGCTTCACCGACCAGGTGAACCCCGAGGCGACCTTCGTGAAGCTGATGACCGACGGCATCCTGCTCGCGGAGATCCAGACGGACCGCGAGCTGCGCGCCTACGACACGATCATCATCGACGAGGCCCACGAGCGGTCCCTCAACATCGACTTCCTGCTCGGCTACCTGGCCCAGCTGCTCCCCAGGCGCCCCGACCTCAAGGTCGTGATCACCTCCGCGACCATCGACCCCGAGCGCTTCTCCCGGCACTTCGGGGACGCCCCGATCGTGGAGGTCAGCGGGCGCACGTACCCCGTCGAGGTCCGCTACCGCCCCCTCCTCGAAGAGGACTCCGAGGACTCCGACCGCGACCAGATCACCGCGATCTGCGACGCCGTCGACGAGCTCCAGGCCGAGGGGCCCGGCGACATCCTGGTCTTCCTCTCCGGCGAGCGCGAGATCCGCGACACGGCGGACGCGCTGCTGAAGCGGAACCTGCGGAACACCGAGGTGCTCCCCCTCTACGCGCGCCTCTCGCACGCCGAACAGCACCGGGTGTTCCAGGCGCACTCCGGGCGCCGGATCGTCCTCGCGACGAACGTCGCCGAGACCTCCCTGACCGTCCCCGGCATCAAGTACGTCATCGACCCGGGCACCGCCCGCATCTCCCGCTACTCGCACCGCACCAAGGTGCAGCGGCTGCCGATCGAGCCCATCAGCCAGGCCAGCGCCAACCAGCGCAAGGGCCGCTGCGGCCGTACGTCCGACGGCATCTGCGTCCGGCTGTACTCGGAGGACGACTTCCTCTCGCGGCCCGAGTTCACGGACGCCGAGATCCTCCGCACGAACCTGGCCTCCGTCATCCTCCAGATGACCGCCGCCGGCCTGGGCGACATCGAGAAGTTCCCCTTCATCGACCCGCCGGACCACCGCAACATCCGGGACGGCGTGCAGCTCCTCCACGAGCTGGGCGCGATCGACCCGGCCGAGAAGGACCCGAGGAAGCGGCTGACGGAACAGGGCCGCAAGCTCTCCCAGCTGCCCGTGGACCCGAGGCTCGCCCGCATGGTCCTGGAGGCCGACCGGAACGGCTGCGCCCGCGAGGTCATGGTCATCGCGGCGGCGCTCTCCATCCAGGACCCGCGCGAACGACCCTCGGAGAAGCAGGCGCAGGCCGACCAGCAGCACGCCCGGTTCAAGGACGAGACCAGCGACTTCCTCGCCTTCCTGAACCTGTGGCGGTACGTCCGCGAGCAGCAGAAGGAGCGCGGCTCGTCCTCGTTCCGCCGGATGTGCAAGCAGGAGTACCTGAACTTCCTCCGCATCCGCGAGTGGCAGGACATCTACTCCCAGCTGCGGACGGTCGCCAAGCAGATGGGCATCCACGTCGAGGAGCCCTCGGCGGACACCGCCGTGCCCGAGCAGGCCGTGCACGTCTCCCTGCTCGCCGGCCTCCTCTCGCACATCGGCCTGAAGGACGTGAAGGAGTCCAAGGACGGGGCGAAGGAGGGCGGGCGCCGGGAGGGCGGCCGCGGCGAGTACCTGGGCGCGCGGAACGCCAAGTTCGCGATCTTCCCCGGCTCGGCGCTCTTCAAGAAGCCCCCGCGCTTCGTCATGTCCGCCGAGCTGGTGGAGACCTCGCGGCTGTGGGCCCGGGTCAACGCCCGGATCGAGCCCGAGTGGATCGAGCCGCTCGCCCAGCACCTGGTGAAGAAGACGTACAGCGAGCCGCACTGGGAGAAGGACCAGGCGGCCGTCATGGCGTTCGAGAAGGTGACGCTGTACGGCGTCCCGATCGTCGCCGACCGCAAGGTGAACTACGGGCGGATCGACCCGGAGGTCTCCCGGGAGCTGTTCATCAGGAACGCGCTGGTCGAGGGCGACTGGCGCACCCACCACAAGTTCTTCGCGGACAACCGCAAGCTCCTCACGGAGGTCGAGGAGCTGGAGCACCGCGCCCGCCGCCGGGACATCCTGGTGGACGACGAGACGCTCTTCGACTTCTACGACAAGCGCGTCCCCGAACACGTCGTCTCCGGCGCCCACTTCGACTCCTGGTGGAAGCACAAGCTCCGCGAAGGAGGCGCTGCGGCGGAGTTCCTCGACTTCGAGCGCGAGATGCTCATCAACGAGAAGGCGGGGGCCGTCACCAAGGACGACTACCCGGACTCGTGGCGGCAGGGCGCGCTCAAGTTCCGGGTGACGTACCAGTTCGAGCCGGGTGCGGACGCGGACGGCGTGACCGTCCACATCCCGCTCCAGGTGCTCAACCAGGTGACGGACGAGGGCTTCGAGTGGCAGATCCCGGGACTGCGGACGGAGGTCGTCACGGAGCTGATCCGCTCCCTGCCGAAACCGATCCGCCGCCACTGCGTCCCGGCGCCGAACTTCGCGACCCGCTTCCTCGACTCCGTGGTCCCCGTTCAGGAGCCGCTGACGGGCGCGCTCGCCCGGGAGCTCCACCGGATGGTCGGCGTCCCGGTCACGGCCGAGGACTTCGACTGGGCGAAGGTGCCCGAGCACCTCAAGGTGACCTTCCGGATCGTGGACGAGCGGCGCCGGAAGCTGGCCGAGGACAAGGACCTGGAGGCGCTGCGCCTGAAGCTGCGCCCCAAGGCCCGTCAGGCGCTCTCCCAGGCCGCCGCGGCGGCGACGGGCGGCCCGGACGGCTCCGGGCCCTCCCTGGAGCGCACGGGCCTCAAGGACTGGACGATCGGGACGCTGACGAAGGTCTTCGAGACCAAGCGGGCCGGCCAGCCGGTGAAGGCGTTCCCGGCGCTGGTCGACGAGGGCGACTCGGTGGCCGTGCGGCTCTTCGACTCGGAGGCCGAGCAGGCGCTCGCGATGTGGCGGGGCACCCGGAAGCTGATCATGCTGAACATCCCGGTGAACCCGGCGAAGTTCGCCTCGGACAAGCTGACCAACCAGCAGAAGCTGGCCCTGTCCTCGAACCCGCACGGCTCGATCCAGGCCCTCTTCGAGGACTGCGCGACCGCCGCCGCCGACAAGCTGATCGCGGACCACGGCGGCCCCGTGTGGGACGAGGCGTCCTTCCGGAAGCTGTACGACGGGGTCCGCGCGGACCTCGTGGACACGACGGTGCGGACGGTGGGCCAGGTCCAGCAGATCCTGGCGGCCTGGCACGCCTGCGAGCGGCGCCTGAAGGCCACGACCAGCCCGGCCCTGCTGCCGAACCTCCGGGACGTGCGGGAGCAGCTGGACCGGCTGGTGCCGGCCGGCTTCGTCACCCGCACCGGCCTGAAGCGGCTCCCGGACCTGATGCGCTACCTGGTGGCGGTGGACCGGCGGCTCCAGCAGATGCCGACCGGGGTCCAGCGGGACACCACCCGGATGGAGAAGGTCCGGGAGATGCAGGACGAGTACGCCTGGCTGCTCGAACAGCTCCCGAAGGGCCGGCCGGTGCCGTCCTCGGTCACCGACATCCGCTGGATGATCGAGGAGCTGCGGGTGAGCTACTTCGCGCACGCCCTGGGGACGGCGTACCCGGTGTCGGACAAGCGGATCGTGAAGGCGATCGACGCGGCGGTGCCGTAGCGGGGCCCGCGCGGTCGGGTCCGCGAGGGCCGCGCGGGCCCTCGCGGGTCCGTAGCCGGGCCCTCGCCGTGGGTGAGTTCGACCGCACCCGCTGACCTGCTGTACAGTCTTCTTCGCAGCCGCTTTACAGAGGTTGCGACCAAGGTCCTGTGGAGCAGTTGGTTAGCTCGCCACCCTGTCAAGGTGGAGGTCGCGGGTTCAAGTCCCGTCAGGATCGCCGTACCGAAGGCCCGCATCGTGAGATGCGGGCCTTCGTTGTGTCCCGGTGTCTTGACGGGGCCCCGCGCCCGCCGGTACTCCGGTCTTCCAGGGAATCGGGGGACCCGACCGGAGGTGGTCGCGCATGGCCGCGGCGTCCGCAGCACGACACGACACACGAGCGCTCCTGCGCGCCCATCTGGCGGCCGCGTCGCGGTACGGGCACCTCACGCGGCGCTGCACGGTCTGCCACCGCCTCCTGAGGCTCGCCATGGAGGCCGCCGACCCCGGGGAGCCCGCGACACCCGAGGAACCTTCAGGCACTGCGGGGGCCGCGGAGCGGGGGGAGCCGGGGGAGCCCGGAGAGCCCGAAGAGCCCGAAGAACTCGGAGAGGCCGGGGAACCCGGGGAGACCTCGGCGCCCGGGAAGCCCACCGGCCCGTGACCGAAGGGGCGTTGGGCGCCGGGCGGGAGGGAGCCGGCCGTCCGTTGGCAAGTGTTCACCCCTGTGACGGGTGTCACTGAAAGCGTTTCAGAAACCGCTTCACTTACACCCTCCCTACACCAGTCCGATTTAATATGTGCAATTGCACGTCGGAACCGAGCGCGGCGCCGGACACAAAAAATCGCGCTGGACCCGGCGGAGTCCAGCGCGATCGTACGACGAGGGCCTGTTGGGGCAGGCGCGCGCCGGCAGAGCTAGGGGTGGGCGACCGGATTGGGGGGTCCGGACGGGCCCGGTACTACGGGGTACTGCGGGGTGTCACGCGACCTCAGGCCTCGCTGCGCTGCTGCGGAATGCCCGCCAGCAGCGCGCGGACCTCGGCCTCGCGGTACCGACGGTGTCCACCCAGGGTGCGGATGGACGTGAGCTTGCCCGCCTTGGCCCAACGGGTCACCGTCTTCGGGTCCACACGGAACATCGTGGCAACCTCGGCAGGGGTCAGCAGCGGCTCGGCATCAGGGGTGCGAGCGGTCATGAGCGGCCTCCTCGGGAGAACCGAACCATCTCGGTTCTTTCCTCTAAATTCTGCACCTTGACCCGCGTTGCCCGAAATGGCAGAAGCGGGCCGAGTCGGTTATAGGACGAACGGCTTGTCCTCGGCACTACAACTACACCATCCGTCCAGCCACGTCGGCCAAACCGATGGAATTGCCCTCGCAGGTGTTCATCAGTGGCGGAAGTCGATGGACCATGCCATAACGGACAGTCACGCGCCTGTGACGATCAGTCACAGGCGCGATCAGGAGTCCTCGGACCCCCCATAGAGTGCAATGCTGAGCGTTCCGCCCATACTTGGGCGGAAGGAACCCTCCCCGGACTCCTTGTCCTATTTTGGCACGAGGATGGGGGATCGGCGCAAGGGTGCGTTACGTGCTGTCCGTCACGCTTGAGCCAAAGGCCCGGATCGGGACCAACGTCCCCACCGGACGGGAGCCGGAGGACCCGGGCCGGAGGAAGCGGACGCGGAGGGACCCGGAGCCGTCGGCTCCGGAGACCTCGAAGATCATTTACCCCGGTCGGACATGTCTTGTCGATACCGACCTGACGAAGATGCCCGACTGATGTCGCTTCGCGCTCCGCGCGCCCCTGACCACGACCCCGGGACGGACCGGAGTCCGGGCCGCCCGCCCGCACCGCCCCCGGATCGCCGCCCGTGCCGCCCGGGCCGCCCGTGCCGCCCGTGCCGCCCCGGAGCCCGTCCCCTCCCGGTCAGTTCGCGAACCGCAGGTCCCCGACCGCCCGCCAGCGCTCGGCGAGCCGCCCGTACACCTCGCCCGCCGCCTCGCCGTCCCCCGCCCGCAGCGCGGCGATCCCCTCGGCCAGCTGGGCCGCCGACCGCTCCTCCGCCAGCCACTCGGCCGTGGCCGCGTGCACGAGGCCCCCGAAGTCCAGCTCCACCAGGGACCTCGGGTGGAACTCCTCCAGCCAGCGCCCCACCTCGACCAGACCCTCCGTCATGGGGCCTTCGTCGATCGACTCCCGCAGCGTCCGGAGCGCCCGCGCGAGCCGGCGCCGCGCCTGCGCCATCGTCGTCCGGTACCGCAGCACCGGCGCCCGGCCCGGCCCCCCGTCCGCCGGCTCCCCCGGCTCGTACCGCCGGTCCTCGTCCCCGAAGAGCGCGAACCAGCGCAACGGCACCTGCCAGACCGCCGTCCGGATCCAGGGCCGCGCGTCCGGGTTCCGCGCCCGCCACCGCTCGTGGTCCGCCGCCACCTGCGCGCGCACCACCGGCGGGAGCATCGCGTCGAGCACCGGCTCCGGGTACCCCTCCGCCTCCAGCTCCTCCAGGGCCAGCCAGCCGCGCAGCCGGGTCCGCCACGGGCAGATCACCACCGCCCCGTCCAGGTGCGCGACGAACGCCTCCCCGCTCTCGTGCACCGGGACGGGCACCGGGGGCACCGGCAGCAGGTCCGCGAGCGACCGGCGCAGCTCCTCCTGCGCCCCCGGGGTGCGGGGCCGCCGCGCGTACCGGGACCAGTGGGTCCGCTCCGGCTCGGGGAACGCGGCCAGCGGTTCGTACACCCGCAGATAGGACGCGTAGGGAACGGGGACCGGGGAGGGGACCGACATGCCGCGAATCCTTCCACGCCGGTACCCCCCGAGGGGGTGATCCCGCGCACTACGGCTGATCTACGCCCTGGTAGCGCTTACCCTCGTGCCGAACCGGTCCCTCCCCCACCCACAGGGAGGGCCACAACCGCCGCTTCCTACCCGGGAGTCACCACCGTGACCGATGTGACCGGCGTTCCTGTCGACCCCGCCGACGTGCTGCAGACCCTGTTCCGTTCGGAGCGGGGCGGCCATGAGCAGGTCGTGCTCTGCCAGGACCGTGCCACCGGCCTGAAGGCCGTCATCGCCCTCCACTCCACCGCCCTGGGCCCCGCCCTCGGCGGCACCCGCTTCCACCCGTACGCCACCGAGGCGGAGGCGGTCGCCGACGCGCTCAACCTGGCACGCGGCATGTCGTACAAGAACGCCCTGGCCGGTCTCGACCACGGGGGCGGCAAGGCCGTCATCATCGGCGACCCGGAGCAGATCAAGACGGAGGAACTCCTCCTCGCCTACGGGCGTTTCGTCGCCTCACTCGGCGGCCGGTACGTCACGGCCTGCGACGTCGGCACCTACGTCGCCGACATGGACGTCGTCGCCCGCGAGAACGAGTGGACCACCGGTCGCTCCCCCGAGAACGGCGGCGCCGGCGACTCCTCCGTCCTCACCGCCTTCGGCGTCTTCCAGGGCATGCGCGCCTCCGCGCAGTTCCTGTGGGGCGACCCCACCCTGCGCGGCCGCCGGATCGGCGTCGCGGGCGTCGGCAAGGTCGGCCACCACCTCGTCGGGCACCTCCTGGAGGACGGCGCCGAGGTGTACGTCACCGACGTGCGCGAGGAGTCGGTGCGCCGGATCACCGACCGGCACCCGGAGGTGAAGGCGGTCGCCGACACCGACGCGCTGATCCGCGTCGAGGGCCTGGACGTCTACGCGCCCTGCGCGCTCGGCGGCGCCCTGAACGACGACACCGTGCCGGTCCTCAGCGCGAAGATCGTCTGCGGCGCGGCCAACAACCAGCTCGCCCACCTCGGCGTCGAGAAGGACCTGGAGGAGCGCGGCATCCTCTACGCGCCCGACTACGTGGTCAACGCCGGCGGCGTGATCCAGGTCGCGGACGAGCTGCACGGCTTCGACTTCGAGCGGTGCAGGGCGAAGGCGGCGAAGATCTTCGACACCACGCTCTCGATCTTCGCGCGTGCGAAGGAGGACGGGATTCCGCCGGCCGCGGCGGCCGACCGGATCGCGGAGCAGCGGATGGCGGAGGCGCGGCGCGGCTGAACCGTGCCCCGGCCGCGTCCGGTCCCGGCCCGCCGCCGGGGGGTCCGGGGGAGACTTCCCTCACCCCCCTCGGCGGGTCGGCCCCCCGGAAGAGGTTAAAATCGCGACTGACCAGCGAGGAAAGGGCTCCTCGAAGGTTCTGTACCGGGGTATGTGATGCGCACGGCGTACCGTAGGCCCGCGGAAACAGGTACCGTTGAAGCCCTACGGGCCGGTCTCTCCGTCGAGAGCCCGTTCCGAACCATGAACGCGTGTCAAGACTCTGGGGCCATCGAGCCCCGTCACCGAGGGGGTCGAGCCATGGGGCGCGGCCGGGCAAAGGCCAAGCAGACCAAGGTCGCCCGCCAGCTGAAGTACAGCAGCGGCGGGACGGACCTGACGCGTCTGGCCAATGAGCTGGGCGCTTCGACTTCGAGCCAGCCGCCGAATGGCGAGCCGTTCGAGGACGACGACGAGGAAGACGACCCGTACGCCCAGTACGCGGATCTCTACAACACGGACGACGAGGACGAGGACGACCGGTCCGGTCCTTCTTCGTCCCCGCGTCGCGCTTGACCTTCTGCATCACCGAAACCCGGCCCGGTACGTCCCGGCCGGGTTTCCGTGCTGTCCGCGTGCGCCCGGAGCGCCGCCGCTCCCGCCGCCCGGAGAGGCGGATCGGGGGCACCCCTGAGGGCACCCCCGATCGATGACGCCTCCCGGTCTCAGCGCGCGTAGTCCCCGACCAGCTCGGCGCCGGTGGCGCGGTCGCCGCGCTCGGTGATCTCGCCCGCGACCCAGGACTCCACGCCCCGGTCCGCCAGCGTCGTCAGCGCGACGCCCACCGAGTCGGCCGGTACGACGGCCATCATGCCGACGCCCATGTTGAGGGTCTTCTCCAGCTCCAGGCGCTCCACCCGCCCGGCCGTGCCGACCAGGTCGAAGATCGCGCCCGGGGTCCAGGTCGACCGGTCGACGGTGGCGTGCAGGCCGTCCGGGATCACCCGGGCCAGGTTGGCGGCGAGGCCGCCGCCCGTGATGTGGCTGAAGGCGTGGACGTCCGTGGTGCGGGTGAGGGCCAGGCAGTCGAGCGAGTAGATCTTCGTCGGTTCGAGCAGTTCCTCGCCGAGCGTCCGGCCCAGCTCCTCGACCCGCTGGTCCAGGGTCATGCCCGCGCGGTCGAAAACCACGTGCCGCACGAGCGAGTACCCGTTGGAGTGAAGACCGGAGGAGGCCATGGCGATGACCGCGTCACCCGTACGGATGCGGTCGGGGCCGAGCAGGCGGTCGTGTTCCACGACGCCCGTGCCCGCGCCGGCCACGTCGAAGTCGTCCGGGCCGAGGAGGCCTGGGTGCTCCGCGGTCTCGCCGCCGACCAGGGCGCAGCCGGCCAGGACGCAGCCCTCGGCGATGCCCTTGACGATGGCGGCGACCCGCTCCGGGTGGACCTTGCCCACGCAGATGTAGTCGGTCATGAAGAGCGGTTCGGCGCCGCAGACGACGATGTCGTCCATGACCATCGCGACCAGGTCGTGGCCGATCGTGTCGTACACGCCCATCTGGCGGGCGACGTCGACCTTGGTGCCGACGCCGTCGGTCGCGGAGGCCAGCAGGGGACGCTCGTAGCGCTTGAGGGCGGAGGCGTCGAAGAGGCCGGCGAACCCGCCGAGGCCGCCCAGGACCTCGGGGCGCCGCGTCTTCTTCACCCACTCCTTCATCAGCTCGACGGCGCGGTCGCCCGCCTCGATGTCCACGCCCGCGGACGCGTAGCTGGCGCCGCCTTCGGCACTGGGGGTCTCAGACATGGGTTGAGAACTTTCGTGTCGTTACTGCGGGTGCGCAGCGGGGTCTTACGGGCGACGGAGCGCGTCGGAGGCCGCGGTGGCCGCCGGTCCGGCCGCCAGCTCGGTCTCCAGGAGCTGCTTGCCGAGCAGCTCGGGGTCCGGCAGCTCCATCGGGTACTCGCCGTCGAAGCAGGCGCGGCAGAGGTTCGGCTTCTGGATCGTGGTCGCCTCGATCATCCCCTCCAGGGAGATGTACGAGAGCGAGTCCGCGCCCAGCGACTTGCCGATCTCGTCGACCGACATGCCGTTGGCGATCAGCTCGGCGCGGGTCGCGAAGTCGATGCCGAAGAAGCAGGGCCACTTGACCGGCGGGGAGGAGATCCGGATGTGGACCTCGGCGGCACCGGCCTCGCGGAGCATCCGGACCAGGGCGCGCTGGGTGTTGCCGCGGACGATCGAGTCGTCCACGACCACGAGCTTCTTCCCCTTGATGACTTCCTTGAGGGGGTTCAGCTTCAGCCGGATGCCCAGCTGGCGGATGGTCTGGGAGGGCTGGATGAAGGTGCGCCCGACGTAGGCGTTCTTCACCAGGCCGGCGCCGAAGGGGATGCCGGACGCCTCGGCGTAGCCGATGGCGGCCGGGGTGCCGGACTCGGGCGTCGCTATCACCAGGTCGGCCTCGACGGGCGCCTCCTTCGCGAGGCGGCGGCCCATCTCCACGCGGGAGAGGTACACGTTCCGGCCGGCGATGTCGGTGTCCGGGCGGGCCAGGTACACGTACTCGAAGACGCAGCCCTTGGGCTTCGCTTCCGCGAATCGTGAGGTGCGGATGCCGTTCTCGTCGATCGCGATCATCTCGCCCGGCTCGACCTCGCGGACGTAGCTGGCGCCGCAGATGTCGAGGGCGGCGGACTCCGAGGCGACCACCCAGCCGCGCTCCAGGCGGCCGAGGACCAGCGGGCGGATGCCCTGCGGGTCGCGGGCCGCGTAGAGCGTGTGCTCGTCCATGAAGACGAGGGAGAAGGCGCCCCGGACGTCGGGGAGGACCTTCGCGGCGGCCTGCTCGATCGTGAGCGGCTCGCCGTCCTCGTCCACCTGGCCCGCGAGGAGCGCGGTGACCAGGTCGGTGTCGTTGGTCGCGGCGACCTGGGTCGCGCGGCCTTCCCTCTTGGGCAGGTCCGCGACCATCTCGGCGAGCTGCGCCGTGTTCACCAGGTTGCCGTTGTGGCCGAGCGCGATCGAGCCCCGGGCGGTCGCCCGGAACGTCGGCTGCGCGTTCTCCCACACGGAGGCACCGGTGGTCGAGTAGCGGGCGTGACCGACCGCGATGTGACCCTGGAGGGAACCGAGAGAGGTCTCGTCGAAGACCTGGGACACGAGGCCCATGTCCTTGAAGACGAGGATCTGGGAGCCGTTGCTGACCGCGATTCCCGCGGATTCCTGGCCCCGATGCTGGAGGGCGTAGAGCCCGAAGTACGTGAGCTTTGCGACCTCTTCACCCGGAGCCCAGACCCCGAAGACGCCGCAAGCGTCCTGGGGGCCCTTCTCGCCGGGAAGCAGATCGTGATTGAGTCGACCGTCACCACGTGGCACGTTTCCGAGTGTAGACGGGCTCGACCACTGGTCCGAATTGGCGAAATCCCGCGGCTCCCTCCTTGTGGGATCGCATGAATTGATCATCTCCGGCTTGGAGGGGCCTACAAGCCAGGCGGGGTAAGGGATCCCGGTCCCCGGGTTCCGGCGGGCGGACGCCCGTACCGGCCCGCGAAGTTCCCCGTGATGTGACGGAGTTCGCAGTCCCGGAGCGTTCCAGGGGGATTCCGGGGGCGTTCCGGGGTTCTCCCGGGGACCTCCTAAGGTCCCCCTGAGGTCCCCCTGAGGTCCTCCTGAGGGCTCGCAACACTGCCGCAACAGCGCCGCCACACCCGGTCCCGGGGGGCGAGACGGCCGTTGACAGGTACGCGGACGCCGGACGAAGCTCCAGCCCATGCAGCCCCCGCGTGACCGGTCGGTCACCCTCGTCCAGCGCCGGCACGTGGACCTCGTCCGTGTCACGAGCGCCGGCTGTCGCCGCGCCTGACCGGCTTCCCGGTCTCCTTCCCCCTTCTCTCCTCCGTCTTTCCCCCTTTCCCCCTTTCCCCCGTCTTTTCCTCCGCCCGCCCGGCGCCGCCACCGGGCCCGGAGACGTACCCGCACGCCCGTCTGGAGACCCCCATGTCCACGCCCCTGTCCCGCCGTGCCCTCGGCGGTGCCGCCGCCGGAGCCGCGGCCGCCGCCGCCCTCGGCGCCACCGCCGCCCCGGCCCGGGCCGCCGCGCCCGAGGAACGCGACTTCCGCGCCGCGCGCCCCCGCCGCCACTCCCCGCGCCCCAACATCCTCTTCATCCTCGGCGACGACCTCGGCTGGGCCGACCTCTCCTCGTACGGCTCCCCGCACATCCGCACCCCGCACCTCGACCGGCTCGCCCGCCAGGGCGTCCGCTTCACGGACGCCTACTCCGGCTCCGCGACCTGCTCCCCGACCCGCTTCAGCCTCTACACCGGCCGCTATCCGGGCCGTACGAAGGGCGGCCTGGCCGAACCCATCGCCGACCGCTCCGTCGGCCTCGAACCCACCCACCCCACGCTCGCCTCGCTGCTCCGCGACTCCGGGTACGCCACCGCCCTCATCGGCAAGTGGCACTGCGGTTACCTCCCCGACCACTCCCCCACCCGCTCCGGCTGGGACGAGTTCTTCGGGAACTTCGGCGGGGCCCTGGAGTACTACTCGAAGCTCGGCCTCGGCGGTGAGTACGACCTCTACGAGGGCGACGCCGAGTACAAGGACCTGCGCTACTACACCCGGATCCTCACCGAACGGGCGAGCGAGTACGTCGGCCGCGACCACGACCGGCCCTGGCTCCTCAACCTGAACTTCACCACCCCGCACTGGCCGTGGGTCGCCGACGGCGACAAGGAGACGAGCGACGGGATCGTCCGCCGCATCAAGGCTGGCGACGGCCGTGCCCTGTGGCACCAGGACGGCGGCTCGGTCGAGAAGTACGGACAGATGGTCGAGGACCTCGACCGGTCCGTCGGCAAGGTCCTGGAGGCGCTGCGCCGTTCCGGCCGGGAGCGCGACACCCTCGTCTTCTTCGCCAGCGACAACGGCGGCGAACGCTTCTCGTACAACTGGCCGCTCACCGGCAACAAGGGCTCCCTCCAGGAGGGCGGCATCCGCGTCCCGTCGATCCTGCGCTGGCCGGCCCGGATCGACGGCGGCCAGGTCAGCCGCCTCCCCGTCTTCACCCCCGACTGGACCGCCACCCTCCTCGAACTGGCCGGCGCCCGGCCCGACCCGGCCCACCCGCTCGACGGCACGAGCCTCGCCCGGTACCTGCTGCACGGCGACGAGGTCCCCGAACGGGACCTGTTCTGGCGGGTGCGGGGGGAGCGGGCCCTGCGCCGGGGCGACTGGAAGTACTACCGGGGGAAGACCGGCCGCGACCAGCTCTTCCACCTCGCCGGGGACGCCCGCGAGCAGGCGGACCGGGCGGCCGCCGAGCCCGGGCTCACCGCCTCGCTGCGGAAGGCGTGGGAGCGGATCGACGCGGGGCTCCTGCCCTACTGACCTGCCCTGGCCCGGCGGCCCGCCTACCGACCGTCGGTCGAGGCCGCGGCCTCGACCGCGACCGCGGTGAAGCCCTCGCCCGAGGCGTCGGTGAGGGTCAGGGCGCGGTGGTCGATCCGGTACGAGAGCGGGCCGTCGAGGAGTTCGTACAGCTTCGTCTCCAGCGTCATCTGCGGACTCGCGCACATCATGCGCGTGGTGGCGGCCGGGCCCTCGATCGTGAGGGTCGTGGCGTCGTTCCTGGCGGACGCGGAGAAGTTGTTGCAGCCCAGGTTGCCGGTGACCCGGCCGTCCTCGCCCACGACGAACCGCGCCTTGCCCGCGCTGCCGGCGGGCAGCGAGGTCGCGGTCTTCCCGGAGACGAGCCCGTCGATCTTCCAGGTGGTGCCGCGCAGGGGGGCGGGGCGCTCGGCGGTGAGCGCGAGGGCGTTCCGTCCGTCGGGCGAGGTCAGGGTGAGCGTGTCGTTCCCCATCACGCCCTTGAGCCGCCCCGAGAAGACCTTGACCAGTTCCTCCTCGAACCGCATCCGGTCGGCGGAACAGGCCATCTCGGTCATCGGGCCCGGGGAGGCGGTGAGGGTGTCGCCCCGCACCGTGACGGTCGCGTTGAAGGTGTTGCAGCCGCCGCTGCCCGTGACGCGGCCGTCCTTCCCGAACGTGACGCGGGCGCCGTCCGGAGCGCCGGACGCGCTTCCGCCGACGGTGACCCTGTCGACGGTCCAGTGCGTGCCGGTGAGCGGGAGGTCCGGGGAGACGGTGCCCGCCCCGGGCCCGGAGCCGCGACCTCCCTCCGTACCGCAGGCGGTGAGCAGGAGGGCCGGGAGGAGCGGGACCAGGACGACGAGTGCGCGTGGCTTCGACATGGGGATGGGACGGGGGAGCGGACGAGACGGTTCCCCTCCCTTCCCCGAGTGCCACCCGTACGGGTCACCCCGGCAGGGGCGGGGACCCTCCCGTACGGGTGGCCCTCTCAGGGTCGGCCGGCTCTCCCGTACGGGTCACCCCATCAGGGGCAGCAGGCCCGCCAGGTCGGCGCGTTCGCCGCTCGCGCTCACCCGGGCCGCGTCCCGCTCCGCCGCCCACCCCGTGCGCCCGGTGGCCAGCCTGATCCAGGTCAGGGGGTCCGTCTCGACCACGTTCGGCGGGGTGCCCCGGGTGTGCCGGGGGCCCTCCACGCACTGGACGACCGCGTACGGGGGAACCCGGACCTCGACCGCGCCGCCCGGCACCCGCGCCGCGAGCACGTCCGCGAGGAGGCGGGTGCAGGCGGCCAGGGCCTGCCGGTCGTACGGGATGGCGGCGCCCGTCGCGTCGTTCAGGTCGTCGGTGTGGACGACGAGTTCGACGGCCCGGGTGACGAGGAAGTCCCCGAGGGTCATGGCGCCGAGGCTCAGCGGCAGGAGCCGCTCGCCGCCCGCGCCCGCCACCGCCGCCTCGTAGTCGTCCCGCACGCGCGCGTAGAGGGCGGGCAGGTCCGCGGCGTCGAGTCCGCGCGTGTGCGCGTCGATCCGCCCGGCGGCCTCCGCGGTTCTGGACGGCCAGTCGAGCAGAGCCAGTTCCCGCGCGGCCGGCGCGGGGTCGGCGAGCAGCCGGGGCACGGAGTCGACCATCCACGCGACGTGCGCCGCCAGGTCCCGCACGGTCCACTCCCCGAGCCGGGTCGGCCCGTCGAGCTGCGCGGTCGTGAACGCCTCGACGGCGTCCCGTACGTGCCCGAACTGGGCGAGGACGGCCGCCCGGGTCTTCACGGGGTCGTGGCTGCGGGTGCGCTTCTTGGCCGGTGGCATGGAGCGAGGGTACGGGAAGGCCCCCGCCCGGAACCGAAGGTCCGGACGGGGGCCCCGCGTACCGCTGCCGCCGCGACGGGTCAGGCCAGCAGGCCCGGGATCGTCGCCTCGTGGGCCGTGCGCAGCTCCTCCAGGGAGAGGACGAACTCGCCCTGCACGTCCACCGCGTCGCCGTCCACGACACCGATCCGGGTCGCCGGCAGGCCCCGCGCGCCGCACATGTCGGTGAAGCGGAGCTCCTCGCTGCGCGGGACGGCGACGACCGCGCGGCCCGCCGACTCGCTGAAGAGGAAGGTGAAGGCGTCCAGGCCCTCGGGGACGACCAGGCGGGCGCCCCTGCCGCCGCGCAGGCAGGACTCGACGACGGCCTGCACGAGGCCGCCGTCGGAGAGGTCGTGCGCCGCGTCGATCATGCCGTCGCGGGAGGCCGAGATCAGGATCTCGCCGAGCAGCTTCTCCCGGTCGAGGTCCACGGCCGGCGGCAGGCCGCCGAGGTGCTGGTGGATCACCTCGGACCACGCCGAGCCGCCGAACTCCTCCTTGGTGTCGCCGAGCAGGTAGAGGAGCTGGCCCTCTTCCGCGAAGGCGATCGGGGTGCGGCGGTTGACGTCGTCGATCACGCCGAGGACGGCCACGACGGGCGTCGGGTGGATCGCCACGTCACCGGTCTGGTTGTACAGCGACACGTTGCCGCCGGTCACCGGGGTGCCGAGCTGGAGGCAGCCGTCCGCGAGACCGCGGGTGGCCTCGGCGAACTGCCACATCACGGCCGGGTCCTCGGGCGAACCGAAGTTCAGGCAGTCCGAGATGGCGAGCGGCTTGGCGCCCGTGGCGGCGACGTTGCGGTACGCCTCCGCGAGCGCGAGCTGCGCACCCGTGTACGGGTC
Organism: Streptomyces sp. NPDC001744; assembly: GCF_042892575.1. Lineage (NCBI taxonomy): Bacteria > Bacillati > Actinomycetota > Actinomycetes > Kitasatosporales > Streptomycetaceae > Streptomyces > Streptomyces sp. NPDC001744. The sequence continues at coordinate 61,168 of NZ_JBIAUG010000004.1, forward strand.
GAGCTTGGCGTACCGGCCGTTGCCGTCGGTCGCCATGGCCACGCCCAGGTTCGACTCCGCGTCGATCCGGACCATGCCCGCGTCCTCGGGCTGCGCCAGGACCGTGTTGCCCTGCACGAACCGGTCGTACTGGTCCGTGATCCACGCCTTGGACGCCTGGTTCGGGGAGGAGACGAGCCTGAGGACCTGGTCCTTCAGCTCCTCGCCGTTCCGCGGCCGGGGCAGCTTGCCGGCGTCGTCGGCCTGGAGCGCGTCCTGCCAGTCCGGGCGCGCGAACGGCCGGTGGTAGGTCGGTCCCTCGTGGGCGACGGAGCGCGGCGGCACGTCCACGATCTGCTCGCCGTGCCAGAAGATCTCCAGGCGCTCGCCCTCGGTCACCTCACCGATGACGGTGGCGATGACGTCCCACTTCTCGCAGATCTCCAGGAAGCGCTCGACGTGCTCGGGCTCGACGATCGCGCACATGCGCTCCTGCGACTCGCTCATGAGGATCTCCTCGGGCGAGAGCGTCGCGTCGCGCAGGTGCACCTTGTCGAGGTCGATCCGCATGCCGCCGGAACCGGCGGAGGCCAGCTCGGACGTGGCGCAGGAGAGCCCGGCACCGCCGAGGTCCTGGATGCCCGCGACCAGCTTCTCCTGGAAGATCTCCAGGGTGCACTCGATGAGGAGCTTCTCCTGGAAGGGGTCGCCGACCTGGACGGCGGGGCGCTTGGTGGGCTTCGTGTCGTCGAAGGTCTCGGACGCGAGGACCGAGACGCCGCCGATGCCGTCGCCGCCCGTGCGGGCGCCGTACAGGATGACCTTGTTGCCGGGGCCCGACGCCTTGGCGAGGTGGATGTCCTCGTGCTTCATCACGCCGATGCAGCCGGCGTTGACCAGCGGGTTGCCCTGGTAGCAGGAGTCGAAGACGACCTCGCCTCCGATGTTGGGCAGGCCGAGGCAGTTGCCGTAGCCGCCGATGCCGGCGACGACACCGGGCAGCACGCGCTTGGTGTCGGGGTGGTCGGCCGCGCCGAAGCGCAGCGGGTCCACGACCGCGACCGGGCGGGCGCCCATGGCGAGGATGTCGCGGACGATGCCGCCGACGCCGGTGGCCGCGCCCTGGTAGGGCTCGATGTACGAGGGGTGGTTGTGCGACTCGACCTTGAAGGTGACCGCGTACCCCTGGCCGACGTCCACGACGCCGGCGTTCTCGCCGATGCCGACGAGCATGGCGTCGTTGGCGGGGACCTTCTCGCCGAACTGCTTCAGGTGGACCTTGCTGCTCTTGTACGAGCAGTGCTCCGACCACATGACGGAGTACATGGCGAGCTCGGCGCCGGTGGGACGGCGGCCGAGGATCTCGCGGATGCGCGCGTACTCGTCCTCCTTGAGGCCGAGCTCCTTCCAGGGCTGCTCGCTGTCCGGCGTCCCGCTCGCGTGCTTGACGGTGTCGAGGCTCATTACGCGTTGACCAGCTTCTTGAGGATCGAGGTGAAGAAACCGAGACCGTCCGTCTTGCCGGTGCCGATCAGCGGCTCGACGGCGTGCTCCGGGTGCGGCATGAGGCCGACCACGTTGCCCGCGGCGTTGGTGACGCCCGCGATGTCGCGCAGCGAGCCGTTGGGGTTCACGTCGAGGTAGCGGAAGGCCACCCGCCCCTCGGCCTCCAGCTCGTCGAGCACGCGCTCGTCGGCGACGTAGCGGCCGTCCATGTTCTTGAGCGGGACCTCGATCTCCTGGCCCCGGACGTAGTCCGAGGTCCAGGCGGTCTCCGCGTTCTCCACCCGCAGCTTCTGGTCGCGGCAGATGAAGTGGAGGTGGTTGTTGCGCAGCATCGCGCCCGGCAGCAGGTGGGCCTCGGTGAGGATCTGGAAGCCGTTGCAGATGCCGAGGACGGGCATGCCCGCCTTCGCCTGCTCGATGATCGTCCCCATCACCGGCGAGAAGCGGGAGATGGCGCCCGCGCGCAGGTAGTCGCCGTAGGAGAAACCGCCGGCCAGGACCACGGCGTCGACCTGCTTGAGGTCCTTGTCGCGGTGCCAGAGCGGGACGGGCTCGGCCCCCGCGAGGCGGGCGGCGCGCAGCGCGTCCTGGTCGTCGAGCGTTCCGGGGAACGTGACGACGCCGATGCGTGCGGTCACGACTCCACCTTCACGACGAAGTCTTCGATCACGGTGTTGGCAAGGAAGGTTTCGGCCATCTCGTGGATGCGGGCGAGGGCGGCGTCGTCGACCGGCCCCTCCACCTCCAGCTCGAAGCGCTTCCCCTGACGGACGTCGGCGATTCCGGCGAATCCCAGGCGGGGCAGTGCACGCTGCACCGCCTGCCCCTGGGGGTCGAGGATCTCCGGCTTGAGCATGACGTCGACTACGACGCGTGCCACTGGCACTCCCGGTGGTGTGTTGCGTGGGCGGTTCCCTCAGCGTACCTGCCTCCAAATTCTACGCGGGTAGAGATCTGAAGGTTCCTACAAATGACCGGGCCGCAACACCTCTTCGCCCCCTCGTCGCCAGAGGTCCCCCAGCAAAATTCACGTTAAATATTGCGGACCTCATTGCGCCGGGACACGCTGAAACAATTGGCGGGGCTTCCCCCTGCGACACCTGCACCTGTACAAAGGTTTCCAGAGGAAAGCAGCATTGTCCCGGCACAGCCGAACGGTCGGCATCGCCGCACGTCAGGAGCGCCAAAAGCGCCCCCCGACCCCGGCAGCCGCAGGAAAGGACCGATATCCGTGGCTCAGCGTGTGGTGGTCACCCTGTCCGATGACATCGAGGGTGGAGAAGCGGCTGAAACGGTCGTGTTCGGGATCGACGGGAAGATGTACGAGATCGACCTGAATGCTGCCAATGCAGAGAAACTCCGCGAGACCCTCGCGCCCTACCTGGCGGCCGGGCGCAAGCTCCCCGCCCGGACCGGCGCCGGCGACCGGAACCAGCCGTCCGCCCCGTACACGCACACCGCCCTCGCCCCCGCCCCCGCGGCGGTCCGCGCCTGGGCGCAGTCCCACAAGCTGGAGGTGCCCGCGCGGGGCCGCATCCCCAAGCGGGTCTACGAGGCGTTCCGCGAGGCGAGCTGACGGAGCGGCGGGCGGGGACGGCGGGGCGCGAAGGCCCGGGAACGCCCCGGGACGCCCGAGGCCGGTTCCCGGGGGTGGACCCGGGCACGGGACGCGGGTGCGCGGCGCCCGCCTTGGGCCGCGGCCGGCCCGGGGCGGGCGCCGATTTGCATTGCCCCCCCGATGATCCGCTAGAGTCTGGATCACGCCGAGGGGCGAGGCCGGAAGGCCCCACTCCGAGGAGCGTGCGGGTGTAGTTCAGTAGTAGAACATCCCCCTTCCAGGGGGAAGGCGCAGTGTGCGATCCCTGTCACCCGCTCTGCATCGCGTTACCGGCCACTCTTGTGGATCAGGTAGAGTGGTGCTCGCACCGCCCAGTGAAAGCTGAGCGGCAGCAATGCGGACGTGGCTCAGTTGGTAGAGCATCACCTTGCCAAGGTGAGGGTCGCGAGTTCGAATCTCGTCGTCCGCTCAGGGAGCGAAGGCCCCGGTTCTCAGGAACCGGGGCCTTCGTCGTGTCCCCTCCGTCCCGGCGTCGCCGCGCTCGCTCTGCGGGTGCCCGGCACGGGTGGTGTGACGGCGGCCACGCCCGTACGGGCGGACCGCCCGACCCGCCCGTACCGCCCGCGCCGGAAACCGTTACGCGGAAACGGAGTTGGCGGCCGAGGCCGTCGTCGTGGGGGACTCCCCGCCGCCGCGAAGCCCGGCGCCGGGAACCGGCGGACGGCGGCGCGTCCCACGCGGGCGAAAGGTTGGGTATAGTGGTCCCCGCGCTACGGCGCATGCGGACGTGGCTCAGTTGGTAGAGCATCACCTTGCCAAGGTGAGGGTCGCGAGTTCGAATCTCGTCGTCCGCTCCACGAAGAAGCCCCCGGTCGATCCGACCGGGGGCTTTCTCGTGCCCGCACGGGCCTCTCTCCTCGCCGGCGCGGACACCGCGCCCCGGGCGGACCGGAGGGCTCCGGGCGGCCGGACGCCCCGCCCCGGCACGGACGTCGTCCGCACGTCCCGGGGCGGAACGGGCCTCAGTTCCAGGTGTTGCCGGTGAGGCGCTCGTACGCCTCGATGTACTTGGCCCGGGTCGCGTCCACGACCTCCCGCGGGAGCGCCGGCGGGGGCTGCTCGCTCCGGCGGTCCCAGCCGGAGGCCGGGGAGGTCAGCCAGTCCCGTACGAACTGCTTGTCGTACGAGGGCTGGGGGCGGCCCGGCTGCCACTGGTCGGCCGGCCAGAAGCGCGAGGAGTCCGGGGTGAGGACCTCGTCCGCGATGACGAGCCGGTCGCCGTCCGGAGTGCTCTCGAAGCCGAACTCGAACTTGGTGTCGGCCAGGACGATCCCGCGCTCACGGGCGATGTCCCGGGCCCGGGAGTACACGTCGAGGGTCGTCCGGCGCAGCAGCGCGGCCGTCTCGGCGCCGACCTGGCGGGCGACCTCCTCGTACGACACGTTCTCGTCGTGGTCGCCCACGGCCGCCTTGGTGGCCGGGGTGAAGATCGGGCCGGGCAGCTCGGAGCCGTCGGTCAGCCCCTCGGGGAGCGCGAGGCCGCAGACCGTGCGGGACTCCTCGTACTCGGCCAGGCCCGAACCGGTGAGGTAGCCGCGGGCGACGCACTCGACCGGGACCATGTTCAGCGACCTGCAGACCAGGGTGCGGCCCGCCCAGTCGGCGGGGGCGCCGGCGGGCAGGTCGGTGGAGAGGACGTGGTGCGGGACCAGGTCGGCGAGCCGGTCGAACCACCACAGGGAGAGCCGGGTGAGGACCCGGCCCTTGTCGGGGATCTCGGTGGGCAGCACCCAGTCGTACGCGGACATGCGGTCGCTCGCCACCATCACGAGGTCACCGGCCTCGTTCCGGTACAGGTCGCGCACCTTGCCCGTGTGGAGATGGGTGAGGCCCGGGACCTGGACGGGCTCGGGCTTTTCTACGAATCCGGACACGGTTCCTCCGCGTAGGTTGATCCAGGAGCCCCCCGATTCTCTCGTACGGGCGCGGCCCACCGGCGGGCGGGCTCTCCGGCGCGGTCAGTCCCGCTTGCAGATCCGGTCGAGGAGGTTCGCGGTGGCGCGCTGGACACGGGCGTCGACGTGCCCCGGCCGGTCGAGCGCCGGCGACCAGGCGAACGTTCCGGAGGCGAAGACCCAGGCCCCGGACGGGGCCCGGTAGAGGGACGTCTCCTGGTGGCGCAGGCCCCCTTCGCCGTCCTGGTAGGGCGAGTGCGCGAGCAGGATGCGGCTCTCGTGCTCGGGGAGCGCCGTGCGCGGGAAGTAGCGGTCCGCCTCGCCCGCGACCAGGCCCGGGATCTCGTCGCCGTCCCCGGCGCCGGTGGCCTCCCAGAGCCAGTGCCCGGCGTTCCGCACGACCAGCGGGTGCGGCTCCGGCACCCGGCCCGCGTACTGGATGCCGAGGAGCTGCTGCTCGGGCCGGCCCGCCTCGCGCCAGAGGGCGGGCCGGCCCGGCCCGCGCCGCTTGCGGCAGGTGAGGAGCCGGTCCGGCACGCCGGAGGGCGAGGGGCCCAGCTCCACCTGCCAGTACATGGTGTTGGCGGAGAGGAAGACGAGCGAGGTGCCCAGGTCGCGGGCGCGCTCGGCGGCCCGGCGCATCGGCACCGACCAGTACTCGTCGTGGCCGGGGAAGACCAGGCCCCGGTAGCGGCCCGGGTCGATCCGGCCCGCGTGCAGGTCGCGCGTCTCGGCGTACGCCAGGTCGTAGCCGTAGCGCTCGGCCCAGCGGATGAAGTCGTAGGCGTGCCCGACGTGCAGCGGGAGGCCCGCGCCCGCGTAGGGGCGGTCGAAGGAGACGGTGACGGCCGCCTCCTCCTCGCCCAGCAGCCGGCCGTCCTCGTCCCAGGCGTGGTAGAGGCTGGCTCCGGTGCGGCCGTCCTCCGGGTAGAGGTTGTACGCCTGCCAGGTCACGTCCGGGAGGACGAGGAGCAGATCGGCCGGGTGGTCGTCGCGGACCGTGAAGGGGACGTGGGAGCGGTGCCCGTCGGCGGTGGTGAGGACGGCGACGTACGCGCCGGTCGACCAGTAGCTGGGGACCTGGAGCCGCCAGGACTGCCACCAGTGGTGACAGGAGACCGTGCGGTCGGCGGTGAGCGGGGGCGGCTGGACGATCCCGGAGATGCGCGGACTGGTGGTGATCTTCGAGGCGCCGACGCCGCTGTAGTGGCCGATCCGGTAGACGTCGACCGAGAACTGCTGCGGCGGGTCCACGGTGATGTGGAAGTCGATCGACTCGCCCGGCGCGACGGCCCCGCGGGCCGCGAAGCCCTTGACCTGGCGCCGGACGTCGTCCGCCGTGCGGGGGCCGCCACCGCCGCCCCGGGCCAGGACCTCGTCCGCGTACCAGGGCACGATCTGACCGGTGTCGTCGAAGTAGTTCTCCGAACCGCGCAGCCAGGGCAGCGGGCCCTGGCCGAACGGGTCGGACACGGCGTGCGCCAGCGCGCCCGACTCCCACCGTCTGATCTGATCCGCCCCCATGATGCGCCCCTCCTCGACTCCCCGGTCCGCCGGTCCGTGGCCTGTGGTGTGTCTCCCGGCCCGTGCCACCCGGTCGTGCCGCCCGGTCCGTACCGCTGGGTCGTCCTGCTCGATCGTCCTGCTCGGTTGTGCCGTCTGGTTCGTGCCGCTCGTCGCACGCTGCCCGGTGCGCGCCGGCCGGCGCGTGCCGATCGGTGGGTGCCCGCCGGCGTACGCCGTGTGGTGAGTGACGCCTGGTGGGCGCTTCCGGTTCGCGCTTCTGTCAGCGATGGCCTCCAGCACATCACATAACGCGCGCACTCCGTCACCGTTCGTCGTGAATTGACGAGAACGGAAGTCAAAGTTTCGGTTTTGCTTCTGGCCTATGCCCCGGGCCCGCGCCCCGGCCCCGCGGCCCGTCACGTGTCAGACGAGACGCACGGGCTTCTCGGGGCGTACGCCGGTGCGCGCGATCCAGTCCCGCAGCGGTTCGGGGTTCCCGTCCTCCACGAGGGCGAGAACGCGAGGACCGAGGTCCGCCGCCCGCTCGCCGCCGACGAGGAGGGCGGGACCGTCGAGCCAGTCGAGCCCGGGAACGGCCTCCGCGGTGTCCACGGCCGCGCAGCAGACCATCGCGGTGACGTGGTCGGCGAGCAGGTCGCGGCCGCTCCGGGGCGGCTGGAGCGGGAAGAGCGGGAGCGGCCCGTCGGGGCCGGTGACGCCCGCGTACGGGGCGGTGTCCGGGGCCGCGTACGGGGCGGGGCCCGGTGCCGGGCCGGCCTTCGCCCCGCTCCGGGCGCGCTCGGCGGCGGCGACCCTCGCCTCCCGGGCGGCCTCCTCGCGCGCGAGCAGGGCGCTGAGGACTCCGGCGAGCGCGTCGGCGGCGGGGTTGACGGAAGCGTCGTCGTCGGGGTCGTCGGGGTCGTCCGGATCGCCCGGAGCTGCTGGATCATCCGGAGCCGTCGGGTCGCCGCCGGGGTTCCCGTCGTCGGGGTTCCCCTCGTCGGGGGCGGCGGGGCCGGGGCCGGTCGTGGGGCCGGTCTCCGTCCTCGCGGCTCCCGGCTCCTCCCGTACGGCCCCGGGGGCCGGCTCCGCCGTCAGGTGGTCGATCACCCGGGACAGGGTCGGGGCCTCGGCGGGCGGGAGGACGGGGGCGGATCCTGCCGTACCGAGTCCGTCGAGGGCCCGGTGGAGGCGCGCCGCGTCCGTGCGCCACTTCCGGTCGACGACCTCCTCCGGGTACTGGCCCCACTCCACGGGTGACCAGTCGGGGCCGGGCTCGGCGGGACCGCCGTGGAAGAGGCGGGCGGCCAGCAGCGAGGTGGCCTCGTCGACCGCGCCGGGCTCCTCCAGGAGGTCGCAGGCCGGACGGTCGCCCAGCCGGGAGGAGAAGCCGTCCGCGAGCCGGTCGCGGCGGGACAGCTCGGTCAGCGCGGAGACCACGCCCGCGTCGAGCCCGGTGGGCCAGCGGCCCATGCGCCAGGCGGGCAGCGCGACCCGGGTCAGGAGGCGGTCCCAGCCCGCGTAGGCCAGGCCGACCTGCTCCTGCGCCACGATCCGTACGCCGTGGTCGACCTCCTGGGCGCGCTCCGAGCCCGCGACCGCCACCCCGCGCTCCATCTCGGCGGCGTGCCCGCGGCAGGCGCGCAGCAGGACACGGGCGACCTGTCCGACACCGCGGGCGCCGAGCCGGCGGACCGGGTCGAGGCCCGGGTCCCGGGGCACGGCGACGGCGGCGTCGAGGCCCCGGACGAAGCGGCGGGCGGCGGCTATGTCCGGGTGGGCGGCCGGGCCCGTACCGGCGACGACGGGGGCGAGGACCGCCCGCAGCTCGCCGACGCGCATCCACCAGAGGAAGGGCGAGCCTATGACCAGGACGGGAGCACCGGCGCCGCCCGCCCCCGGGGCCCGGCGGGTCCGGGCGGTCAGGTGGGTGCGGTGGGTGCGGTGGGTGCGGTCCTCCAGCCAGCTGTCGCAGTCCGGGGTCAGGGCTATCGCGGCGGGCGGCGGGACGCCGAGCCGGTCGGCCAGGTCGCGGACGAGCCGGTACAGACCGGGAGCGGCCGTCTCGGCCAGGTCCACGGTCGGTGTGGCGGCCGGGCGGGCACGGGCGACGACGAGGGCGACGGTCGTGGCGGCGAGCAGGACGACGACCGCGAGGACGGTCACGACCCGGCGGGCCGTGTCCCAGCCCGTACCGGTGAAGTGGCCGGTGACACCGCCCGCGTGCAGGACGACGGCCACCGCGGCGGGGAGCACCGCGAGGCCCAGTGCCCTGCCGCGGACGCGGAGGACGGCGAGGGCCCGGGAGCGCGCGGCGCGCGCACCCCACTCCTCGCCGGCGACGGAACCGGTACCGGTCACGTCGTCCATCACCCCCTCCTGCCCTCGACGGGACTGCCCGTGGCGGTGTCGGTCACTCCCCCACTGTGGCACCCGTCACTGACATCGCAATGCCGGTGGGCCAAGTGCCGGAACGCCTTCGCCGCACCCTAGTTGGGGTGGTGGCGGGCGTCATCCGGATGGCTCAGCCGTCACTCGATGGAATGGCTTTGGTCAAAGGTGATGGCGTTCGCGCGGCCGTACGGTCCATCGCACGGCCGAACGAACGGACCGGGCTCCGCGGGCGGGGTCCGGTCCGGGGGCTCAGGCTCCGGCGGCCTCGCGCGCGATGTCCGTACGGTGCTGGGAGCCGTCGAGCCGGATGCGGCCGACCGCCGCGTAGGCGCGCTCGCGGGCCTGCGCGAGGTCCCTCCCGGTGGCGGTGACCGAGAGGACGCGGCCGCCCGCGCTCACCACGGCGTCGCCGTCCCGCTTCGTACCGGCGTGCAGCACGTACGCGTGCGGGGCGTCCAGTTCCACGACCTCCTCCAGACCCACGATCCGGTCGCCGGTGCGCGGGGTGTCCGGATAGTTGTGGGAGGCGACGACCACGGTGACGGCGGCGTCGTCCCGCCAGCGGAGCGGCGCCTGGTCGGCGAGGGTGCCGTTGGCGGCGTTCAGCAGGACGCCGGCGAGCGGGGTGGCGAGCCGGGCCAGGACGACCTGGGTCTCGGGGTCGCCGAAGCGCGCGTTGAACTCGATGACCCGGACGCCGCGGCCCGTGATCGCCAGACCCGCGTACAGCAGGCCGGAGAACGGGGTGCCGCGGCGGCGCAGCTCGTCCACGGTCGGCTGGAGCACGGTCTCCAGGACCTCGTCGACCAGCTTCGGATCGGCCCAGGGCAGCGGGGAGTACGCGCCCATGCCACCGGTGTTCGGGCCCTCGTCGCCGTCGAGCGCGCGCTTGAAGTCCTGCGCGGGCTGGAGCGGCAGGACGGTGGTGCCGTCGGTGATCGCGAAGAGGGAGACCTCGGGGCCGTCCAGGTACTCCTCGATGACCACGCGGTCGCAGGCGCGCGCGTGGGCCCGCGCCCGCTCGACGTCGTCGGTGACGACGACGCCCTTGCCCGCGGCGAGGCCGTCGTCCTTCACCACGTACGGAGCGCCGAAGGCGTCGAGCGCCTTGTCGATCTCCTCGGGGGTGACGCAGACGTAGCTGCGGGCGGTCGGCACGCCGGCGGCGGCCATGACGTCCTTGGCGAACGCCTTGGAACCCTCCAGCTCCGCCGCCTCCCGCGAGGGGCCGAAGACGGGGATGCCGACCGCGCGCACGGCGTCCGCGACGCCCGCGACGAGCGGGGCCTCCGGGCCGACGACGACCAGACCGGCACCGAGTTCGGTGGCGAGGCGCGCGACCGCGTCGCCGTCCAGCTGGTCGACGGCGTGCAGCTCGGCGACCTCCGCGATTCCGGCGTTGCCGGGCGCGCAGTGCAGAGCGGTGACGTCGGGATCGAGGGAGAGAGAGCGGCACAGGGCGTGTTCGCGGGCGCCGCCGCCGATGACGAGGACCTTCACGCCTGTCAGGGTAGCCCGCGGAGCGGGATGCCCTTCGTACGGGCCACCGAGCGAGACGGCGCTACTCGTTCGTGTATTCCTCCACAACCGTGGCTCCGAGTTCGCGCACGATCAGGTCGTGCCCGGAGAGGGCCGAGTCGACGAGGTCCGGGTCGTCCTCCTCCGGTACGTCGTCCTCGGGCGCCACGGGCTGCGGCGCGGAGGGCGGGGGCGGGGCGTACGCGGGCTCCGCCCGTGCGGGAGCGGGCCGCGCCGGGGCGGGCGCGGACTGCGGCTGCGCGGGCTCGGGGGACTGCGGGAAGGAGGGCGCGGGGGCGGCGGACGGACCGGACGCCGGCCGGCCGCCGCCTCCGCCGCTCCCTCCGAAGCCGCCGCCCCCACCGCTTCCTCCGAAGCCTCCGCCTCCGCCTCCGCCTCCGAAGCCGCTCCCGCCACCGCTTCCGCCTCCGCCGAAGTGGGCGGCGGCGGGCGGGGGCGAGGCGCCGCCCGAGGGATCGATGATCGCCTCGATCTTCCAATGGACGTTGAACTGCTCGGCGAGGGCCTGCTTGAGGACGTCCTCGCTGCCGCTGCCGGCGAAGTTGTCGCGCGCGCCGGCGTTGAGGAAGCCGAGCTGGAGGGTGGTGCCGTCGAACCCGGCGACCTGCGCGTTCTGGCTGAGCAGGATCCAGGTGAAGCGACGCCTGTTCTTGACGGCGTCGAGGATCTGCGGCCACAGGTTCCGCACCTGGGCGATGTCACCGCCGACGGCGGCGGCGGGCGCGGGGGCCTGCGGGGCGGGCTGTGCCTGCACAGCGGGAGCGGGAGCGGAGGCCGCACCGGGCCAGGCGCCGGGGCCACCGCCGGGGGCTCCGCCGCCGGGCACGGCCGCGCCCGGCCAGGCGCCGGGCCGGGGCGCGGCGGGCGCCGCCGACTGGGGCTGCGGTGGCGCCGGGGGCTGCGACTGCTGCGGCTGTACGGGGACGGGCGGGGCCTGCGCGGGAGCGGGCTGGGCCCGTGGGGCGGGCGGCGGCGGGGCCATCGGGGTGTGGGCGTCGGGCCCGGGGACGTACCCCAGGGCCGGCTCGGGGGGGCCGGGCGTGAAGACGGGCGCGGGCGCCGCGGCGGCACCGCGTTCGAGCCGGTCGAGGCGGGCCTGGACCGAGCGCTCGTCGTCGAAGGCGGCGGGCAGCAGGACGCGCGCGCAGATCAGCTCCAGCTGGAGCCGGGGCGAGGTGGCGCCCCGCATCTCGGTGAGCCCGGTGTTCACGAGGTCGGCGGCCCGGCTGAGTTCGGCGGCGCCGAAGACGGACGCCTGGGCCTGCATGCGCTCGATCACGTCGACCGGGGCGTCGATGAGCCCCTTCTCGGCGGCGTCCGGCACGGCGGCCAGGATCACGAGGTCGCGCAGCCGCTCCAGGAGATCGGCGACGAACCGGCGCGGGTCGTTGCCGCCCTCGATGACCCGGTCGACGACCTCGAAGGCGGCGGCGCCGTCCCCGGCGGCGAAGGCGTCGACCACGGAGTCGAGCAGCGAACCGTCGGTGTAGCCGAGGAGCGAGGTGGCCATGGCGTAGGTCACGCCGTCCTCGGCGGCGCCGGCCAGGAGCTGGTCCATGACGGACATCGAGTCACGGACGGACCCGGCGCCGGCCCGCACGACGAGGGGCAGCACGCCGTCGGCGACGGGGATGCCCTCGTGCCCGCAGACCTCGCCGAGGTAGTCCCGCAGCGTGCCCGGCGGCACCAGGCGGAACGGGTAGTGGTGGGTCCGCGACCGGATGGTCCCGATGACCTTCTCGGGCTCGGTCGTGGCGAAGATGAACTTCAGGTGCTCCGGCGGCTCCTCGACCACCTTCAGGAGGGCGTTGAAGCCCGCCGAGGTGACCATGTGGGCCTCGTCGATGATGTAGATCTTGTACCGGCTGGAGGCGGGCCCGAAGAACGCCTTCTCCCGCAGGTCACGGGCGTCGTCCACACCACCGTGCGAGGCGGCGTCGATCTCGATGACGTCGATCGACCCCGGCCCGTTCCGCGCGAGGTCCCGGCAGGACTGGCACTCCCCGCAGGGCGTCGGCGTCGGCCCCTGCTCGCAGTTCAGGCACCGCGCCAGGATCCGCGCACTGGTCGTCTTGCCGCACCCGCGGGGCCCGCTGAACAGGTACGCGTGATTGACCCGGTTGTTCCGCAGGGCCTGCTGCAACGGGTCGGTGACATGCTCCTGCCCGATGACCTCGGCGAAGGACTCGGGACGATAGCGGCGGTAGAGCGCGAGAGACGACACGTGTACGAGGTTATAGGCGTCCACCGACAACCCGGGAAAAACGACCGGGGCGGGGGTGGAGGAGGGGACCACGGGGCGGAGCCGCTGGGGGACGGTTCCGGAAAGGCCCGAAGACGCCTGGGACGCCCGAGGGGCTCCGCGCGGTGCACGGCGCACTGCGTACGACAGCGCCGACGCTGACACCGACCGTAACCACGACTTCGGTCCCGGCCCCGGCCCGGCCGGGAAACGCAAGCGCCCCCCACGCACCCGCCAGAGCCGACCTACCCTTGCTGCCTTCCGGCCCTGGGGGAGTTCAGTCAGATAGCGCCGCGTGAGGGGCTCCGCCCAGACTACCCGATCCCCGCCGCCCCCGGACCCACCCCTCCCTTCCGGAACCCGCCGCCCACCCCTCCCCGGATCGAGTTCGCGAGCACCCCCCTCGGTCATGTAATGTTCCCGTCGGAGGATTCGCCTAGAGGCCTAGGGCGCACGCTTGGAAAGCGTGTTGGGGGCAACCCCTCACGAGTTCGAATCTCGTATCCTCCGCCAGTGCCTCACCGGGCACGAAGTCGAAGGGCCCCACCGTTCGCGGTGGGGCCCTTCGACGTTGTCCGCGTTGTCCGCCCCGTTTCCCCCCGGGCAGGCACCGGAGAGCTTCGCAAGCCGGACCGACTCCCCCTCGACGGGCCCGCCACCTCCGCGCACGCGCCCCCTTCCGAGCGGCACCACCGACTTTTCCGTCCGATGACCCCGCCGCCCTTGAACCCCCGCTTTCCATGACGACAACAGGGGTTCACGCGTGAAGAGCCGTCCGCGAACAGGACGAAGGACGCGCACCGCGCTCCCCGTCACGCCGGCCTCCCCTTCCCATGCCTCCGGAACAAGCACGGGAACAGCCGCCTCGGAAGACCTGAACCTACTGCGGGAGACCCTTCGCGGCATCAGCCGGACCACTGGCATCGCGAAGCCCGCTTTCCCTCTTCGCCCCACATCGACGTGGAAACGGAGGAGGTTCAGCACCTCTCTGCGCACGGGATAGAAAAAGCCCCCCGGGGCGGTTCCTTTCGTCGCGGACACGATGCCGATGCACGGGAGCGCGACCACGGATCTTCCAGGAGCGCGAATGCCTTCTCAGGAAGCAGGCCCGCGCATCGGGCAACCAACAGGAAGCATCCATCGTGTTGACCCCGAAACCGTCAACCTTGACATTTCAGCCAACCGCGACGCCCCGCCCTCCCCTGCCCAGGGATACCGACTACCACCCTTACGGGGTGGACCGCGACGGGGAAGGCCCCCTTCACTGGATCGAGGGTTAATGAACGGAAGTGACGTTCCTGCGAAATTTTTCACGTCTTCATTCCGCTAAGTTTCGCTTCGATCGACCGGCATACGAACAGCAAGGGTTGACGATGAGGAAGATCACCGCAGCGGTACTCACCGCAGGTTTGTTCTTCGGAGGGATGGGTGCAGCTGTGGCCGAATCGGCCTGGCAGAATACAGGGCTTCTCGTCACAGGCGGGGCAGAGCTCAAAAATGGAAGTTACAAGTGGGAGGACCCGGGGAAGATGCGCGGCGCGTTCCACATCAAGGGAGCGCTCCGCGACACCGGCCTCTCGGACAACCACAACATCTATCTGCAGGTGAAGGTTCACGGGTACGGCTGGAACCGATTCGACGGCACGCAGAAGAAATCCGTCTGGCTCGACAGAATCGTATACGACGGGGCCACTCGGTATACGAACTCGGCCGAAGTGCGCGTATGCCAGAACCGGGGTTCGCTCCGTCCCGACAACTGCTCGTTCACGAAACAGTACAAACGGCCCTGAAAAAGCATCCACTCATGCGGGAGCCGCCTTCGGCGGCTCCCGTCCCTTAGGAGCGCGCATCACCATGGACGCCATCCTCCGCGCCGAAGGCGTGGATCTCTTCTACGGCACGCAGCAGGCTGTGAGCGGTGCCGACTTCACCCTCGAATGCGGTGAAGTGGCCGCCATCATGGGCAGCAGCGGATCCGGCAAGTCGTCCCTGCTGTACTGCCTCGCCGGGATTCTTCCCCCCACCAACGGGCGGGTGACCTTCGACGGGCAACTGCTGTCCGCCCTGCCCGACGGCGAGCTCAGCGCACTGCGGCGCACACGGCTGGGGTTCGTCTTCCAGTACGGAGAATTACTCCCGGAGCTGTCCGTCGAGGAGAACACGGCACTCCCCCTCCGGCTCGCCGGAATCAGCAAGTCCCACGCTTACGCGATGGCCGGCCAAGTGCTGGGACGCCTCGGGATGGGCGATCTGGCACGGCGCAGGACCTCGAAGCTTTCCGGTGGACAGAGCCAGCGCGTGGCGGTCGCGCGAGCCCTGGTGCACCAGCCGGACGTGGTGTTCGCGGACGAGCCGACCGGCGCTCTCGACAGCGCCAACGCGGACGCCGTGCTGGACGAGTTCCTCCAGCTCGCCCGGAACCAGCAGACGGCCGTGATCATCGTGACGCACGATGTCGACGTAGCCGCGAAGGCCGACACTCAGTACACGATGACGGACGGTGTTCTGACACAGCGGGTGGCGGTGTGAACCCGTTCTTCCTCGGAATCCGCCTGTTGTGGGGCAGCGGGCGCAGAGGGAGAATCCGTTTCCTGCTGATGTCGCTCGGGTCCGCGCTGGGAGTGGCCTGTCTCGCCGCCACCCTCACGATTCCCACCATCATCGCCGCCCACGACGCCCGCGTGACGAAACGGGCCGTGCACTCGGGCAGCAACAAGAACGTCGTCTACAAAGAATTCATGGATCCGTACGGCTCGCAGCCGCTGCGCAGGGTTTTCATCGGGCACACGGGCGCCGGGCCCGCCCCTTCTCCCCCCGGCGTGGAACGACTCCCCCGGACCGGCGAGGCAATCGTCTCACCGAAATTGGCGGAGATCCTGGATGCCAATCCTCGTGCCACAGGACTCGTACCCGGTCGCGTGATCGGCACCATCGCCCCCTCGGGACTGGGCGGACCCGATGACCTGTACGCCTACATCGGTGTACTTCCATCCGAACTCGGCGGAGCGGCGCAACTGGGTCACTTCGGGGACGAGTACACACGACACGAACTCATCGATCCCTCCACCGTCGACATCCTGCGATTCACCCTCGGCTGCATCGTGCTCCTCCCTCTCGCCACCTTTCTTTCCGTCTGCGCACGGCTGTCCGGCGAGTCTCGTGCACGCCGACTCGCCGCGCTCCGGCTTGTCGGGCTCAGCACCAAAGACACTCTGCGGGTCAATGCCGGGGAAAGCGTGGCAGCCGCCTCTTTGGGTGCCGTCCTGGGGCTTCTGGGATATCTCGGCGCGAACGAGGTGATGGCGCGGATCGGGCTGCCCGGACTGCACTGGTACCCGGCGGACGGACACCCCGAGACGACCACGCTGATCGTCTGCCTGTTGGGCTGCCCGGTGCTCGCGGCAGTGGTGAGCCGGGCCGGCGCACAGCGGGCCGCATTGTCCCCCCTCACTGTGCGGCGGACCGGAGAACGCAAACCCCCGAACAAGTACGGAACGCTGTTGTTGGTTCCGGGCCTTGGGATCATCGGCGGTTACTGCGCGCTCAGCGTGATGGGACGGGACCCGTCGGGTGGCCCCGCCAGTGCCGTACTGGTTCCTGGTGCCGTCCTCCTCACCGGCGCCGGGCTCGCGCTGGGCCTGGCACCGATCACAGCTTGGATCTCGCGACGACTCGCGGCAGCGTCCGGATCATTGGCTCTGACACTGGCCATGCGCCGAACGGAAGTCGACCCGGGAAGCGCACTGCGCGTAGCCACAGGGCTCGTACTGCTCGTCTTCGGCGCCTCGCTCACCCAGGGAGTGCTCGTCGAGTTGGATCAGGTCAGTCGGCGCACGGCTCCCGTCCAGGAATACAGCGTTCCTCTGGATGAACTGAACCCCCGGCGGATTGCGCAGATGACCGGTCTGAGCGGCGTGAACGCCCATGCTTTTCATGTCGAGTCGCAGCGAGGGAACCTTGAGTACGTCGTGCCGCGCGTGGAAGGAATCGTTGCCACATGCGCCCAGTTGGCAGCCTTCACCAAATCTGTCCGGGGCTGCGTCGACAACAAGGTCCTCTTGATCAAGGATCCTTCTTACCTCTTCGACGAGGACGCCCGAGCCGGAAAGTCCTTCTCCTTCCCTCTGACCAATGGCCGCGATCTGGACATCTCCGTACCCCTAACCGCCATCACCGCTCAGCTCTACACTCCCTCCAGGGCCGCCGGACCAAGTCTTCTGATCCCGCCCTCCCTCATCCCTCAGGGAGTTCATGTCGCAGGTGCCGCCCTCGTACTGGTCAGTCCGTCCGATCCCGACACCGTCCGAGCCGTCCTGGACGGCATCGGGGCCGTCGCTCCCACCGTTTCCGTGGATCCCGTCGGCATCGTGATCGAGTCGCTCGCGCAGTTGGCCGTGATTCGGAGCCTGCTGGCGGTCGGGATGGTGCTCGGGTTGGTCATCGGAGTCGCCGCGTTCGTCGTGTCCGTGGCCGACCGGGCCATGGAGCGGCGGGGGCAGGTGACGGCGCTGGCCTTGTTGGGGGCGCGGGCCGGGACGTTGCGGACGGTACAGGTGGTGCAGGTGGTGTTGCCGTTGGTGGTGGGGCTGGGGGCGGCGATCGTGGCCGGGTGGCTCGCCGAGTCCAGTTATCTGATCACCGGGGGCGGGGCCGTGCACTGGGACTGGGAGGGGTTGCCCCTGCTGTTCGCCTGTGCGGCGGGGGTGGTGCTCGTGGCTGCGCTGGCCTCCGTACCCATGGTGCGGAGGCACGTCGATCCCGAGCACATCCGGCGTGATTGACCGCACGTGCTCCCGTTCGCGGCGATGAGTTTTCGGTGGGGTGGGGGTCCTACCCGTAAGTGACCACCCCACCTCAGGAGATCGCCGTGGCCGAGAACGTCGTCAAGGGTCCCGCCAGCTACTTCCCCTCCATCGAGAAGAAGTACGGGCGGCCCGTCACCGAGTGGCAGGAGCTCATCCGTTCCTCGCCGCTCGCCAAGCACATGGAGCTGGTCTCCTGGCTGAAGACCGAGCACGGGCTGGGCCACGGGCACGCGAACGCGCTCGTGGCCCACACCCTTGCCGGGAAGAAGTAGGACTTCCCGCGCATGCCGTCAGCCGAGTTCGCGCCGTCCGCGTTCCCGTCACCCGCATTCCCGCCGTCCGCGTTCCCGTCGTCCGCCGACGCCCCGGCCCGCCGGTTCCTCGACCCGCCGGTGCCTCGACCCGTGGGAGAAGGTGGGGGAATGACATCCATGCGTGGGACCGGGCGGCCGGTCGTGGGGCGGGACGGAGTACGGCTTTTCTGCCGTGACTGGGGCGGTTCCGGGCCCGATGTGCTCCTCCTGCACGGGCTCGCGGGACATTCCGGGGAGTGGGACACCACCGCTCGGCTGCTGCGGGACGCCGGTCACCGGGTCGTCGCTTTCGACCAGCGCGGGCACGGGGGCAGCGAGCGGTTTCCCGGCGACGTGTCCCGCGCCGCCCACGTCGCCGATGTCGTGACCGTCGTCGAAGAACTCGCCCTGCGCGAGCCAGTGTTGATGGGCCAGTCGCTCGGCGGGCACACCGCGCTCCTCACCGCCGCCGCCCATCCCGAGTTGCCGCGCGCCCTCGTCCTGGTCGAGGCCGGCCCCGGCGGCTCGGCCCCGGACACACAGGAGCGGATCGGTGGCTGGTTGCGGGGGTGGCCGGTTCCGTTCCCCTCCCGGGAGGCGGCCGTCGCGTATCTCGGGGGCGGGGCGCGTCCCGTAGGGGAAGGGTGGGCGGACGGGCTCGAGGAACGGGACGGAGGGCTGTGGCCCCGGTTCGACCCCGAGGTCATGGTCCGCTCCCTCGACGAGAACGCCACCCGCGCCTTCTGGGACGAGTGGGCCTCGATCACCTGCCCCACCCTCGCCGTTCTCGGGCAGGGCGAGCGGGGCGGGATCATCGGCGGCGAGCAGTACGCGGAGATGGCCCGGCTCCGGCCCGGTCTGCGGGGAGTGAGCCTGCCCGGAGCCGGACACGACCTGCACCTGGAGCGGCCCGCGCCACTGCACCGGGCGGTTCTCGGGTTCCTCGCCGGCCTCGACGCGGACCGACACCGGCCCGGGCCCCCGGAACGCTCAGTGCCGGGCCTCCAGGCCCGGGACGCCCAGACCGGAGAGGCCGTCGAGGACGAGATCGACGCCGACGGCGGCGAGCAGGAGGCCCAGGAGGCGGTTGAGGAGTTCGATCGTCGCGTGGTGGGTGCGGAGCAGGATCCGGGTGAGGAGCAGGACGCAGACCAGGTCGAGGGCGATGACGGCCACGTACGCGCCGACGACCGTCGAGCGCCAGCTGAAGCCGCTACGGGCCGCCCCCTCGATGAGTACGGCGGTCAGGGCGAGCGGGCTCACGATGTACGGCATGAGCAGCTCGCGCACTCCGCTGACCAGGTCGGGGGCATCCTGGTGGGGCCCCTCGGAGCCGAGGTGCGTGCCGAGGACGAGGCCGACCGCGTAGACGAAGAAGATGACGCCGCCCGCGACCTGGAGGGCGGGGGTGCTGATGTGGAAGAGGTCGAGGAGCCAGGGGGACGTGATGCCGGCGAGGAAGCCGACGAGGACGGCCGCGGCCGAGGAGATGAGGGCGATGGTCCGCAGCTGGGTGGCGGGGTGGACCTGGGCGAGACCCGCGAAGGAGAGGAGCACCTTCGGCGGGCCGACGACGGAGAAGAAGGTGATGAAGGCGGCGGAGAAGGTGAATGCGTTCACCCGTGCATCATGGGACGGCTGAGTGATTTCTCCCGTTTTTCCGGTTTCCGGTCGCGTGGTGTCGAGAACGGCGGGCCGGATCCGACTGTGCTGCGAGAAGCGGTACGCACCGCACGGAACACCCGCCGAACGAGGAGGACACCATGAAGTACCTGGTGATGGTCCAGGGGTCGGAAGCCGATTACGAGGCGATGGCGGGGTGCGGTTCCGCCGGCGCCCCCGCCTGGGACAAGGAGGCGATCCGGGCGATGGCCGCCCACATGGACGAGATCGGCGAAGAACTCGCCGCGAACGGCGAACTGCTCGACGCCCAGGGCCTCACGGCCCCGTCCACGACCCGCTTCGTGACGGTGGACGGCGACGGGAACCCGGTCGTCACGGACGGCCCGTACGCGGAGACCAAGGAGGTCCTGGCCGGTTACTGGGTCGTCGACTGCGCCTCCCTGGAGCGCGTCACCGAGATCGCCGCCCAGGTGGCCCGCTGCCCGGTCCCGGCCGGCTCCCCGAAGCACCCGGTGGTCATCCGTCCGGTCGACGAGGTGGGGCCGGTGCGGGATTGAGGCCCTGAAGGACCGAGGAGGCGGGGACGGGGACCGGAGCGAGGTGCTCGTGGGCGCACCGCCCCCTTCTCGTCCATGCCTGTCCCCCGGTTCGGCCGGACCCCGGGGAAGCCGACGGTCCGCCTTCCGATCGATTGATGCCGAACGAAGCGGATTTCTATCCATTTTTCGGTGGGGTCGGTATGCTCGGCACGGGAGCGTCCCGGCGACGGGGCCGAAGGGCAGGAGGCTGCGGAGATGGGCACGGAGAACTCCCGGGCCACCGAGCGGACGGCGGGCTTCCCGCGCGGCCTGCTCCCCACGCTCGGCGCCCCGGCCCCCGAACGCGCCGACGCGGCCCGGAACCGGGGAAAGATCCTCGACGCGGCCGCCCGCATCGTCGCGGAGAAGGGGCCCGAGGCCGTCACCATGAACCAGGTGGCCCACGCCAGCGGCATCGGCGTCGGCACCGTCTACCGCCGCTTCGGCGACGTCTCCCGGCTTCTGTGGGCGCTCCTCGACGAACGCGAGCGACGGTTCCAGGAGGCGTACATGAGCGGACCTCCACCGCTCGGCCCCGGCGCCCCGGCCGCCGAACGGCTCGACGCCTTCCTCGACGCGCTCGTCGACCGGATCGCCGAGCAGCGCGAGATCCTGCTCGCCGCGCACTCCGCCGCGCCCAGGGCCCGGTACCACAGCGGCGCGTACCGGGTGATGCACACCCACGTCGCCCTGCTCCTCGGGCAGCTCAGGCCGGAGGCCGACGGCGCGCTCCTCGCCCACCTGCTGCTCGCCCCCTTCTCCCCCGACGTCATGCACCACCTGTCGGTCGAGCGGGAACTGTCCGGTGAGCGCCTCAAGGCGGGCGTACGGGAACTCCTCGCCCTGCGGGACCGCCCTTGAGGGTCCGGGGCCGCCCTCGGGGCCTTTGCCGCCTCCGAACCTCTAGGGACCCCAAGGCCCGTAGGGACCCCAAGGCCCGTAAGGCCCGTAAGGCCCGTAAGGCCCGTAAGGCCCGTAAGGCCCGTAAGGCCCGTAAGGCCCGTAAGGCCCGTAAGGCCCGTAAGGCCCGTAAGGGATCATCCCTCAGCGGGCCCGGTTCCGGCCCCTCCCGTGCTCCCGGCGCCTCTTCGCCCCGGAGGCGTAACGGATCGCCCTCTCCGGCCGGCGCGATTGCGGCCGTTCCGCTCCTCCCGGAACCGATGAGCGCAAATCCGGCGAAAGTCGCTCAATCGCAAGTGAATTGAGAATTTCAGATTTCAATCCTGCTTCACCCGGCAGGAATTGTGGCGAATCTGTTCACAAGATGCCCCGGAGATCGCTAACTTCCCCTCAACCTCGTCCGTACCGGGAAGGACTTCTGTGAACGCATCCCAGCGCCGGGCCGCGGCCATCCTCGCCGCCGCCGCCCTCGCCGCCCCGCTGGTCCTCGCATCCCCCGCCACCGCGGGACAGGACCCCACGGCCGCGCCCGCCCGCGATGCCGCCAAGCTGGCGAAGAAGCTGGTCGGAGAAACCACCGCCAAGGACGCCTACAGGCACCTGCAGAAGTTCCAGGCGATAGCCGACTCGGCCGGGGGCCACCGCGCCGCCGGCTCGCTCGGCCACGACGCCTCGGCCGCGTACGTCTACACGCAGCTCAAGAAGGCCGGCTACAACGTCTCGTACCAGAAGTTCGATTTCGAGTACACGGAGACGCAGGCCGAGAAAGCCTCCGTCGTCTCCCCCGCGCCCCGCGCGCTCGACATCAAGGCGATGACGTACACCAAGTCCACCCCGGTCGGCGGCATCAGGGCCGACCTGGCGGCCGTTCCGGTCGACGCCGACGGCACCACCGGGTGCGAGCCGGGCGACTTCGCCGCCGGCGCCTTCACCGGCAAGATCGCGCTGATCAAGCGCGGCGGCTGCACCTTCGCGGTGAAGCAGGAGAACGCCGCCGCGGCCGGCGCCGCCGCCGCCGTCATCTACAACAACACCGACGGCGCCCTCTCCGGCACCCTCGGAGACGCGGCCGCGGGCAAGATCCCCACCGGTGGCCTCAGCCAGGCCGAGGGCACGGCGCTCGCCGCCGACCTCGCCAAGGGCCCGGTCACGCTCTCCCTGGAGATCCGCCAGCTCCAGCAGATACGTTCCACCAACAACGTCATCGCGGAGACCAAGGGCGGCAACGCCGCCAACACCGTGATGCTCGGCTCCCACCTCGACTCCGTCACCGCCGGCCCCGGCATCAACGACAACGGCTCGGGCTCCGCCGGCCTCCTCCAGACCGCCCTCGAGCTCGCCAAGTCGAAGGACAAGGTCCGCAACAAGGTCCGCTTCGCCTGGTGGTCCGCCGAGGAGAACGGCCTCCTGGGCTCCGAGCACTACGTGAAGAACCTCACCGCGCTCGACAAGAGCGAGATCAAGCTCTACCTGAACTTCGACATGATCGCCTCGCCGAACTACGGCCTGTTCGTGTACGACGGCGACGACTCGGACGGCGTCGGCGCCGGTGCGGGTCCGGCGGGCTCGGCCCAGCTGGAGCGCGACATCACCGACTTCATGGACAAGAAGGGCCTCCCGCACGAGGGAACCGACTTCACCGGCCGTTCCGACTACGGCCCGTTCATCGAGGTCGGCATCCCCTCCGGCGGCACCTTCACCGGCGCCGAGGGCATCAAGACCCCGGCCCAGGCGGCCAAGTTCGGCGGCCAGGCGGGCGTCGCGTACGACGTGAACTACCACGCCAAGGGCGACGACATCACCAACATCAACATGAAGGCGTTCGACGCCAACATCGACGTCATCGCCAACGCCGTGGGCACCTACGCCCACGACATCTCCTCGCTGCGCAAGCCGGTCGTCTCCGTCCCGACCACCGGTGACGCGGGCAGCGGCGGCGGCCTGCACGACGACCACCACGAGGTCACCGAGTAGTCCCGGCGACCGGCGGCGGACGGTTCCGCCGCCGCGCCGGGCCGAAGAACGGCCGACCGGTTTCCCGTGCCGGTCGGCCGTTCCCGTTCCCGTTCCCGTACGGGTAGGGGAACGGGAACGGGGCACGGAGCCGCCGCGGCCCGGAGACGAACCGCCGACCCTCGGGGCCCGGTCGGCGGGAGCCCGTTCCCCCGCGTGACGGGGCCCGTTCCGGGTCCACCGCGTCCTGCCCGTCATCCCACCCCCCTTCGTGGCTGCGCCGATGGCCGCTCGCCCGGTAGGCTTTCCGTGTGATCTTCAAGCGCATCGGAAACGGAAAGCCGTATCCCGACCACGGCCGGGAAAGCACCCGGCAGTGGGCGGACGTCGCCCCGCGCCCGGTCCGCCTCGACCAGCTGGTCACCACCAAGGGCCAGCTGGACCTGGAGACCCTGCTCGCGGAGGACTCCACCTTCTACGGCGACCTCTTCGCGCACGTCGTGAAGTGGCAGGGCGACCTCTACCTCGAGGACGGACTCCACCGCGCCGTCCGCGCGGCGCTCCAGCAGCGGCAGGTGCTGCACGCCCGCGTCCTCGAACTGGGCTGAGGACCGCTCCGGGAGGGACCGTCCGTCGCTCCCTCCCGCCGATGCCCCTCCGGCGCGCTCCCTCCTCGCCAGGCCCCCGAGGAGCGTTCCCGGGCCGGTCACGATCCGTCCCGAAGCGTCGCTCCGGGTATCGGGCGCTGACCCTTTCGGGGCCAGTTCGCCCCCATCCGGACGCGATCACATGATCATCAAGTAGGTAACCCCGACAGGCGGCATTACGCTGCGCTCATGAGCATGCTCACTCCCCCCGGCATGGGCGGAAAGTACCGCATCACGGGGGATGTCTACCCGCGCATGCGCCGCCCCCACCGCCGGCGCAGGATCATCCTCGCGTCCACCGCCGCAGCGGTCGTGCTCGGCGCGGCCGGCTGGGGCACGTACCAGCTCGTCGACGTGTTCTCCGGCGGCGGGGGCACGAAGACGGCGGCCGGGAAGCAGGCGGACTGCAAGCCCGCCCCCACGGCGACCGCCGCGCCGGCCGCCGTCCTGCCGAAGCCCGCGCAGATCACGGTGAACGTCTACAACGCGACCCCGCGCAGCGGACTCGCCAAGACGACCGCGGACGAACTCAGGAAACGCGGCTTCAAGATCGGCAAGGTGGGGAACGCGCCCGCCGCCTACGACAAGAAGGTCACGGGCGCCGGACTGCTCCTCGGCGCGCCCGCCGCCACCAAGGGCAGCTTCCCCGTCCTGGGCACCCAGCTCGCGGGCGCCACGGCCAAGACGGACGCCCGGGGCACGGCGGACGTGGACCTGATCATCGGGACCGCCTTCAAGAGCCTGGCCCCGAAGACGACGGCGGACGCGGCCCTGGTCGCCCTGACCAGGCCCGCGCCCGCCCCCGTCAAGAAGTGCTGACGCCCCGAGACGTGCTGACGCCGGAGGACCGCCCGGCCCGAAGGGCCCGTACGGCCTGAGGGGCGTACGACCCCGGGCCCCGTACCGCTCGAAGCGTTCCGTACGGCCCTGGGCCTCCCGCCGGGCGCCGGGCCTTACTCGGCCGAGCCGTACATCCGGTCGCCCGCGTCGCCCAGGCCCGGGACGATGTAGCCGTTCTCGTTGAGGCGCTCGTCCACCGAGGCCGTCACGACGGTGACGGGGGTGCCCGCCAGCTCGCGCTCCATGACCTCGACGCCCTCCGGGGCGGCGAGGAGCACGACCGCGGTCACGTCGTCCGCGCCGCGCCTGATCAGCTCCTGGATCGCCGCGACCAGCGTGCCGCCGGTCGCCAGCATCGGGTCCAGGACGTAGACCTGGCGGCCCGAGAGGTCCTCCGGCATCCGCGTGGCGTAGGTCGACGCCTCCAGCGTCTCCTCGTTGCGGATCATGCCGAGGAAGCCGACCTCGGCGGTCGGGAGCAGCCGGACCATGCCGTCGAGCATGCCCAGACCGGCGCGCAGGATCGGGACCACCAGCGGACGCGGGTGCGACAGCTTCACGCCGGTCGTGACCGTGACGGGGGTCTCGATGTCGACCTGCTCGGTCCGCACGTCCCGGGTGGCCTCGTAGGCGAGCAGGGTGACCAGTTCGTCGGCGAGACGGCGGAAGGTCGCGGAATCCGTGCGCTTGTCGCGCAGGGTGGTGAGCTTGTGGGCGACCAGAGGGTGGTCGACGACGTGGAGACGCATGCCTCAACAGTAGCCCGCCCCACACTGGCATCGACCCTCCCCACTGGGGGAAGGTGAGGGCACACGGACCCGGCGATGGGGTGGTGTGGCAGATGCCCGACCAGCATGAACCGTCCGAAGGACTCGCCGAGAGGGCGGCTCCGGGGTCGGCGACGGAGACCGACGCGGAGCGCCGCAGGCGCCGCGCCCAGTTCCTGCGCGAGCTGAACGAGGCCAAGGCGCTGCGCGAACGCGTGCAGCCGCGGCGCGCCCGCGCGGCCCGGATGCGCCAGGCGATGCGGATGCGGACCTTCCGCTGGTGAGGCCGCCCGAACGCGCCCGGTCGGCGGGAACGGGCCGGTGGCGGACGTGCGCCCCCCGAGTGCGCCGGGGTCGCACGCCCGCCCGCCGGTGGGGTCGTTCAGACTGATGCACGACGCAAGAGCCGAAGACCTCTCCTGGGGGCGCCGTTTCTGTCACGATGCCGAAGGGCGGGGCTCAGGACCGCGCCGCCGGAACGTCACACCTCTGATCAGTGGGAGAGAGTCAGGTGTACTTCGCCGCACTGCTCGCGCGCACCGAAGACGGGTGGGAAGCGAGCGACACGGAGCTCGACGACGTGGAGAGTCTGTCGGATCTGGCCGAGCTGGCCCGCGAGGCCTCGGACGACGACACGGTGATCGTCTTCATCGAGCAGGAGGACGCGTGGTTCGGGATCGTGCGGATCGAGGGTGAGGAAGACCCTCGCATCTACGTCTCGGACGCCGCCGCCGCCGCTCGTTCCTCGTACGGGGAGATGCTCACCCGGGAGATCCTCGGTGACGATCCGGACGACCTGGTCGACGCGCTGGAGTCGCTGGACCTGGACGGTACGGAGGACGGGGAGCCGGTCGAAGCCGCCGGGGACGAGGACGACGAGGCGGACCCCGTGGCCGCCGAGGCCGTCCCGGCCGCTCCGGTGGGCGACCGGCTGATCCTGGCGGACCTCGGCCTCGCGCCGGCCGACCTCCTCGCCCTGGAGACCGACGCGCTCTCGGAGATCGCGGACGCGCTGGGCGCCGCCGAGGTCCTGGAGGCCGTCCGCTAGTGACACCGGCGGTCCCTGTCCCCGACCCACCGCACGGCACCGTGCCCGGCCCCGCGGCCGGCCGGCCGGTGCCTCCGGCGACCGGTCCGGCGGTCTCCCCGTCGTCCCCTCCGGAAGCCGGTCCCGTACGGAACCCCTCGGGGGACTCCGTGCGGGACCCCGTACGGGATCCCTGGCGGGACGCCATGCGGCTCGCCCTCGCCGAGGCCGACGAGGCCGTGCCGGCCGGCGACGTACCGGTCGGCGCGGTCGTCCTGGGGCCGGACGGGAAGGTCCTCGCCCGCGCGCACAACGAGCGGGAGGCGGTCGGCGACCCCACCGCGCACGCCGAGGTCCTGGCCCTACGCCGGGCGGCCGCGGCGACCGGGGAGTGGCGGCTCACGGGCTGCACGCTGGTCGTGACCCTGGAGCCCTGCGTGATGTGCGCGGGCGCCCTGGTCCAGTCGCGGGTGGAGCGGGTGGTGTTCGGGGCCCCGGACGAGAAGGCGGGTGCGGCCGGTTCGCTCTGGGACCTCGTACGGGACCGGCGGCTCAACCACCGCCCCGAGGTGATCCACGGCGTGCTCGGCGACGAGTGCGCGGAGCGGCTGACGGCCTTCTTCCGCACCCGCTGACCCCCGCCCCACCTGCGGCGGGACACGGATTTCATCGCTGCGGAAGTTTCGGCTAAGCTCTCTCTCGGTAGCGTGTCCGAGCGGCCGAAGGAGCTCGCCTCGAAAGCGAGTGTGGGGAAACTCACCGAGGGTTCAAATCCCTCCGCTACCGCTTCGATCGAAGGGCCCGGCGCAGATGCGCCGGGCCCTTCGGCGTACCCGGGAAGCGGGGTGACGCCCCGTACGGGAAGACCCCGGCCCCGCGCGGACGCGGGTCGGGGCCTTCCCCCGGCCGGTCGGGGGATCGGCATCGGGGGGACAAGCCGCTCCCCCGGGGGAACCGGTCCACCGGACACCCGCGCCGCCGTCGGGGGGAGCCTCGCGGCGCGGGCCGGTTCCGGGAGCCCCTCGGGTTCCTGCCGGACCCTCCGGGCCCGTCCTCCGTCCTGCGGGCCCGTCACCCTTTCGGCGGGCAGAAAAAGTCCTCCGTCTCCGGGCTCTTGGTCCCCGGAGGCTCGGTTAGAGTGGCGCGGTCGTGCGGCGGGGGAACAGGGGAGGGCTGGAATGGCGCAGGCGAAGAAGGTCGCGCTGTACGCGGTCGTGGTCTTTGTGCTGTACACGATCGTCACGTCCCCGGCCCGGGCGGCCGACCTGGTCCAGGTAGGGTTCGAGGGCATTTCCAGCGCCGCCCAGGGGGTCGGCCAGTTCATGACCGAACTCATCAACTAGGAGCCCTCCGTGATCCGCCATCTGGTCCTCTTCAAGCTCCACGAGGGCGTCTCCCGTGACGAGCCGCGCGTCGTCGCCGGCGTCGAGGCGTTCCGGGCGCTCGGGGAGCAGATCCCGGAGCTGCGGTTCTGGGAGTGCGACTGGAACATCACGGACCGGCCGATCGCGTACGACTTCGCCATCAACTCGGCCGTCGAGGACACCGACGCCCTCCAGCGCTATCTGGAGCACCCCGCCCACCAGGCGGGTGTCGCCCAATGGCGGGAGTTCTCCACCTGGGTGATCGCGGACTACGCCTTCTAGTTCCGGCGCCCGCGCGCGTTCGACGAGGCCCCCCGCCGTTCCGGCGGGGGGCCTCGCGGGTTCCCGGTCACGTTTTCGGGTGTTTGAATCCCTCAACACGTAGTTTTGGGGTGCTTGCACACAGTGGACATGTCTTGTGATGCTATGACCGCTTTTGACGGATGAGTTGACCGTAGTTGACCCGGTCGAGCCCAGTTGAACCCAGTCGACCCGCAGGACCAGCCAAAGGGGTGGCGTGAACGTGCCGGCCAGTACAGCACCTCAAGTCCCGCCCCAGCACGAGGCAGGCGGCCCGGAGTCCGCGCGCCCCCGGGAGCCGGAACCCTCCGGGCCGCGCGACCGGCGCCCGGAGCCGGCCGCCCCTTCGCACCCCCCGACCGCGGAGCCCCCCGCCCCTCCGCGCCCCCAGGCCCCGGCGTCCCCGCGCCAACGCCCCCAGAGCACCCGCGGCGCCGACACCCGCGCCCTCACCCAGGTCCTCTTCGGCAAGCTCAAGAACCTGGAGCCGGGCACCCCCGAGCACGACCGGGTGCGCGGCGCCCTCATCGAGGCCAACCTGCCCCTCGTGCGGTACGCGGCGGCCCGCTTCCGCTCCCGCAACGAGCCGATGGAGGACGTCGTCCAGGTCGGCACCATCGGCCTGATCAACGCCATCGACCGCTTCGACCCGGACCGCGGCGTGCAGTTCCCGACGTTCGCGATGCCGACGGTGGTCGGCGAGATCAAGCGGTACTTCCGCGACAACGTCCGGACCGTGCACGTGCCCCGCCGACTGCACGAGCTGTGGGTGCAGGTGAACGGCGCCACCGAGGACCTGACGACCGCCCACGGCCGCTCCCCGACGACCGCCGAGATCGCGGAGCGGCTGCGGATCGGGGAGGACGAGGTGCTCGCCTGCATCGAGGCCGGGCGCTCGTACCACGCCACCTCCCTGGAGGCGGCGCAGGAGGGCGACGGGCTGCCCGGACTGCTCGACCGGCTCGGTTACGAGGACCCCGCCCTGGCCGGGGTCGAGCACCGGGACCTGGTCCGGCACCTCCTCGTACAACTGCCCGAGCGGGAGCAGCGCATCCTGATGCTGCGCTACTACAGCAATCTGACCCAGTCCCAGATCAGCCAGGAGCTCGGCGTCTCCCAGATGCACGTGTCAAGGCTCCTCGCCCGCAGCTTCGCACGATTGAGGTCCGCAAACAGGATCGAAGCGTAGCTGGAACGGGTAGACCCCTCGGAGGAGTTCCCCCGCTCCCCAAATGCCGCACACCCCTTGTTTCCTGCGGATATGCACACTCGATGTGTCGACAAGTCACTACAGCGTGTTGCCGACATGTGACATTCTGCTGGAACCGCGTTTGCCGCAGCCCCACCGCCGGTATTCAGGTGGTGGCTGCGTTCCTCAGACGGTCGCGGCACCGCGACCGTCCGCGACCTCAAGGGGGTGGCATGTCCACAGAACTGGGCAGCTCCAAGGTGCTCACGCTCACGCCCGTTCCCGTGCCCACGCAGACGACCGCGCCGACCGCGCCCGAAAGCGCGGAGACCGCGCCCCCGGTGGCCGTGCCGTCCGGCGCCCTCGACACCCGCACCCTCTCCCGCTCCCTCTTCCTGCGGCTGCGCGCCCTGGACGCCGAGGGCGCCACCGCCGACAGCCCGGAGCGGACCTACGTCCGCGACACCCTCATCGAGCTCAACCTCCCCCTCGTCCGGTACGCTGCCGCCCGCTTCCGCTCCCGCAACGAGCCGATGGAGGACATCGTCCAGGTCGGCACCATCGGCCTGATCAAGGCGATCGACCGGTTCGACTGCGAGCGGGGCGTGGAGTTCCCGACGTTCGCGATGCCGACGGTCGTCGGGGAGATCAAGCGCTTCTTCCGCGACACCTCCTGGTCGGTACGGGTCCCGCGCCGCCTCCAGGAGCTGCGCCTCGCCCTCACCAAGGCCGGCGACGAACTCGCCCAGAAGCTCGACCGCTCCCCGACCGTCGCCGAGCTCGCCGCCGTCCTGGGCGTGTCGGAGGAGGACGTGGTCGACGGCCTCGCCGTGGGCAACGCGTACACCGCCTCCTCGCTCGACTCCCCCTCGCCCGAGGACGACGGCGGCGAGGGCTCCCTCGCGGACCGCCTGGGGTACGAGGACACGGCGCTCGAAGGCGTCGAGTACCGCGAGTCGCTCAAGCCGCTGCTCGCCAAGCTGCCGCCCCGCGAGCGGCAGATCATCATGCTGCGCTTCTTCGCCAACATGACCCAGTCGCAGATCGGCGAGGAGGTCGGCATCTCCCAGATGCACGTCTCGCGCCTGCTCACCCGCACGCTCGCCCAGCTTCGCGACGGCCTCATCTCCGACTGACGCCCTCGCCCCGCGGCCCCGGAGGCCGCCCGGAACGCGAACGGCCGGCGCCCCCCGAGGGGGACGCCGGCCGTTCGCGGCCCGTGCACCGCCGTCCGGGCCGGGACAACCGCGCCGGAGCGGGACCGGCCCGCCAGGACGAGACCGGCCGCCGGGACGGGCATCCACGCCGGGACGGGGGCGCGCGTGCGGAGCGGTCAGCCGAACGCCAGCCAGGCGACGACGGCGAGGACGACGACGGCCGCGACCACGCCCGCGATCAGGCCGACCCGGGGGCCCGAAGCGGCGACGGCCTGTGGCTGCTGCCGCTGCGGGGCCCCCTCGTCGACGAAGGCGCGGAACATCTGGGTGTTGCCGGCGGGGTCGAAGGAGCCCTCGGGGCCCTGGCCCTGACCCTGGCCGTACGGTGCTTGGGGGTTGTGTGTCATGGGCCGGACCCTAGCGAAGTCGGGGTGAGGGCCCAAGCCCGGTCCCCCCGCTCCGGTCCGGACACCCCGCCCGGCGCCTCTCACCCGCCTTTGCCGATTCTTTAGCGCCATTTGACCGATTTAGTTTGCCTGGAGCAACCATCCATCTCTATGGTTGCCCTAAGCAACAACATAGGGGGAGAACCCGGTGGAGTGCGCGATGGACAGCGGAAATCGGTACGAGAACCTCGCCCGCCAGGTGAGTGCCATCGGAGCGGTGAAGCGCGGACTCGCGCGGACCCTGCCGGCCGAGTGCCCCAGCGGCTCCGCGATCGTCCTCGCCCTGCTGAACCACCACGGCGACATGCGGATGGGCCGCGTGTCCGAGCTGATGGCCGTCGACATGTCGGTCAGCAGCCGCCACGTGGCCCACACCGTGGACCGCGGGTGGGTCGAGCGACTGCCCGACCCCGCCGACCGGCGTTCCCGCATCCTCCGCCTGACCCCGGCGGGCGAGTCCATGCTCGCCGTCCTCGACCGACGGCTGACGGACATGCTCACCCGCACCCTCGGGGGGTGGTCCG
The DNA here is from genome assembly GCF_042892575.1 of Streptomyces sp. NPDC001744. Lineage (NCBI taxonomy): Bacteria > Bacillati > Actinomycetota > Actinomycetes > Kitasatosporales > Streptomycetaceae > Streptomyces > Streptomyces sp. NPDC001744. The sequence continues at coordinate 92,260 of NZ_JBIAUG010000004.1, forward strand.
ACGAAGACGTCGAACTGCTCACCACCCTGCTCGCCCGCCTCCGCGATTCCTTCGGGGACTGCCGGGCCCACCACGCTTGAGAACGTCCACCACGCTCGAGAACGAAGGAAGTTGATGGCTACCACCACACCAGGCACCGGTGTGCTCGGCGGAAGCGCCAAGGAGGGGGACACCGCCTCCGGCGGCGCCCCGATGACGCACAAGCAGATCATGGAGGCGCTGTCCGGGCTGCTGCTGGGCATGTTCGTCGCCATTCTCTCCTCGACGATCGTCTCCAACGCCCTGCCGCAGATCATCACCGACCTGGGTGGCGGTCAGTCCGCCTACACCTGGGTCGTGACCGCGTCCCTCCTGTCGATGACCGCGACCACCCCGCTCTGGGGCAAGCTCGCCGACCTCTTCTCCAAGAAGCTGCTCGTCCAGATAGCCCTGATCATCTACGTCGCGGGCTCGGTCGTCGCCGGCCTCTCGCAGAGCTCCGGCATGCTCATCGCCTGCCGTGTCGTCCAGGGCATCGGCGTCGGCGGCCTCACCGCCCTCTCCCAGATCATCCTGGCCGCGATGATCGCCCCGCGCGAGCGCGGCCGGTACAGCGGCTACCTCGGCGCGACCTTCGCCGTCGCCACCGTCGGCGGCCCGCTGCTCGGCGGCGTCATCACCGACACCGAGTGGCTCGGCTGGCGCTGGTGCTTCTACGTCGGCGTGCCCTTCGCGGTCATCGCCCTGATCGTCCTGCAGAAGACCCTGAAGCTCCCCGTCGTGAAGCGCCAGGTCAAGGTCGACTGGGCCGGCGCCTTCTTCGTCAGCGCCGCCGTCTCCCTGCTGCTCGTCTGGGTCACCTTCGCGGGCGACAAGTACGACTGGATGTCCTGGCAGACGGCCGCCATGCTCCTCGGCTCCCTCGCCCTCGGCGGGCTCTTCCTCCTCGTCGAGTCGAAGGCGAGCGAGCCGATCATCCCGCTCCGCCTGTTCCGCAACCGGACGATCACCCTGGCCTCGCTCGCCTCGCTCTTCGTGGGCGTCGCGATGTTCGCCGGCACGGTCTTCTTCAGCCAGTACTTCCAGCTCGCGCGGAACGAGTCGCCGACCATGTCCGGCGTCCTCACCATCCCGATGATCGCGGGCCTGTTCATCTCCTCCACCGTCTCCGGCCTGGTCATCACCAAGACCGGCAGGTGGAAGTCGTGGCTGGTCAGCGGTGGCGCCCTGGCCGCCGGCGGCCTCGGCCTGCTCGGCACGATCCGTTACGACACGGCGTACTGGCACATCGCGATCTTCATGGCGGTCCTGGGCCTCGGCCTCGGCATGATGATGCAGAACCTGGTGCTCTGCACCCAGAACCAGGTGGCCCCCGCCGACCTCGGCGCCGCCTCCTCCGTCGTCACCTTCTTCCGCTCCCTGGGCGGCGCGATCGGCGTCTCGGCGCTCGGCGCGGTCATGGCCCACCGGGTCACGGACTACGTCAAGGAGGGCCTGACCGAACTCGGCCCGAAGGCCGCGGGCGCCCTGGGCAAGGGCGGTTCGGGCGGCGGCATCCCCGACATGGACAAGCTGCCGGCCCCGATCCGCACGGTCATGGAGAGCGCGTACGGACACGGCGTCGCGGACGTCTTCCTCTACTCGGCGCCGTTCGCGCTGCTCGCCTTCGTGGTGACGCTCTTCATCAAGGAGGTCGCCCTCAAGAGCAACAAGGGCGACGACGTGAAGGCGGACGCCACCACCGCTGCCGCCGGGCAGACGGGGCGGTAACAGAGCTCCCGGCCGCGCTTCGAGCGGAGGCGCGGCCGGGTCGGGTACGGAGCGGCGGGCAGGGGACGGCCCGCCGCTCCGTCGTTCTCCCGTTTCCGCGGCGCGCCCGTCCCCCGCGACGCCGTCGCGCCCGCCCTCACCCCCGCTCCCGCGCCACCATCACCTCGATGCCGGCGACCAGGACGTCGAGGGCGTAGGCGAAGTCGCGGTCCCAGATCTCGCTGACGGTGCCGTGCGAGGCGCGCTCGTCGAGGAGTTCCGTCATCGGTTCGAGCGCCTCCACGAACTGCGGTTCCTCGCGGAGCGCCTTGATCGACTCCCCGTAGAAGTCGTCCTGCGACATGCCGGTCTTCGCCGCCCGCCGCTGGAACTGCGACTCGATCGTCCCGTAGCCGTACACGAACTGGAAGACCGCCGACATCGCGCTGGGACAGCGGTGCGTCGGCAGGCCGGTGTCCCGGATCGTCTCGTGGATCTTGGCGCCGACGGCGATCGCGCACGGGCCGATGTTCAGGTACTGGCCGGCGCACGGCGCCATCCACGGGTGGCGGACCAGCATCCGCCGGTAGGCCAGGGCGAGCACCCTGATCCGGTCCCGCCAGCCGCCCGCGGCGTCGACCGCGGCGAGGTCGATCTCCCCGTAGGCGGTGTCCACGGCGTACTCGATGATGTCGTCCTTGGTGTCCACGTACCAGTAGAGCGACATGGCCGTGACGCCCAGTTCGGACGCGAGCTTGCGCATCGACAGGCCGGTCAGGCCCTCCTCGTCGAGCATCCGGATCGCGGCGACGACGATCCGGTCCCGGTCGAGCCCGGCCGGGCCGCCTCCGGCACGGGGGGACCGGTCCTCCAGCCAGACGCTGGAACGCGCCGGGTTCTTGGCCCGGTCGGCTGCCTTGACCATCGCGTTCCTCCGTCTGTCAGTGCTTCGTGACCATGCTAGGCAGCCGCCGCTCCCTGTGCGGCCCCGGCCTTCTCCGCCCGTTCGGCCCGGCCGAGCAGGGCCGCGGCGAGCAGGCCGCCCGCGAAGACGGCGACCGCGCCGACCAGCTGGCTGGTCTGGAGACCGGAGGCGAAGGCGTCGGAGATCTGCGCCCGCTGGGCGTCGCTCCCGGCCGCCGCGAGGGCCGCGGGCAGCGAGGTCGCGGTGACGGTGACGAGGGCGGCGAAGCGCGCGTTGAGGACGGCGCCGAGAACGGCGACGCCCAGGCCGTTGCCGAACTCGGCGAGGGTCCCGTTGACGCCCGCGCCCACTCCGGCCTTCTCCGGCGGGATGGCGCTCATGATGGCGTTGGCCATGGCCGGGTTGGAGACCGCGAGGCCGATGCCCATCAGGACGAGGCCCAGGAGCATGCCCCAGTAACTGCTGTTCGCACCGCCACCGATCAGGGCGATCGAGGTGAGGCCGGCCGCGACCAGGGTCATGCCGACGGCCACGGTGGGCGCGGTGCCCAGCCTCATCACGATCCGCGGGCCGACACCGGTGAGGTTGAGCGCGACCACGGTCAGGGCGAGCGGGGCCATCCGCAGGCCGGCCTCCAGCGGTTCGTAGCCGAGGACGAACTGCAGGTGCTGGGTGAGCAGGAAGAGCGAGCCGCCCATGCCGAACATGACCAGGATCGCGCCGGCGACGGCGCCGACGAACTTCCGGTCGCGGAAGAAGTGCATGTCGAGCATCGGGTACGGAACGCGCAGCTCCCACCGGGCGAAGGCGGCGAGGACGGCGACGCCGACGCCCGCCGGGACCAGCACCTCGGCGGAGGTCCAGCCGTGCTCGGGGCCGGTGATGATCGCGTACACGGCGGCGGTCATGCCGACGGTGGAGAGCAGCGCGCCGACCAGGTCGGGCCGCTCCCCCTGGGGGTTCCTGGACTCGGGAACCAGCTTGACGACGGCGATCAGGCCGACGAACGCGACCGGGATGTTGATCAGGAAGATCATCCCCCACCAGAAGTGGTTGAGGAGGACCCCGCCGATCAGCGGTCCGGCCGCGAAGCCGAGCGAACCGACGGTGGCCCACAGGGCGATGGCCTTGACCCGCTCGGAGTCGTCGAAGATCTGCATGACGACGGCGAGCGTGGTGGTCATGAGCAGCGCGCCGCCGATGCCCATGCCCGCGCGGGCGGCGATCAGCTGGGCGGTGGAACCGGCGAGCCCGGCCGCGAGCGAGCCGAGGCCGAAGAGCGCGAGTCCGGCCGCGAGGAGCTTCTTGCGGCCGTAGCGGTCGGCGGCGTTGCCGGCGGTCAGGAGGAGACCGGACTGGACGAGCGAGTACGCGTTGACCATCCACTGGATGTCGGCAGTGGAGGCGTGGAGTTCCGAGGTCAGCGACGGGATGGCGACGCTGAGCACGGTGTTGTCGAGCAGCACGGTGAGCTGGGCCAGGCAGATGACGCCGAGGATCAGCCAGCGCTGCGGATGGCCGCCGGGGACGGCGGTCGGTTCGTTCGCGGCGGTCGTCGCCGTCATGGGCAGGACTCCTTGTACGGTGTACGGGGCTTTTTCTCGTACACCGTACAAGGGACTCTCTTACGCCGTACAGGGATTATTTCGCGCCGGTACGGAGGGAGATTCGGCCATCGGGAGCGGCCGCTCGGCGACCTCGCGCCGTACGGCCTCGCACCCGCACCGCGCGTCCGGGAACCGGGCCGCGAGCGAGGAGCGCGGGATCAGGCGGGACGCGCGGGAGACGACCTCCCGCTTCGGGCCGCGCACCACCCGCGAGGAACGCGTGAGCCGGGAGCCGGTCGCCAGGTCCGAGTGGCCGGAGACGAGCGGCGCGACCAGGGGGAGCGGCGCGTTCGGGGGGGAGCGGCGCGTTCGGGTCGGTGGACGGATCGACGTCCATGCGGGCGGGGGCGGGCGCGTCCGACGTCGGCCACACCGCGTGCGGGGCCTGTCCGTGCCCCTTCTGTTCGAGGCGTACGGAGCGCACCTCGGGCGCCTCGGCGGCGTGGGCCCCGGCGACGGCGGGCGGGGCGCGCAGCTCGTGGCCGGCGTCCGCGACGAACCGCCGGACCCGGGTCTCGCTCCGCCGGCGCGCGTCGAGGGCCGAGTGGACGTGGTCGGGCATCCGGTTGAGGGCCGTGGCGACCCGGCCGACCTCCGTGCGCGGATCGGCCCTCGTCTCCGGCACCCGCCGAGGGAGCGCCACCTCCCCGCTGGGCAGGGAGAGACGGGCGACCTGGCGCGCGGTGACGGCGACCCGTCGCGGCGGGCGCAGGGCCACCCGGACGAGCACGGCGCCGGCGACCGCCGACACGACGAGCCGGGTCCGCGGCGACCACGGCCGCCGTACACCGCGTGACACCGGGCGCTACTCCCCCGGTTTGATGAGGTATCCGGCTCCGCGCCGGGTGTGGATCATCGGGGGGCGGCCCGCGTCGATCTTCCGGCGCAGATAGGAGATGTAGAGCTCCACGACGTTGGCCTGGCCGCCGAAGTCGTACGACCAGACCCGGTCGAGGATCTGCGCCTTGCTGAGCACCCGGCGCGGATTGCGCATGAGGTAGCGCAGCAGCTCGAACTCCGTCGCCGTGAGGTGGATCGGGTCGCCGCCCCGGGTGACCTCGTGGCTGTCCTCGTCGAGGGTCAGGTCCCCGACGGCGAGCAGCGACTCGCTGCGGATCCGCGCGGCTCCGGACCTGCGGACGAGGCCGCGCAGCCGGGCCACCACCTCCTCCAGACTGAAGGGTTTGGTCACGTGGTCGTCGCCGCCCGCCGTGAGTCCGGCGATCCGGTCCCCCACGGTGTCCTTCGCCGTCAGGAAGAGCACCGGCACGTCGGGGAGCTCGCGCCGGATCGAGCCGAGCAGATCCAGCCCGTCGCCGTCGGGCAGCATCATGTCCAGGACCACGGCGTCGGGCCGGAACTCCCGCACGGAGCGCAGGGCGGTGGCTCCGTCCCCGGCGCTCATGACCTGCCAGCCCTCGTAGCGCAGGACCATGGAGAGCAGTTCGGTGAGCGACGCCTCGTCGTCGACGACGAGGACCCGGACGGCGGTCCCGTCGGCGCGGAGCATGTCGGCCCGGGCGCTCGTGCGATGGGGGGTGACGGTCATGGGCCTCACGCTGACGGCCTCCGCTGAAAGGCCCCTTTCCCTTTCCTGTGAATTCCCTGAGAAACGACCGGCCCCGGGCCCGGCCGACGTGGTTTCACGTGAAACAAGAGAGACCGGGAGTAACAGGGCTCAGCCGGCCGGTTTCACGTGAAACAGCGCGGCCCCGTTCTCGTACAGGACCCGCCGGAGCCAGTCGTCCCCGAGCCCGAGACGTTCGAGCGCGTGGAGCTGGTGGGCGTACGGATACGGGATGTTGGGGAAGTCCGACCCGAGGAGTATCCGGTCGCCGAGGCCGAGGAGCCGCCCGTGTTCCGCCTCCGGGAAGGGCGCGAGCCGTTCGCCGAAGTCGGTGAACGCCATGGTGGTGTCGAGGTGGACGCCCTCGTACCGCTCGGCCAGGGAGAGGAAGTCCGTGTACTCGGGCATCCCCATGTGCGCGACGATCAGCCGCAGCCGGGGGTGCCGGGCGAGCAGCCGCCCCACGGGGCCGGGCCCGGTGAAGTTCCCCGGGGCGGGCCCGGAACCGCAGTGGACGACGGCGGGGGTGCCGCTGTCGGCGAGGTCCCCCCACACCGCGTCGAGCCGCGCGTCGTTCGGGTCGAACCCGCCCACCTGGAGGTGCACCTTGAAGACCCGCGCCCCGGCGTCGAGCGCTTCCCGGACGTACCGGTCGACGCCCGCTTCGGGGAAGAAGGTCGCGGTGTGCAGGCAGTCGGGGGTGCGGGCGGCGAAGTCGGCGGCCCAGGAGTTCAGCCAGGCGCCCATGCCGGGCTTGTGCGGGTAGAGCATCGCGGTGAAGGCGACCGCACCGAACCCCCGCAGAAGGGCGAGTCGCCGGTCCTCCTCCTCGCGGTAGGTGATGGGCCACTCCAGGCCGGTCAGGGGGCCGACGGCGTCGAAGTAGGCCCAGACCTTGTCGAGGACGTTCTGGGGCATGAAGTGGGTGTGCACGTCCACGAGCCCGGGGACACCGAGCCGCGCGAGAAGCGCCGGAACGTCCACCACGCCGACCGTCCCGTCCGCGCCGTCAGTCCCCTTCATGGCCGCCACTCCGCTCGGCCTCGGCGACAGCGACGCAGTGGGACGGTGGGAGGCCCACCACCGGTTTCGGGGTCATGCGTTCACCCTCGCGGGGGCGGCCCCCTGATGTCGATGCCTCCGGCCGAAGAGGCCCAAGACGTTACGGAGCGCTCCCGGCCCCCGGAAGCCCGCCGCAGGTCCCGCCCGCCCTCCGGCCCCGGAGCCCCGGCCTTCTCGATTCCGCAGGCCCTTCCTCCCGCCCCCCGGCCTTCTCGATTCCGCAGGCCCTTCCCCCCGGCCCCGGCTCCCGGAGGAACCCTTCAGAAAAGCTCCCCCTGTTCCCCCCGCTCGCTCGGATCCTCCGAGGACACCGCCGGTGCCACCGGCACCGAGAAGCCGTCCCCCTCCTCGGCCCCCCGGAGGCTCCACCCGCCCATGAGCCGGGTGTCGAGGGCGAGACAGCGCCCGTCCGGGGCGAGGAGGTGCAGGTCGGGGCCGGCGGCGGCGAGCAGTCGGCCGGTGACGGCTCCGCCGTCGGTCAGTTCGGTGACCGTGCCGGAGAGCGGCGGCAGCCCGTCGAGGTGGAAGACCCCGGCGTGGTCGCGCGGGGCGAACTCCAGCGGCTCCAGGGTCTCGGTCCACCCGCCGACCGCCCGGGCGCGCCGGTACAGCTCCTCGACCTCCCGGGCCCGGTCGGCGGCGGGCGGCAGGACGTGCCGGGCGGCCCGCTTCCGCTCGTACGCCACCCGGTCGGGCACGCCGAGCGCCTGCCGCAGGACCTCCTCGGTGCGCCGGGCGGCCATCAGCGGTCCCCGGCCGAGCCAGCTGAACGCGACGGCTCCCTGCTCCAGGAGCCGGGTCTCGCCCCGGGCCTCGGCGGTGATGCCCACCTTGGTCATGCCGGGTCCGAACCAGGCCAGGTAGACGCGGTACGGCTGGGGATCGTCCGCGACGGTGTCGGCCGCGACCGAGTGGGCCCGGTCGAGCCGCGCGCACTCCGCGCACCGCCCGCCGGTGGCCCGGCCGGGCACGGCGGCCGTCAGGGGGCAGGGGTTGCCCCGGGCCCCCGGACACCGCCGGACCCCGACGGCGCGGAAGGCGAGCGGCTGCCCGTGCGCGAGCGTGCTGACCCTCCCGCCCTGCCACCGCAGCCCCGCCGTCCCGCCGTCCCAGGTGATCCCCCGGCACCGCCACTCCACGCCCGCGCCTCCCCGCCGATCCCTATGCTCCCCGGGTGTCCAGTCTCCGCTACGTCCGCTTCCAGTCCCCGGTCCGGAGCCCCCGGGGCCGCTACCCGGGTGTCTTCGGCCTGGCCAATGCGCTGGCGCGGGAGGGCCGGCTCCTCCCCGGCGAGTACGCGCTCTGGCGCGTCTCGAACGACTGGTACGACGCGCACCTCCCGGACCCGTCGAAGACCGACCCCACGGTCTACGACCCGGTGGTGAACCCGGGCGCCGCCGCCTGGTTCCGGCCGACGGCGACCGAGGCACTGGCCCGGGTCGCCCCGTACCTGCGCATCCTGCGGGATCACGGCGTGTCCTGCGTGCGCCTGGAATCGGCGTCCCCGGGCCCGATCGTCCACGCGGACGCGTACCAGGTGGTGGCGGTGGGTCCGCCGGGCCGGGCGGACCCGTAGGTCCGGATCAGGGCAGGACGTAGATCCGGGTCCCGTCCGGTTGGGGCTCCCCGGCCTCCCTCATGCATCCGCGTTCGACGAGGAGCCGTACGCAGGCGTGGACGCGCTCGCAGGAGAGGCCGGTGCGGCGGATGACGTCCTGGGCCCGGTAGCGCACCCCGCCCCGGACGAGCCCGGGGGCGAGGCAGTCCGCCACCGTCCGCACGTCCCCGGTGATGGCCCAGGAGTCGACCAGTGCCCGCGGACTGAGCGGGCCGGCGCCGCCGGTCCCCCCGGTGCGCTGGCGGGGCACGGCGAACCGCTCCAGGGAGTCGGCGACCCTGGAGAGGCTCTGCCGGGTCTCGCGGAGCAGCTCCGCGTACTCGACCCGCTCGGCGTACGCGACGGCCTGCTCGTCGAGCCGCCCTTCGAGGCGTACGAGGACGTCGACGAGTTCCGGCGGCAGGAGGAACCCGGCGTGCACCGGTGAGGGTTCGAGCCCGTACCCGCCGTACCGCTGGACGGACGCCACCACCTCGGCCACCCACGCCCGGAACGGCCCGGCCTCCGGCTTCCGGCACGCCCCGACGAGCTGGACGAGCCCCTGGAGGCTCACCATCCGCGCCGACGCCCTGATCCCGCACCGGCGGAGGAACTCCTCGTCCCCCGCGATCTCCCGCGCGGACGCCAGGCTCTCCCCGGGCAGCGCCACCGTCCGCAGCGCCTCCCGCGTCCCCCCGTACCCCAGGCGCCTGGCCACGTCCACCACCGGAAACCAGTGGGCCCCGTCCGGGGCGGTCAGCCTCCGCAGGCGCTCCCCGGTGGCGGCGTACACCACGTCATCGATGTCGATCGCGTCCATCGATCATCACCTCCGTCTCGCACGCTAGGACGAAGGCATATTCAACTGACATGCAAATCAGACAGGTTCACCCAAAAGGGGAAGCCTTCCGGAGTTCCCCCGGAAGCCCACCCGGCCCGGAACCCGCCCTCCGCGGGCCCTGCCGACGACCTCACGGCACCACAACGCCAAGGGCCCGGACATAATGTCCGGGCCCTTGATTCACTGTGCACTCGGCAGGATTCGAACCTGCAACCTTCTGATCCGTAGTCAGATGCTCTATCCGTTAAGCTACGAGTGCTTGTTTTCAGTTCTTGTCTTCGCTCCCCGGTCTTTCGACCCGCTCGCGGCGACAGGAAGAACATTACATGACTGCCGCCGTCATGTGAAATCCGATCCCCCCACCCCTTGTGAACTGCGGAAACGTCCCGCGCCCGAGGGGAGGGGGAGGAGCGGGAACGACCGAAGCCCCGGCCTGGTGGCCGGGGCTTCGGTGGGGGCGGAGGCGGAGGGATTTGAACCCTCGATGGGCTTTAAGACCCAAACCGCATTAGCAGTGCGGCGCCATAGACCGGACTAGGCGACGCCTCCATGCACCTCACGCATACGCGGGTGGTGCGTGCAGATGATGACACAGGCGGACCGTGTGTCACCAATCGATTCTCACCGTACTAGCCCTCCGGGGGTCAGGGCAAAGCCCCGCCGCCGCCCGTTCCCCTGCGCGTCCGGGCCCGTCCGCCCCCGCCCGCACGCCGTGTCCACCGCGTCCCACCCGCATGCCGCACCCGCCCCGCCCGCCCGGCGCACCCCGCTTGCGCAACGCCGCGGCGGCCGGAGCGTTAGAGGGATGAGAGGGAACGGAGCGGGGCACCCCCTGCGCCGCGTCCGCCCGCCCGCCGTACTCCGTACCCCGCCCGCCGTACCCCGTCCCCGTCCCCGTCAAGAGCCCCGCACCCCCGCGCTCCTGGAGATCCGCATGCTGCGCCGTCTCGTCCTCGCGACACTCGCCACCACCGCCGGAGCCGCCGCTCTCGGACCCCTGCCGCCGCTGCCCCTGTTCCGGGCGCCGGCGCCCGACGTGCTGACCGTGGCGATCTCCCGGAGCGGCCATCCCGACGCCGACGGCACCTTCGAGCTGAGGTGCGAGGAGCGGGCCGGGGGCGACCACCCGGCCGCCGAGCGCGCCTGCGCGCGTCTGGCCGAGCTCGCCGCCGCGGACGAGGACCCGTTCCTCCCGGTTCCGGAGGACCGGCTCTGCACGCAGGTGTACGGCGGGCCCGTCGTCGCCCGCGTGACCGGGAGCTGGCGCGGACGGGAGGTCGACGCGCGGTTCTCCCGCGCGAACGGCTGCGAGATCGACCGCTGGGAGAACCTGGAACCGGTCCTTCCCCTCGTCCGGGGGTGACGTGCGGAGATGCGGTGCGGGAACGACGGCCGGCGGCGGCGTCCGGGAGTACCGGCCCCCGCCTCCCTTAGACTCCCTTCAGTGACAGGCCGCGGTCCGAGGGGCAAGATGGGACCGGCCGGCCGACAGGCCAAGCGCGTGCAGTGCGTCAGGGAGGAAGCGTCGTCGTGAGCAGCAGGCCATCCCGGGGCGCTGCTCGCCTCGCAGCCATACTCGACGCCCTCCCCGACGGCCTGGTGCTCGTCAACTGCAACGGCACGGTCGTCAACGCCAACAGCATCGCCCTCGGCATGTTCGAGACGCCGGGCACCGCGCTCGTCGGCCGCGGTCTGCTCGACCTGCTGCCCGAGTTCGACTCGCGCCTCATCCCCGGCTCCATGCGCCGCCCCGAGAACACCGACGAGCGGGGCCGCACCAAGCCGACCCGGATGGTCGCCCGGCGCACGGACGGCGGCGAGTTCCCCGTCGAGGTGACCAGCGCCAGCCTGGAGGACGGCCGCGAGGCGTACGCCTCCCACAGCGGCTACACCGGCGACGAACTGCTCATGCTGGTCGTGCGCGACCTCACCGGCACCGTCGACACCGAGGCCGAACTCGCCCGTTCGCAGCGGCAGACCGAGATGATCCTGCGCGCCGCCGCCGAGGGCGTCGTCGGCACGGACACCGACGGCCGGGTCGTCCTCGTCAACCCCGCGGCCGCCCAGATCCTCGGCTACCGCGCCGGCGAACTCGGCGGCCAGGAACTGCACCCGCTGATCCTCGCCAAGCGGGCCGACGGCGAGCCCTTCCCGTACGAGGAGTCGCCGCTCGCCGACACCCTCAAGTCCGGTCGCAAGCACCGGGTGCGGGGGCAGGCGCTGTGGTCGAAGAAGGGCGAGCGGGTCCCGGTCGACCTGACGACCGCTCCGGTGCGGGACGGCGACCAGCTCGTCGGCGCGGTGATGACCTTCACCGACCGCAGGCCGTACGAACAGCTCGTCGAGCAGCACGCCGCCGAACTCGCCGACCGCGCCGAACGGGCGGCGGCGGAGCGGGAGGTCCAGCAGGAGCGGTACGCCTCGCTCGCCGCCCGCCACGAACAGCTGACGGCCGTCCTCGCCGAGTCGCTGCGCGGCCCCCTGGAGGAGCTGCGCGCCCAGCTCGGCACCCTCGCCGCCGACGACGCCGGGCAGCTGTGGCCCGAGGCCAACCAGGTGCTGCACCACCTCGCCGCCGGGTACGCCCGGATGACGGCGCTCGTGGACAACGTCCTGGAGTACCAGCGCCTCGACGCGGGCGCGGAGAAGCTCGACAAGCACGTCGCGCTCCTCGACGAGGTCGTGTCGGCCGGCATCGACGGGGCCGTGGAGCTGATCGGGCCCGGCCGCGCGCAGTTCGCCGTGCACGCGCCGCCCATCGAGGCCGAGGTGGACCCGGCCCGGCTCGCCACCGCCCTCGCGCACCTCGTCGCGGACGTCGCCGGAGTCGACGCGACCGGCAAGAACCGGGCCACCGCCCAGGGTTCCGTACCGGCCGACTCCACGATCGTCGTCGCGGCCGCCCAGCGCGGTGACGTCGTACGGATCGAGGTCCGCGGTCCGTACGCGGGCGGCGACCCGGTCCACGGACCCGTCGTGCGCGGGATCGTGGCGGCGCACGGCGGTGTCGTGCAGACCCACGAGGTGCCGGGCACGAGCGGTGGCGCGTACGTCCTCGAAGTACCGGTCGGCGCGGGGCGGGGCACGGTTCCCGCTCCGCCGCCCCCGGCCCGGAACGACGGCGCGGCGGGCGGCCGCGAGGCCCTCGCCCTGCCCGCGCAGGCGTCGTCGGAACCGGTCGCGCCGCCCGCCGCCGCGCCACCCGCGCCCGGTACGCCGCCGGCGCCCCTCGCGCCGTCCGCGTCCGGTCCCGGCGCGGACGCGGCCGCGGAAGTTCCCGGCGGAGGGCGGCGGCGGGCCCGGCGCGGTTCCACGGACGCCTTCCTGGAGAGCCCGGTCGTGCCGGAGGACGACGCTCCGGCCGGGTCCGGCGGCCGTCGCCGGGCCCGTGCGGGAGGGTCCGCCACGGCGGCCGACCTGATCCCGGCCCAGCAGAACGCGCCCGCCCCCGCTCCTTCCGTTCCCGGCGCGACCGCTCCGGCCGGCGCGCCCGTGGAGCCCACCGGGCGCCGCCGGGGCCGACCCGCCGAGGGCTCCGTCGTGACCGCCGCCGAGGGGGCGCAGGGACGTGCCGCGCTCGGTGCGGCCGTACCGCCGCAGGGCGTCCCCGTCGAACCGGCGGGCGCTCCCGCCCTGGCCCGCGCCCTGCCGGCCGTCGCCTCCGAGGAGGCCCCGGCGCGGCCGAGCGGGCGCCGGCGGCGCGCGCTGGCCGCCGCGCAGGAACGGGCGGCCGCCGCCGAGGCCGGACCCAGGACCCCGTTCGCGCTGCCGCCCGCCGACGCCGACCGCGAGGCGCCCCTCCCCGCCGCTCCCGTGACCGGCCCGCCGGTCTCCGACGAGGGGGGGTACGAGGCCGTACGGGCGCTTCCGGACGCCGGTCGCACGCCGCAGTCGCCTTCCCCGGCGCCTCCGCCGCCCGCGCAGGCCCCGCCGCTTCCGATGCCGGGACCGGGCCCCGCCCCGGCCCCCATGCCCGTGGAGCCGACCGGGCGCCGCCGGGCCGTCGCGCCCCCGCCGCCGGAGGCACAGCCCGGCACCGACGCCGTTTCCGCCACCGGTACCGGCTCCGTACCGCTGCCGCCCGAGCTGCCCATGCCCAGGGAGGCGACCCGCGGGACCCACGGGCGGGCGTTCAGCGTCCGGACCCTGGGGCAGGGCGTTCCGTTCGTCCCGCCGGCTCCGCAGGCCGCGCCGAACCCGCCGGCCCCGCAGATGCCCCGGGCCGTCCCGCCGGCCCCTCCGGTGCCCGGTGCCCCCGCTTCCGAGGCCCCCTCCAACGGCTCCGGGCGCCGGCGCAGGCTCGCCGCCCCGCCCGAGGTGGACCCGCCGGTCCCGTCGGCGCTCCCCGCTCCGGCCGGACCCGACGCCGGGCCGCACCCGCATCCGCCGGCGCAGGCGTATCCGCAGCCGGAGACCGCGTCCTCCGCGCCCGAAGGCCGCGCGTACGCCATAGGGGCGCCCGCCGAGGGTTCCGCGGAGGGTCCCGAGCCGCTCGACGGTCCGGGTGGCGCGGTCGAGGTCGCCAACCGGCCCGCCCCGCGCCCCGTGGACGACGAGCTCCCCCCGGAGCCGCTGGACAACCCGCGCCGGCTGCTCGTCTGGCCCGCGCCCGACGTCTCCACCCAGCAGGCGCTGAGCGACCGCGGCTACCGGCCGGTGATCGTCCATTCCCGTGAGGAGGTGGACGCGCAGATCGCCGCCTTCCCGGCCGCTCTCTTCGTGGACCCGCTGACCGGTCCCATCACCCGTACCGCGCTCCAGTCCCTGCGCCAGGCCGCCGTCGCGGCCGAGGTGCCGGTGCTGCTCGCGGCCGGGCTGGGGCAGGCGTCCCGGGAGGCGGCGTACGGCGCCGATCCCGCCGTACTCCTCAAGGCGCTCGCGCCGCGCGACAGCGAGCAGCACCCGTCCCGGGTCCTCCTCATCGAGGAGAACGAGGACATCTCGGAGGCGCTGGCGGCCACCCTGGAGCGGCGCGGGATGCAGGTGGCGCGGGCCGCCACGGACACCGAGGCGGTCGCCCTCGCCGCGCAGACGCGGCCGAACCTCGTGGTGATGGACCTGATGCAGGTGCGCCGCCGCCGGGCCGGGATCATCGACTGGCTGCGCGCGAACGGCCGGCTCAACCGCACCCCGCTCGTCGTCTACACCTCCGCCGACCTCGCCGGGGACGAACTGCCGGGGCTGTCCTCGGGCGAGACGGTGCTCTTCCTGGCCGAGCGCTCCAACAGCGCCGAGGTGCAGGCCCGGATCGTCGACCTGCTCGCGAAGATCGGCACCAACTAGAACGGCGGGAGGGGGAGGGCACGCGGCCCTCCCCCTCCCCGACTCCCGCCCGGCTACAGCCGGGTCACGTCCAGTCCGCCCTCCGCGTACTGCTTGCGGATGACCTTCTTGTCGAACTTGCCGACGCTCGTCTTCGGCACCGTCGGCACGACCGCCCACCGCTCCGGCAGCTGCCACTTGGCGATGCCGCCCTCCGTCGCGAGGAAGTCCCTGAGCGCCTCGTAGTCCGCCGTCGCCCCCTCCTTGAGGACGACGGTCGCGAGCGGGCGCTCGCCCCACTTCTCGTCCGGGACGGCGACGACGGCCGCCTCGGCGACCTCCGGGTGCGCCATGAGCGCGTTCTCCAGCTCGACGCTGGAGATCCACTCGCCGCCGGACTTGATGACGTCCTTGGCACGGTCGGTGAGGGTGAGGAAGCCGTCGGGGCTGATCACGCCGACGTCGCCGGTCTTGAGCCAGCCGTCCGCGCTGAACTTGTCCTCGGGGCGGAGCGGTTCGCCGTCCACGCCGCTGTAGTACGCGCCCGCGATCCAGGTGCCGCGCACCTCCAGCTCACCGGCCGACTCGCCGTCCCAGGGCAGGTGCTCTCCGGAGGGGCCGACGAGGCGCGCCTCGACACCGGACGGGAAGCGGCCCTGCGTGACGCGGTACGGCCACTCCTCGTCGGCGGTGAGGCCGGCCGGCGGGTGGGCCATCGTGCCCAGCGGAGAGGTTTCGGTCATGCCCCAGGCGTGGCAGAGACGGACGCCGAGCTTGTCGTACGCCTCCATGAGGGAGGGCGGACAGGCCGCGCCGCCGATGGTGACCTGGGCCATGGAGGAGAGGTCGCGCGGGTTGGCGGTGACCTCGGCGAGCAGGCCCTGCCAGATGGTGGGGACGGCGGCCGCGTGGGTCGGCTTCTCGCGCTCGATCATGTCGGCGAGCGGGGCCGGCTGGAGGAAACGATCCGGCATGAGCATGTTGATGCCGGTCATGAAGGTGGCGTGCGGCAGGCCCCACGCGTTCACGTGGAACTGGGGCACCACGACCAGGGTCGTGTCCTTGGCGGTGAGGCCCATCGACTCGGCCATGTTCACCTGCATGGAGTGCAGGTAGATCGAGCGGTGGGAGTAGACGACGCCCTTCGGGTCGCCCGTGGTGCCGGAGGTGTAGCACATGGCCGCGGCGGTGCGCTCGTCCAGTTCCGGCCACGTGTACGTGGTCGGGCGGCCGGCGATCAGCTCCTCGTAGTCGTGCACGCGCGGTGCGACGCCGTCCAGGACGGAACGGTCGCCGGGACCCGCGACCACGACGTGCTCGACCGTCGGCAGGTGCGGGAGCAACGGGGCGAGGAGGGGGAGCAGCGAGCCGTTGACGATCACGACCCGGTCGACGGCGTGGTTGACGATCCACACCAGCTGCTCGGGGGGAAGGCGGAGGTTGAGGGTGTGGAGGACGGCGCCCATGGAGGGGATCGCGAAGTACGCCTCGACGTGCTCCGCGTTGTTCCACATCAGGGTCGCGACCCGCTGGTCGCCGGTGACGCCGAGTTCGTCGCGCAGGGCGTTGGCCAGCTGGTGCGCGCGGGTCCCGGCCTCGGCGAACGTGCGCCGCTGCGGCTCGGACTCACCCGTCCAGGTGGTGATGGTGGACTTCCCGTGAATCGTCATCCCGTGTTCGAGGATGCGGCTCACGGTCAGCTGTACGTCCTGCATGGTGCTGTACACGGGGCGTCCTCCCGATGGGCGCTACGTGGCAGTAAGGGTGTGGAGATTCTGCGCACGTACCGCGTGGTATGTCACTACCTGGGAGTACGGAAATTGCCAGCGATTACTGGCGACGGGGAAAGCCGAAAAGGGCGGGCGGGCCCTTTCCCCACCATTTCCCGCGCTCCTTCCGCCCCACGGGGAGGTTCGGGCGGGCTCCCGGGACGTACGAGGAGGTGCGGGCGAGGAGGTGCGGGCGGAGAGGTTCGGGCCGGCTCCCGGGACGTACGAGGAGGTGCGGCCGGGCTCCCGGACCGCGCAGGGGGTGCCCCGGGGCCTCCCTACCGTACGGGGTACAGCTCCGGGTCCTCCCGGAGTTTGCCGAGCGCCCTGGACACCGCGCTCTTGACCGTGCCGACCGACACCCCCAGCACCTCGGCCGTCCGGGCCTCGCTCAGGTCCTCGTAGTACCGCAGGACCACCATCTGGCGCTGCCGCTCCGGCAGCTTGAGCACCGCTCGCCACATCGCGTCGCGCAGCGCCTGCCGCTCCGCCGGGTCCGTCCCGGGAAGGCCGGCGGGCTCGGGCAGCTCCTCGCACACGAACTCGTCGACCTTGCGCTTGCGCCACTGCGACGTACGGGTGTTCAGCAGCGCCCGGCGCACATAGCCGTCCAGGGCGCGGTGGTCCTCGATGCGCTCCCAGGCGACGAAGGTCTTGGCGAGCGCGGTCTGGAGGAGATCCTCCGCGTCCGACGGGTTGGCCGTCAGGGAACGCGCGGTACGCAGGAGCACGGGGCCGCGCGCCCGCACGTACGCGGAGAAGGTCGGATACGACGCGTACTGCGAGGCACCGGCGCAGACGGGGCCAGAGGGTGGCGGAGTCATGACTCCACGCTAGGAGGGTAGGGGCGCCCGGCGGATCGGCCCCAGGTCCCGAACCGCCGTCCGCCTCAGGTCGGAGGGACGGGGACGGCCGGACCTCCTGTGGGTGGAGGCCCCGCCCGCCCGGCTCAGGGTCCGGTGCGGTCCCGCGCCGCGACGACACGGGTGACGGCGGGACGGGCGACGGGCGCGTCCACGGCGTTGCGGTCGATCACGAGGCGGTGGCCGCCGTACGACTCGGAGACGTTGCCCGCGTACTGGTGGATCCGGGCGTGCGGCGTCCAGGCGGCCGGGGACAGCACGGCCTCGGTGGCCGGCGAGGGCTGCCCCGTCCAGCGCGCGAACCACATCACGGAAGGCAGGTCCTGCGTACCCGCCTTCCGCTGCGCCTCCATGTCCCGCACCCCGGTGTCCGCGCTGCTGTAGAAGCCGGGGAGGTAACCGAGGCGCCGCACCTCCCGGTTCCAGCCGCGAACGAAGGTGAGGGTGGTCGCGGCACAGGGCGCGTCACCCCGGCGGTAGGACTCGATGTCCAGGTAGAGCGGACTGCTCGTCCCCAGACCCAGGGCGCGCGCCGCCCGCACCGCTTCGCCTCCTTCTGCGGTGCCCTGCTCCCAGGGGCTGCTTCCGATGGCGAAGGGCTTCTTGGCGGGAGCCTCGACGCACGGCGCCTGCGAGCCGACGAAGACCGGCAACAGCCGCCAGCCCATGGCATGGACCGAGTCGACCCAGCCGGGACCGAGCTCCCGCTGGCCGGGACAGCCCCGGCCCCGCCCGGCGAAGTAGATCCCGACGGCCCCGTACGGCGAACCCCGCCAGGCCCTCATCACATCGAGGGACGGCGCCTCGCAGGTGTCGAACGCTTTGCCGGTGAAGTAGGCGGGGACGGAGCCGTCGGAAACCTCGGGGACGGCGGGAGCGGCGGTCCCGGAGACGGCTCCCGCGGCTGCTCCCGACCGCGCCTCGGCAACGGCCGACGCGGGGACGGCCGCCGGTGCCGGGCCCGCGCCGGGGGCCGGGGCGGTGCCCGGGCGCGGACCGGCGCCGGACGCGGGAGCGGCAGCCGGTGCCGGGGCGCCGGGTACCGCCGGAGTGCTGAGGAGGGCCGTCCCGGCCGCCGCCACCACCAGGACGGCGGCCACGGCTCGCGCCCGGGCGAACGGCATCGCCCGTCGTACGGCGGGGGCCGGCACGGCAGCCGGTGCGGAAGCGGGCCCCGGGGGAGATCGGAACGTGGGCGGCGTACTCGTACTCATGCCGTGAGTGAAGGGCCGGTCACGCCACCCGGCCACCGCTGGAGCCGCCGCCTCAGCCGTCCGTGCCCAGGATCAACCCGGACGTGGGAACCTCGTACCCCACCACGCCCCCCCGACCCCGGCCCGGATCACTCCGCATGTCCGCTCCGGACCATTCGGCGTGCCCACCCCCGGGCCGCTCCGATGTGCCCGGCCCTCTCCGCGTCCAGGAGACCGATTCCCCACCGAATCCCCGGCAGGGGCTCCCCCTGCTCCCCACCCCTCGGCGGCTCGTGGGCACGACGTTCCGCTCCCGCCCCCGGCGAAGAAACGTCGTACGAACCGCCGTTCACGCTCCTTTCTCCCGTCGATTCGGCCCCCTCTCCCACCCGCCTCCCCACGCCCTCCCTCACGGAGAGAAGTTGGCCGTCGGACGGGACCGGACCGTTCCGACGAAGGTCACGGTGGCGGGGAGGCGGACGGCACGGTTGTACGCCGCGTCCCTTTCCGTCCTGCCCGTTCTCCTCACACCTGCTGCTGTCATGCCTGTTCCTCTCATGTCTGTCCTCCGAAAATCGAATACCGGTAACACCGCACGGAACTGTTCTGAAGGCTGGGGGCCGTAACAAATGGACGAAGTACTGCTGGGACAAGGTGTTTTCGAGACCCCGACCGGCCACTCCGGTCATCCCGGCCGCTCCGGCCTTCCTGTTCGACCTCGCGAGAACAGAGTTGCCCACGGGGCACCCGGTGAACCCCCGGCTTCTCCTGATTACCTCGCAAGCGTGAGGCTCGGCGGTTAAACCTCACCGGCACGGAAGGACCGCAGTTCACGGCACGGAGCGACCGGAACGGAACGCCCCGGGTGCCGGAGCAAAGCCCCTTGCTTCAGCCGGTGTTCAGCGTCCCATTTCCCTGGGGCGCGTCGCCCAGGGCCGCCTCGAAAGCCGAGTGGGCGGACTCGTCGAAAAGCACGAACCGCACCTCTTCGACCTCCGTGTGGGCCGCCCGTACCGTCTCGACGGCGATCCGCGCCCCGTCCGCCATCGGCCATCCGTAAATACCGGTGGACACAGCGGGGAACGCGACCGTACGGGCCCCCAACTCATCGGCCACCCGCAGCGATTCCCGATAGCAGGAGGCCAGCAGTTCCGAGCGGTCCTCGTCCCGCGACCAGACCGGTCCCACCGTGTGGATCACGTGCCGGGCGGGCAGCCGGCCCGCCGTGGTCGCCACGGCCCGCCCGGTCGGCAGCCCCTTTCCGTAGTGCGAGCTCCGCAACTTCCGGCAGTCATCGAGGATTTCCGGGCCGCCCTTGCGGTGAATGGCACCGTCGACGCCCCCTCCGCCGAGCAGGGAGGAGTTCGCGGCGTTGACCACCGCGTCCACCGCCTCCTCGGTGATGTCCCCCCGTACGAGCACGACACGCATCTCGCTCTCCTGTCTTCCGGGCGCCCCGAAGGGCCGGGGCGCCGCCACCCCTACCACTTCCCTGCCCCTGAACCACCACTCCGGAGAGAGGATCGGCCCGCTCCCCGGAGGGATGCATACGTACGGGATGACGCGGGACGTAGCCGCGTCACACGTATGGGTGGGTATCGACGGCCCGGGAGCGGGTACGGGGCCGCCGTGACGGCTGGGCCGAACGAACCCGGCGGAGTCCGTTCCGAGAAGCGAAACAGCCGGTGAGAAAGGCGTTTCCGGCTCTCATCGATCCGCAGCATGCGCGTGTCTAACCCTCGACGGACGCCTAAATTGTTCAGAATGTCACCTACTGCCCCAGTTGAAACTACGAAGTTTCGTTGCCTAGGAGCGTGTCATGCAGGTTCGCAGGTGGCTCCCTGACCAGCCCACCAGCATCGGCCGCCATGACTGGCCGGACGAGGGCGTCGAGGGAACACATCTGCGACTGCGGGCCGGCTCCATCGTCGTACTCGACCGGCAGGCCTGGCGCGTCCTGGAGATCACCGGGTACCCCGGCAACCAGTGGCCGGAAGCATACGAGAAGGCGTGGCGCGAACACGTGGAGCTGTGGTGGCACGCCAACGAGCTGCGCCGGGCCAACAACCAGGCGGTCAAACCCGCCCCGGAGCGCGCCGAGTTCTACAAGCGCCCGGTGGTACTCGTCCTGCGCAACGACAACCTGCCCCGGTCCACGCCGAAGCACTGGTGCGCCCCCGCCAGCCAGGACTGGCAGGTCCTGCCCGAGCACTACGCGATCTGCCGCGCCTGCGGCGAACTGCCGCCCTGCCACCACGGTGAGTACCCGCGTGAGGAAGGTCCCCGCAGGCCGGAGCAGAGCGGCGGCATCCCGTTCCTGGTGCCGCAGGGTTGCTGCATGGGATGCGCCGAACAGATCAAGCCACGCATGCGGACCGTACGGTTCCCGGGCCCCAACCTCTGGTACCCCGACCTCGGCGAGGACACGGCGGTCTTCCACGCCCGGTCCTCCTGCGAGGACCAGGTGGAGTGCTACCGCGCGCAGTGGCAGAACGAGTACGAGCCGCCGGCGGCCTCCTCCAGCACCTCGGCGTTCCCCGGGTTCGACCACTTCGTCCTTCCCCGGGCCCGTCATTCCCAGCAGCAGCAGCCGGCCCCCCAGCACCAGGTCTCCCACGCCCAGGCACAGCCACACGCCCAGGCCCATGGGCAGGAGCGGCCACAGGAGTCCCAGCAGTCGCCGCAGCAGACGCAGAGCCCTCAGGTCCAGCACTCCCAGGCGCAGAACTCCCCGGCGCAGGGCTCCCCGGCGCAGAACTCCCCGGTCCCGCTCATGGCCCCGCACGCCCAGGGGCTTCCCCCGGTGTCTCCGCCGCCCCCGCACCCCGGGGACGAGACGCACACCGTCCTGGCGGCCGGTTCCGGCCTCTTCTCCCCCTCCTTCGAGGGCTACCGTCCGGACCCGGACCGCTACCCGCAGCCCCCGGCCGCCCCGCCGGGCGACCCGGACCGCTACCCGGCCCCCTCGGCCGTCCTCGTGACGGACCCGGGCCCCACGGGGCCCGCGATCCGGGCGGCGGAGGAGTTGAGCCGCACCCTGACCGACCGTCCGGCCTTCCACAACGCGGAGCAGGCGGCACGCGTCATCGAGGAACTCACGGCGGCGGTCCGCAACATCGCCCTCTGCCTCAACAACCCCCCGGCCCGCAACCACTCCTGAACCCGCCCCGTCCGGCAGCCCGCTTCCGACCCGTGCAGGCCCTGCCGCCCCGGGACCACCGCCGGGCGGTTCCCCGTCATCCCGGCCCGCCGCTCCGGCCGGTCCCCTCACGAAGAAGGGGCGCCCCCGTACGAGGGGCGCCCCTTCCGGCCGGCGCACGCGCCGGTCCACTGCCGCGGTGGGTGTGGGATTTGAACCCACGGTGACTCGCGCCACGACGGTTTTCAAGACCGTTCCCTTAGGCCGCTCGGGCAACCCACCCCGCGCCGCCGGTGAGTCACGGGCGGCGCGGGAGACAGCCTAGCCGGTCAGCTGTCGCCGGTGCGTTCGCCCAGGACGACGGTGGTCGTGGCGCTCCTGCCGTCGCGCTCGTAGGTGATCTTCACCGAGTCGCCCGGCTTGTGCGTCCAGATCTCGCTGATGAGGGTGGGGCCGCTGTCGATCTGGCGGTTGCCGAAGCCGGTGATCACGTCGCCCGGCTTCAGGCCCGCCTTCGCGGCGGGGCCGTCCGGGGTGACCGAGGGCGTGCCGCCGGTGCCCTGCGGGGCGATCATGGCGCCCTCGCCCTTCTCGTTCATGTTCACGGTCGCCCCGATGACCGGGTAGACCGGCTTGCCCGTCCTGATGAGCTGCTGGGCCACGTTCTTCGCCTGGTTCACCGGGATCGCGAAGCCGAGGCCGATCGAACCCGCCTGGGACTGGCCGAAGCCGCTGCCGGTGGACTGGATCGCGGAGTTGATCCCGATCACCGCGCCCCCGGCGTCGAGCAGCGGGCCACCGGAGTTGCCCGGGTTGATGGAGGCGTCCGTCTGCAGCGCGCTCATGTACGAGTTGCCGCCGCCCGAACCGTCGCCGGAGGCGACCGGGCGGTTCTTGGCGCTGATGATGCCCGTCGTCACCGTGTTGGACAGGCCGAAGGGCGCTCCGATCGCGATCGTGGAGTCGCCGACCGCCACCTTGTCGGAGTCGCCCAGCGGCAGCGGCTTCAGGCCCTTCGGAGCGTTCGTGAGCTTCAGTACCGCCACGTCGTAGCCCTCGGCCCGGCCGACGACCTCCGCGTCGTACGTCTTCCCGTCGGAGAAGGTCACGGAGAGCGTGCCGCCCTCCGCCGCCGACGCCACCACGTGGTTGTTGGTGACGATGTGGCCCTCCTGGTCGTAGACGAAGCCCGTGCCCGTGCCCCCCTCGCCCTGCGAACCGCCCGACTTCGCCTGGATGGTGACCACGCTCGGCAGCGCCTTCGCCGCGACCGCCGCGACCGTTCCCGGTTCGCGCTTGAAGGAGGCCGGGGCCTCGCCCGAGGAGACGGTGGTCGAACCGGCGCCGTCGTCGTCCCGCTGGGCCGCCCAGTAACCGATGCCGCCGCCGACGCCGCCCGCGAGGAGGGCCGCCGCGAGGACGGCCGCCACGAGGCCGCCGGCTCGCCCGCGCGGCGCGGCGGAGGGTGCGGGCGCGTGGGGGACGCCCCAGGCCGGGACGGTCGGCGGGGGAGGCGGCCAGCCGCCCGCCGAAGCCGGGGCGGGGGAGGCGGGGCCGTTCGGGGCGTGGGCGTGGGCGTGGGCCGGAGCTCCGGGGGCGTGGGCCGGGGCGGCCGGCTCGGAAGGGTGCCCTCCGGCCGGTCCGGGGGCGTGGGCCGGGGCGGCCGGCTCGGAAGGGTGCCCTCCGGCCGGTCCGGGGGCGTGGGCCGGGGCCGTCGGGGGGGTGGGAGGCGTCGGAGGGGCGGACGGAGCAGCCGGGTCCCCCGGAACCGCCTGGCCCTCGTTCTCGTTGCTCACAACTCGCTCTCCTCGTTGACTGCGTTCGACTGCGTTCGACTTCGTGTGCCCGTGCGTGCCGTGCGTGAACGCCCTCGGCCACGCGGGCCGGACCACTCCGGTCCCCAGGGTGCCGCCCTCAGCTTTTCCCACCGTGCGTCAGGCCGCCGTAAGGCGGAGCTGTGCGTTCGCGCCCCTTCCTTTATATACGGACAGAACGGGCTCCCTCCGGCGTGCTCGCCGCACCCCGCCAATGGCACCATGACGCGGTGACTCACGCACGGCAGCACCCGAACCGCGTCCCCCTCCAGGTCGTCGCCCATCGTGGAGCATCCGAGGACGCACCGGAACACACCCTGGCCGCCTATGTGAAGGCCATCGAGGACGGCGCCGACGCCCTGGAGTGCGACGTCCGGCTCACCGCCGACGGGCACCTCGTCTGCGTCCACGACCGGCGCGTCGACCGCACCTCCAACGGCCGCGGCGCCGTCTCGGCCCTCGAACTCGCCGATCTCGCCGAGCTGGACTTCGGCACCTGGAAAGGCCGGAGCGAGTCGGAGGAGAGCCCCGACCGGCGGTCGCCGGGGGCCACCTCCGTCCTCACCCTGGAACGCCTCCTGGAGCTGGTCTCCGACGCCGGGCGGCGGGTCGAGCTGGCCATCGAGACCAAACATCCCACCCGCTGGGCGGGGCAGGTCGAGGAGCGGCTGCTCCAGCTCCTGAAGCGGTTCGACCTGCACGCGCCCGCGTCCCCCGAGGACTCCCCCGTACGGATCATGAGCTTCTCGGCCCGTTCGCTGCAGCGGATCGCCGCCGCCTCGCCGACGCTGCCCACCGTCTCCCTCGCCCAGTTCGTCTCGCCCCGACTGCGGGACGGGCGGCTCCCCGCCGGTGCGCGCATCGCGGGTCCCTCGATCCGGATCGTCCGGAACCACCCCACCGTGATCCTGCGGCTCCAGAAGGCCGGGCACCAGGTCCACGTCTGGACGGTCGACGGGGACGAGGACGTCGAGCTCTGCGCGCGGCTCGGCGTGGACGCGATCATCACCAACCGCCCCAAGCAGGTGCTGGCCCAGCTGGGACGCGGCTGAGCCCCCTCGCCCTCCCTCCGTTTCCCTCCCTTCCGCCCCTTTCGCACCGCGAGACAAAGGGGACAACAGGGGTCACGGAGAGTGCACCGGCGCGTTCCAGGCGTACGCGATCGTCACTAGCGCCTCACCGAACGCCGATTGGCCGGTTTCCGGTCCAGGTCATCGGGGCATCCACACGGTGGCGTGGGGGCAAAGGAGGTCTCGGGGGTGGCGTTGGTGGTGGCACAAGAGGTGCCCACGTCGTCGAGCATGGCCGTGCCTCATGGTCCTGCGGGCGTGGGTGAGGCGCGACACCGGATGCGGGACGAGCTGTACCGCAGCGGGGTGGCCGAATCGGTCGTCGACGACGCGGTGCTGATCCTTTCCGAACTGCTCAGCAACGCCTGCCGGTACGGCAGGCCGCTGGGCCGGGCGGATCGTGGCGACGGGGACGTACGGGCGGCCTGGCGGGTCGATCCGGCGGGCGGACTGCGGGTCGAGGTCACCGACGGCGGTGGCCCGACGCGGCCCGTCCCGTCGACGCCCTCCGTCACCGCCCGGGGCGGTCGCGGGCTGAACATCATCAGCTCGCTGGCCCAGGACTGGGGCGTACGGGACAGCGCGACCGGCGAGGTCACCGTCTGGGTGGTGGTCACCGAGGGGCACCGGCGCGAGGACTTCGCGGCACGCGTCGGCGGTGGTTCGGGGTTCGACTTCCTGGACGCGTACGACGACCTGGACTGAGACCGGGTCTCCGGAGGGCCCGGCGGCCCTCGGGACCCGCACCTCCCGGGGCCCCGGGGCCGGGCCTCGCCGGACCGGGGCCCGCGCCGGTCCCGTACCGGCTTCTCCGGGCCTCCGGGATGCCGCCTCCCGGCCGTCGTCCTCCACGGACGACGGCCCGCCTGAAGGGGTGCGGAAGCCGGGGCGGCTAGGCTCGCGCCCGAAACAGCACCGCCGTACCAGCGCGGCGCCGCCGTGACGAGCACGGTGGCGTCGTACGGGTACGGCGCCGCCGCGATCGGGAGAAAGCCACACCATGGCCAAGAAGCGCCCCCAGACGAAGGCCGGCAAGACCGGCCAGGCACAGGTCACGAGCGGGGAGGTCCCGGTCGTCGGCGCGCGCGAGCCGTGCCCGTGCGGTTCGGGCCGCCGCTACAAGGCGTGTCACGGCCGGGCCGCCGCGCACGCCGTGACCGAACTCGTCCAGCGCCCCTTCGAGGGCCTGCCCGGCGAGTGCGACTGGGTCGCGCTGCGCGAGCTGGTGCCCGCCGCCACCGTGCCGCTCGCCCTGAAGGGCGGGCTGCCGGAGGGCGTGCCGTCCGTGACGCTCGCGACCGTCCTGCCGATGGCGTGGCCGGCGCTCCGCCGGGACGACGGCTCCGTCCTGCTCGCCCTGCAGAACGAGTCCACCTCCGGCGACCTGGCCCGCGACCTCGCCGACACCCTCCAGCGCGCCCTGGACGCCGAGCCGGGCACCCCGATCCCCGCGCGCCGGGTCCCGGCCGAGGGGCCGCGCCTCCAGGACCTGCTGGACACGGACGCCGCGTTCGCCCCGGAGGTCCACACGGGCTTCGAGTTCTGGATCCCGCAGTCCGCGGACGGCGCCGACCCGGAGGTCGCCGCCTCCCTGGAGCGGGCCAACGCCGCCGCGATCCCGACCGTCAGGCTGACGGGCGTCGACTCCGCCTACTGGTGCGAGACCCCGGACAAGAACCACCTGCGCTGGGTCATGCCGTACCCGGAGGAGAAGCTCCTCGACGCGCTCGCGCGGCTCCAGGCGTCCGGCGCCACCTCCCTCGGCCCGGACACCCGGCTCGTCGGCTCCTTCCGAGCCCACGGTCTGGTGGTGCCGGTGTGGGACCTGCCGACGTCCATGACCGCCGAGGAGTGCGAGAAGCCGGCCGCCGAGTTCGCCGAGCGGCTGACCGGGGCGCTCGCTTCGGACGCCCCGCTCACGGCGGAGGAGCGACGGGCGCGCGGCGGCCTCACGAACCGTCAGGTCACTCTCAGCTGACGCCCCGGGCGGTATTGGTGACGGGCAGACCGACCAGTCGGTGACTTCTGCCACAACCCGGTCTTCGGACACGTAAATCCCTGTCCGAATAACCCGGATCGAATTTGCGAACAGCAGATCTCTTGTTACCGTTCAGGAAGCCCGGTCGCTGGTGCATCCCCCGTCGCCAGCGACCGGGCCTTTCCATGTCCGCTTCCGGTCGCCCGAAGCGTTCGACGTCCAACTCCCCTCACTCTGCGTCGCGTTGCCGTAGACCCTGAGCAGCGGCGAAGCGTCTCCGACAGCGCCGGCGCCGGTGAATTCCGCCACCGCCGTATAGGCCACCGTCTTGTTACCGCCGGGGCTCCAGGACGTTTCCCCGCGCTCGGTTCATCCCGCGCCACGGTGCGCGACGCATCCGGAGGGTTCGGTTCCCGTACACCGTGCCGGATGGGAAACACGTCGATTTCACGACCGGTCCTGTTCCGGTCGTACGGACGCGCCCGGACGCCCATGCTTTCTTTCCGGACACAGGTCCGCGCCTCCGTCCCTTCCGGAAAGGCGAGTTCCGGCCCGTGGGACGTGATCCTCGCGGGAGGGACGGGTGGGAGGGAGGAGAGGGAGGAAACGGAAGGCGCGGAGGGCCCGGCGTACGGAAGGGGCCGGCGCACGGGAACCCTGTGCGGGGAGGCCCGGACTGCGGAGGTCCGGTCCGGGGCTCCCGGGACGCCTCCGTCACCGGTCGCCGTCCGCCGCCGTTCTCCACGGCGGCGGGACACGGGCGACGAGCGGCCCGCTCTCAGTACGCCAGCCGGCTCCCGCCGTCCGGCGTGTTCGTGCTCGCCTCGACCAGGGCGTCGACCACCGCCTCGACGTCCGGCAGCCACGGCCGGGCCGAGCCGGCGAGCGGTGCCCGCTCCCACCGCACCCGGCCGGTCCCCGCGACCGAGGGCGGCAGCAGCAGATAACCGCCCTCGCCGTGGAACCGCAGCGAACTGGGCACGCTGTCCTTCGCGTACAGCAGCTCGCCCAGCCGTTCCAGCCCGTACGGGGCGACGAGGATCGACCAGCGGGTCGGGGTCGCGACCACCGGGCCGAGCCGCATGCCCGTCGCGTCGAGCGCGGCGAGGGCCCGCGCGCCCGCGGCCGCCGGCAGGCTGACCGCGCAGGGCGCGCGGCCGCCCGTGGCGAGCACCACGGGGGCGTCCGGACGCGTGGTCCACCACCAGCGGATCATGCGCTCGTCCGTGGTGGCCGCGAGCAGGCCGGGGTCGTAGGGGTGCGCGCCGGGCACCACGCAGTCGGGGTCGGGGCAGCGGCAGACGGCCCCCGCGACCGCCCGGGACGGCTCTTCCGGGTCCACGGCCGCCCAGGGCCTGGGGGGCGTGGCCGTCCGGGGTGCTTCCTCCAGGCCCGCGCCCGGCAGGACGGGCCAGTTCCACTCGGCGCCGAAGGTGACCGCCGCGTCGAGCCGTGCGGACCTCGCCTTGCGCCGGAACCGGAGCCTGCGTCGCCTTCCGGGGATCTCGCGCATGAGCGCTCGTTCCTTTCCGTTGAACGCCGAATTCTCATCACGTCTTGTCACGCTGTGTCATGTCATGTACGGAACTCTTCACCGTGCGAACAGCGCGTACCGGGTCGGTGAGGACCGGACCGCTTCGGAGCGGGGGCCGACCGGACCGGGGATCGAGGGGAACCCGGTGGAGCCAGGGGTGGAGCCCGGTGGAGCCAGGTCAGAGCCAGAGCGGTTCAGAACACGTTCCCCGCCGTCCGGTGGCGGGCGGCGGCCTGCGGCATGGAAGACGCCGGGGTCCCGCATCACGTTCCGGGGCGCTGCGACTGCCCCTGCCTGTCACCGTCTACGTACCCAGGACGCTCGGAATGACGCGCCTTGAAACGACGTCAGTCGACCGCAAAAGGTGCACACCGGGGACAATTTTCGGCCAACTTCTCTCGTACTTCAACCCTTCTGCGCAGTCTCTCGGACACCACAAGTCCCATGGGGACAATGCTGGACATCGCTCCTCTTCTGCGTGTACATGTGGGTACATCGAGCGGCGCAGGATGACATGGGGGTTTGCCATGCAATGGCCTCGAACGCACCGGTCGGAAAGTCGGCCGACATGAGCGCCCCGCACATCCCGAAAGTGGCTGGAATCGATTCACCTGTTCCCGTGCCACCGCACACTACGGCCTCTCGCGCCGGGGTCCCCCCGGCCGCTCCTCCCGCCGACGCGGCCCTTCCGCCCGGGATCCTGATCCAGGACCGGCTCGCCTCCTGGGTCTCCGACCTCACCACCCTCCACGAACTCACCGAGCGCCTGATCAGGACCTCCTCCCTCGACACGGCCCTGCGCGAGATGCTCGATGCCGGAGCCGCCCTCGTCGGCGCCCGCCGCGGCATGGCCGTCCTCGACCCCGCCGACGGCCTCGGCCCCACCAGCACCATCGGTCTCGGTCTCGCCCACTCCGACCTCGGCGTCATCGAGACCGTCCCGTACGGCGCGGGGAGTTACGAACGCCTCCTCGACGGACTGCCCGGTCCCGGACGGCCGGGACCGGGCAGTCCGGGAGGCGAGCGCCCCGGCACCGGCCTCCCCGCTTCCGCACCGCCCGCTCCCGAACCGCTCGACGCCGTCCGTCCCGGCTCCGCCCGCCCCGCGTGCGTACCCGACCCGATCGCCATCCGTGACGTCCGCACCGAGGAGGGCCTCGACCCGCGCCACCGCGAGGTCGCCGCCCGGCTCGGCTACGCCGCCAGCTACGCCCTCCCCCTCGCCACCGAGGAGGCCGGCCGGCTCGGTGCCGCCGTCTGGTTCTACGACGAGCCCGCCGAACCCGACGAACGCCGGCGCCACCTCATCGGGCTCTACGGCCGCTTCGCCACCGAACACCTGGCCCGGCTCCTCCAGGTCGAGCGCGCCCGCGCCCGGCTGGCCGCCGTCGCCGAGGAACTGCTGCCCAGCCGCCTCCCCCGCGTCCCCGGCGTCCGGCTCGCCGCCCGCCACCACACCGGGCCCCGGGGCGGCGGCGACTGGTACGACGCGCTGCCGCTGCCCGAGGGCGCGCTCGGTCTCGCCGTCGGCTCCGTCACCGGGACCGGGCCGGGCGCGCTCGCCGCCATGGGCCGGCTGCGCGCCTCCCTCCGGGCGTACGCGGTGATGGAGGGCGAGGACCCGGTCGCCGTCCTCTCCGACCTGGAGCTGCTGCTGCGGCTCACCGAACCCGCCCGTTCCGCGACCGCGCTCTTCGCGTACGCCGAGCCCGACCGGCGCCGGATGGTCCTCTCCGGAGCCGGACACGCGCCGCCGCTGGTGATCGGCGACCGACGCACCGCGTTCGTCGAGACCTCGCTCTCGGCGCCGCTCGGGATGCTGTCGTGCTGGGAGGCGCCGAGCGTGGAGCTGTCCCCCGCGCCCGGAGAAACGGTGCTGCTCTACACGGACGGCCTGCTGCGCCGTACCGGCGACACCACGGACCGGGCCTTCGCCCGGCTCCACGCGGCGGCCGCGAGCGTGCCGGCGGCGGACCGGGCCGATCCGGACGCCGTCGTCGACCACGTGCTGCGGACCCTGCTGCCCGGGGGCGTCGATCCGTCCGTGGAGGGCGAGGACGTGGTGCTGCTCGCGGCGCGCTTCGCGTGAGCCGCCCGGCGCCCCGGGACCGAACCGCCTGCCCGTCCGTCCGTCCGTCCGTCCGTCCGTCCGTCCGCGGGAACCGTAACCGGACGATGACGTTCCGGTAATGGGTCTTCCGGCCCTGGGCCCCCTTCCGTACGACCGTACGATGGTGAGGGTTCAGTGTCGTACCAGAGGAGGCAGACCCGTGGCCGAGGAGCTCACCCCGGAGACCCCGGAAGAGATCGAGGACCAGCCGATCAAGCAGCGCAAGAACGGCCTTTACCCGGGCGTGTCCGACGAGCTGGCCGAGAACATGAAGTCCGGCTGGGCCGACACCGAGCTGCGCGACCTGGAGCCCATCGCCCAGGCCGGCAGGACGGCCGAGCGCCGCGCCGCGCTCTCCGCCCGCTTCCCGGGCGAGCGCCTGGTCGTCCCGGCCGGCAACCTGAAGACCCGGTCGAACGACACCGAGTACGCCTTCCGCGCCTCCACCGAGTACGCGTACCTCACCGGCGACCAGACGCAGGACGGCGTCCTCGTCCTGGAGCCGACGGAGGACGGCCACGAGGCCACCCTCTACCTGCTGCCGCGCTCCGACCGCGAGAACGGCGAGTTCTGGCTCGACGGCCAGGGCGAGCTGTGGGTCGGCCGCCGCCACTCCCTCTCCGAGGCCGAGCGGCTCCTCGGTCTCCCGGCGAAGGACGTGCGCGAGCTCGCCGCCGCGCTCAAGGAGGCCACCGGCCCCGTCCGCGTCGTCCGGGGCCACGACGCCGGCATCGAGGCCGCGCTGACCGACAAGGTCACCGCCGAGCGCGACGAAGAACTGCGCGTGTACCTCTCCGAGGCCCGCCTCATCAAGGACTCCTTCGAGATCGGCGAGCTGGAGAAGGCGTGCGCCGCCACCGCGCGCGGTTTCGAGGACGTCGTCAAGGTCCTCGACAAGGCCGAGGCCACCAGCGAACGCTACATCGAGGGCACGTTCTTCCTGCGCGCCCGCGTCGAGGGCAACGACATCGGTTACGGCTCCATCTGCGCCGCCGGCCCGCACGCCACCACCCTGCACTGGGTCCGCAACGACGGCGACGTGCGCTCCGGCGACCTGCTGCTGCTCGACGCCGGCGTGGAGACCAACGAGCTCTACACCGCCGACGTCACCCGCACCCTGCCGATCAACGGCACGTACAGCGAGATCCAGCGCAAGGTCTACGACGCCGTGTACGAGGCGCAGGAGGCCGGCATCGCGGCGGTGAAGCCCGGCGCCGCCTACCGCGACTTCCACGACGCCGCCCAGCGCGTCCTCACCGAGAAGCTCGTCGAGTGGGGCCTCGTCGAGGGCCCGGTCGAGCGCGTCCTGGAGCTGGGTCTCCAGCGCCGCTGGACCCTGCACGGCACCGGCCACATGCTCGGCATGGACGTCCACGACTGCGCCGCCGCGCGCACCGAGGCGTACGTCGACACGACCCTGGCGCCGGGCATGTGCCTGACCGTCGAGCCGGGCCTGTACTTCCAGGCCGACGACCTGACCGTGCCGGAGGAGTACCGGGGCATCGGCGTCCGGATCGAGGACGACATCCTCGTCACCGAGGACGGCAACCGGAACCTCTCGGACGCGCTGCCGCGCCGCTCCGACGAGGTCGAGGCGTGGATGGCCTCGCTGAAGGGCTGACCTCCGCGTACGTTGGAACACGAAGGGCCTCCGCCGACCGACCGGCGGGGGCCCTTCTCCGCACCGCCCCTTCTCCGCACCGCGGCGCGCCCGGGGGGGCGTGGGGCCTCACGCCATCAGGAGGGACGGGGTGTCCTTCCACTTCAGGATCTTGTCGAAGCTGACCACCGCGCCGCCACGGACCGAGCGGTTGCCGAAGTGCACGTGGTCGGCCAGCTCCTCGATCAACCGCATCCCCCGGCCGTGCTCGGCGTCCGCCGGGGCGGTCGGGGCCGCCGCGTACGCGGGGCGTTCCGTGCGTACCGTCCGCGCGGCGGTCCCGGCAATCTCGACGTTCTCGGCGGTCTCCGCGTTCTCCGGGGCCGCCACGCTCTCTGCCGCCTCCGGCCACACCGTGTCCTCCGCGCGCACCGGGCTTTCCGCGCGGGGGAATCCCGGGCCCGAGTCGGCCACCTCGATGCGGCAGGTCTCGCCGTCCAGGTACGCCGTCACCCGGTACGCCCCCGCGAGCGCCCCGCCCGGACCGGCGCCGGGTCCGGAACACCCGCCGCCGTGCTCGACCGCGTTCGTGCACGCCTCCGTCAGCGCCACCGACAGCTCGTACGACACGTCGGGATCGACCCCCGCCGTCTCCATGGTGCCCAGCAGGAGCCGGCGCGCGAGCGGCACGCTCGCGGCTTCGCGCCGCAGATGGAGTGACCACAAGATGCTCATGCTCCGGCCTCCCGGCAGCGGATCGGCGGCTCGGCAACCCGACGTACCGATAGCTATTGCCATACGGGGAGCTCCGTAAGCACCCGGGAGCGCGGGGGGCGCCCGTTCGGCGGATACAGCGGAGGCGCGTGCCGGTGTATGTGCCCTCTCGAAGGGAGAGCACGGCTCCGGGGGGGAGCGGGCCGTTCCGAAGAGGTGCATGTCGCCTCAAAAAGGGCGTATGTCGTCCCGAAGGGGGCCAAGAGCGACCTTCCGGACCTGCCGTGTCCCGGTGAGGGGCGTGGTGCGATGATGGGGCCGCCATGACTGCCCCCGCGCTCGCTCCACGGCTGCTGAGGGCCGCGGTCTTCACCGCGGTCTGCGTCGTGCTGTCCGCGCTGGGCCACGCCCTCGCGGCGTGCGCGAACGTAGCGGCGTGGTCCCTCGTCGCCGGTTTCCTCGGCGTCTTCGGGGTGTCCGTCCTCCTCTGCGGACGCGCGCGCTCCCTC
This sequence comes from Streptomyces sp. NPDC001744, assembly GCF_042892575.1. Lineage (NCBI taxonomy): Bacteria > Bacillati > Actinomycetota > Actinomycetes > Kitasatosporales > Streptomycetaceae > Streptomyces > Streptomyces sp. NPDC001744. The sequence goes on from NZ_JBIAUG010000004.1 coordinate 125,142, forward strand.
GGTTCCGTCGTCGCCGCCCTCACGGCCGGGCAGCTCGGCCTGCACGTCCTCTTCGGCCTCGGACAGCACCGGCTCGCCCCGGGCGGCCAGGCCGACGACGCCCTCGTCCGGACGGCGGCGAAGCTGGTCTGCGGGGCGGGGGCCGCGTCGCTCGGTCCCGCCGACGCCACCAGGATCCTCAGGGGCGCCGGGATCGATCCGGCCGGCGTCCACGTCCACCTGGGGCACGCGGTCGCCACGGCGCCGTCCGCTCCCGCCGACGGGCTGCTGCCCGGTCTGCCCATGCTCCTCGGGCACCTGCTCGCCGCCCTGGCCACGGGCTGGCTGCTGCGGCGCGGCGACCACGCCCTCGGCCTGCTCGTCGAACTCTCCGGACAGAGCGCGGCGGAGCTTGCCGCGTACGCTCCGGTCCGCGTGCTGCGGGCCGCGCTCCGGCTCGTACGGGTCCTGCTCGCCGGACTGTCCGCGGCGCCGGGACCGGGCTTCCGGCGCATCCCCCGTACGGCCTTCGACTCCTCGCCGCCGCCGGTGGCCGAGGCACTCCAGCACACGGTGATCAGGCGCGGTCCCCCGGCCGCCGACTGCGCTCTCGCAGCCTGACGCGGCCTGTCCGCCCGTCCGACGGTCCATCCGTCCGCCGGGAAAGGCCGTGCCCGTCCGTACGCCCGCGCGGGTCACCTCCCGGCGGCCGCCGGACCCTCCCGTCCTTCCACGGGTCCTCTCCGACCCCTCTCCGAGCTGGAGTGTCTTCCGTCATGAACGTTCTCCGCGTCTCCGCCGCCCGTGCCGCCCTCGCCGGAGGCATCGCCCTCTCCTCCGTCGCGCTGCTGTCCGGCACCGCGTTCGCGCACGTCGGCGTGCAGCCGCAGGGCGAGGCCGCCAAGGGCGGCTACGCCACCGTCAACGTCAAGGTGCCGAACGAGCGCGACAACGCCTCCACCGTCAAGCTGGAGGTCAGCTTCCCGCTCGACCACCCGCTCGCCTCCGTCATGCCGCAGCCCGTTCCCGGCTGGAAGACCGAGGTGACGAAGAGCAGGCTCGACAAGCCGCTGGAGCTCCACGGCAAGAAGATCAACGAGGCCGTCTCCAAGGTCACCTGGACCGCCGACGGCTCGAAGATCGGCCCCGGGCAGTTCCAGCAGTTCCCGCTCTCCCTCGGTCAGCTGCCCGAGGACGCCGACCAGATCGTCCTGAAGGCGGTGCAGACGTACGACAACAAGGAGGTCGTGCGCTGGATCGAGGAGCAGAAGGAGGGCGCGGAGGAGCCGCAGAACCCGGCCCCCGTCCTGAAGCTCTCCGCCGCGTCCGAGGACCACCACGGCGGTGCGGCGCCGTCCGCCTCCGCCTCCGCTTCCGCGGACGGGAAGGACGGCCACGACGCCAAGGGGGGTGACCGCGAGGAGACGGCCGCCGCGGCGTCCTCCTCTTCCTCCGACACCACCGCCCGGGTCCTCGGCGTCGTCGGCATCCTCGTCGGCGTGGCCGGCGTGGCCTTCGGCGTCCTCGCCGGCCGCCGCCGCTCGGTCTGACGGCACCGCCCTCCCGAAGGACACGGAAAGAAACGGCATGTCCGCAGAGAAGTTCACAGAGAAGTCCGTCGAGAAGACCCACGCGCCCGCGTCCACGGACGCGGGCGGTCCGGCCCGGCCGGGCCGGCGCGCCCCGCTGGTCATCGCCACGGTCGCGATCGTCGCCGCGATCGGCATCACCGTGGCCGTCGGGGTCGGCGACGACGGCGACAAGGCCCCCGCCGCGGGCGCCGGGCCCGTCGCCGTGGTCTCCGGCGGCACCGACCCCGCCAAGGCCGCCACCCTCCTCGACCGCCCGTTCACCAAGCCCGCGCTCGTCCTCACCGACACCAAGGGCGAGAAGTACGACCTGCGCGAGCGCACCAAGGGCAAGCCGACCCTCATCTACTTCGGCTACACGCACTGCCCCGACGTCTGCCCCCTGACGATGAGCAACATCGCCATCGCCAAGAAGCGGCTCCCCCGGGCCGACCAGGACAAGCTCCAGGTCGTCTTCGTCACCACCGACCCCGAGCGGGACACCTCCGCCGAACTCGCCAAGTGGCTGCCCGCCGCCGGCGACCCCTCCTTCACCGGACTCACCGGCGAGTTCTCCGCCATCCAGGCGGGGGCCCGGCAGATCGGCATCGGCATCGACCCGCCGAAGAAGGAGAAGGACGGCAAGGTCGTCTCCATGCACGGGGCCCAGGTGGTCGCGTTCTCGCCCACCACCGACCAGGGCTACGTCCTGTACGGCGAGGACACGAGCGTCGAGGACTACGCCAAGGACCTGCCGAAGCTCATCAGGGGAGAGAACCCGTGACCCGCCGCACCACCTCCCTGTCCGCCGTGGCCCTCGCCGCCGCGCTCGCCCTGGCCGGATGCTCGTCCGGGGACGGCCCCGCGGACGGGAAGCCCGCGCTGAAGGTCAGCGGCGCGTTCATGCCCCAGCCGGTGATGGACATGGCCGGCGGCTTCCTCACCATCACCAACGACGGGGCCGCGGCGGACCGGCTCACCTCCGTCACCAGCCCGATCTCGGACGACGTCACGATCCACGAGACGAAGGACCAGAAGATGCGGGAGGTGAAGTTCTTCGACATCCCCGCCAACGGAAAGCTCTCCCTGGCGCGCGGCGGCAACCACATCATGTTCATGGAGTTGAAGAAGAAGCCCAAGCAGGGCGAGAAGGTCAGCGTCGAGCTCCACTTCGAGAAGTCCGACCCCATCAAGGTCGACCTTCCCGTCGAGGCCGCCCACCACAACCCGCAGCAGGACTGACCGTGCCGACGGCATCCGGACAGAATCGACGCGGCGGCCGAAGCCGGTCGACGCGCCCGGTCCGTGCCGACGCGGCCGGTCCGTGTCGGCACGGCCGGTCCGTGTCGGCACGGCCGGTCCGTGTCGGCACGGCCGACCAGAGCCGACGGAGTGACCCAGAGATGACAACCACCGCCCCGCGCCTCGGTGCCTCCCTGGCACGGCTGCTGATCCTGGCGGCCGCGCTGCTCGGCACGCTGCTCGTCGGCGCCGCGCCCGCCTCCGCGCACGCGGCGCTCACCGGCAGCGACCCGAAGGACGGGGCGGTGGTCGCCACCGCTCCGGAAGAGGTCAACCTCACCTTCTCCGAACAGGTCGCCATGAGCACCGACTCCATCCGGGTCCTCGACCCGTCAGGACGACGGGCCGACACCGGCGAGATACGCGACCTGTGCAGCGGCTCCGTCATCCGGTACGGGGTGGGGCTCCGCGCCGGTCTGCCCGACGGCACGTACACCGTGGCCTGGCAGACCGTCTCGGCCGACAGCCACCCCGTCGCCGGTGCCTTCACCTTCTCCATCGGCGCCCCCTCCTCGACGTCCGTCGCGCTGCCCGACCGGGCTCCCGGCGGTGGTCTCGTCGGCGTCCTCTACGGCATCGCGCGCTATCTCTCGTACGCCGCCTTCGCCGTTCTCGTCGGCGGCTGCGCCTTCGTCCTGGTCTGCTGGCCGCGCGGTGCGAGCGTCCGCCCCGTGCAGCGGACAGTGGTGCGGGCCTGGCTGATCCTCACCGGCGCCACCCTGGTGATGCTGCTCCTGCGCAGCCCGTACACCGGCTCCGGAGAGCTCTCCGACGCCTTCGACCTGGCCGGTCTGAAGGGCGTCCTGGAGACCAAGACCGGTGCCGCGCTCACCTCCAGGCTGTTGCTGCTCGGCGCGGCCGCGCTCTTCGTGGCCGTCCTCTTCGGCGCCTACGCCCGGCGCTCCGACCCGAAGGAGAGGAAGGACCTCTCCTTCGGCCTCGGTATCGGCGGCACCGTGGTGGCCGCCGGGATCGCCGGCACCTGGGCCCTGGCCGAACACGCCTCGACCGGCCTCCAGCCGGGCATCGCCATGCCCGTGGACATCCTGCACCTCCTCGCCGTCGCCGCCTGGCTCGGCGGCCTGACGGTGCTGCTCGTCGCCCTCCACCGCACGCCGTCCGTCGAGCGCGTGGCGGTCGAACGCTTCTCCGGGGTCGCCTTCGGTTCCGTGGCCGTCCTGGCGGCCACCGGCCTCTACCAGTCCTGGCGCCAAGTCGGTTCCTGGTCCGCGCTCACCGGGACCCGCTACGGGCAACTCCTTCTCGTCAAGATCGGCCTGATGGGCGTCCTCATCGGCATCGCCTGGCTCTCCCGCCGCTGGACCCGACGGCTGTCGGAACCCGTGGCGGACGGGACCGGCGAGGGAAGGGACCTCGAGGAACCTGAGAACTCCGAGAACCTCGAAAACCCCGAGGGCACCCCTGACGAATCCGGTGAACCTGACGAATCCGGTGAAGTCGGCGAGGTCAGCGAGGTCAGCAGGCCCGATGAGGCCGGTGGGTCCGGCCGGACCGCCGGTCCCTCCGTCATCGATCCCGCGCGGGCCGCCCAGCTCGCCCGGCAGCGGGCCGCCGTGGCGACCGCCCGGCGCAAGCGGGAACGGAACGCCGACCCCGAACGGTCCGGGCTGCGCCGCTCGGTGCTGACCGAGGCCGCCGTCGCCGTCGTCCTCCTCGCCGTGACCACCGTTCTCACCTCGACCGAACCCGGTCGCACCGAGGAGGAGGCCGGCCGGTCCACCGCCGCCTCCGGCCCGGCCGCGGTGCCTGACCGGCCCGTCGACATCCGGCTTCCCTTCGACACCGGAGGCATCGACGGCAAGGGCGTCGTCCGTCTCAGTCTCGACCCCGGGCGCACCGGCGCCAACGCCCTCCACCTCTTCGTCGAGCGTCCCGACGGCAAGCCGCTGGACGTTCCCGAGATCAAGGTCGCCCTCACCCTGGAAGCGAAGGGCGTGGGCCCGCTGCCCGTCGCCCCCGACCGCATCCAGGCCGGACACTGGAGCGCGAGCGGCGTCCAGATCCCCATGCCCGGTGAATGGAAGATCCAGGTGACCGTGCGTACGTCCGACATCGACCAGACCACCATCGACAAGAACGTGAAGATCGGCTGACCCGCGTGAGCGAGAGCGAGAACCTTGAGATTTCCCGGCGGCGCCTGCTCGGCACCGTCGGCGCGGCGGGGGCGGCCGGTCTGGTCGTCGGCACGGCCGGCGGCGCCGGAATCTCCGCGGCCGTGTCGGGCGACGGCACCGCGGCAGGCACCGGCGGTCCGGCGGCCCTGACCACGGTCGGCTCCACCGAGGTGATGTTTCACGGGAAACATCAGGCGGGCATCACCACCCCTCTCCAGTCCCGGGGCCACCTGGTCGCCTTCGACCTCGCCCCCGGGGCGGGTCGCAAGGAGGCCGCCGCCCTGATGCGCCGCTGGTCGGCCACGGCAAGGGCCCTGATGTCGGGCAGGCCGACGGCCCAGGACACCGGAGTGGCCCTCGACGCGGGCCCCTCCTCCCTCACGGTCACCTTCGGCTTCGGCCGCACCTTCTTCGACCGCACCGGGCTCGCCGCCCGCCGTCCCGCCGCGCTCGATCCCTTGCCGGCGTTCTCCTCGGACGCCCTGGACGCCCGGCGCTCGGAGGGTGACCTGTGGGTGCAGATCGGTGCCGACGACGCCCTCGTCGCCTTCCACGCGCTGCGTGCCGTGCAGAAGGAGGCCGGTGGCTCGGCCCGGGTGCGCTGGCAGATGAACGGTTTCAACCGCTCGGCCGGTGCCACCGCGAAACCGATGACCGCCCGCAACCTCATGGGGCAGGTCGACGGCACGGGCAACCCGAAGCCCACCGACGCGGACTTCGAACGTCGGATCTTCGTCCCGGCCGGGGCCACCGGAGCCGAGGGGTGGATGGCCGGTGGTTCGTACGCCGTGGTGCGTCGCATCCGGATGCTCCTGGACGACTGGGAGAAGCTGCCGCTCGACCGGCAGGAGAAGGTGATCGGACGGCGGAAGTCCGACGGGGCGCCGCTCACCGGCGGCACCGAGACCACCGAGCCCGATCTGGACAAGCGCGGCCCGGGCGGGGAGACGGTGATTCCCGACAACGCCCACTCCCGGATCTCCGCCCCCGAACAGAACGGCGGAGCGGCGATGCTGCGCAGGCCCTTCTCCTTCCACGACGGCATCGCTCCGGACGGAACGCCGGACGCCGGGCTCCTCTTCGTCTGCTGGCAGGCGGACCCGCTGCGCGGGTTCGTTCCGGTGCAGCGCAAGCTCGACCGGGGCGACGCTCTGTCCCCGTTCATCCGCCACGAGGCGAGCGGCCTCTTCGCGGTCCCGGGCGGTCCCGCCGAGGGCGAATACGTGGGGCAGCGGCTCCTGGAGGCATGAGTCCGGCCGGGCGGAGGCGGACCGTCGGCGGCCGGGGAGCGGCGGACCCGGGTGCCCGACGACCATTAAGGTGACGACATGTCCGCCACTCGGTACACCTATCTCGGCCCCGAAGGCACCTTCACGGAGGCGGCGCTGCGCACGCTGCCCGAGGCCGCGACTCGGGAACTCGTCCCCATGGTCTCGGTCCCCGCCGCGCTCGACGCCGTACGGAACGGGGAAGCCGCCGCCGCGCTCGTTCCGATCGAGAACTCGGTCGAGGGCGGGGTGACCGCGACCCTGGACGAGCTGGCCTCCGGCGAGCCGCTGATGATCTACCGCGAGGTGCTCCTCCCGATCACCTTCGCGCTCCTCGTCCGGCCCGGCACCAAGCTCTCGGACATCAAGACGGTCACGGGCCACCCGGTGGCACAGCCGCAGGTCCGGAACTGGCTGCGGAAGCACCTGCCCGAAGCGGTGTGGGAGTCGGCCGCCTCCAACGCGGACGGGGCCCGGCTGGTGCAGGAGGGCCGCTTCGACGCCGCCTTCGCGGGGGAGTTCGCGGCGGTGACGTACGGGCTCGAAGCGCTGGTCACCGAGATCCACGACGCGGAGAATGCCGAGACCCGGTTCGTGCTGGTGGGCAGGCCGGCCCGTCCGGCGGCTCCGACGGGGGCGGACAAGACCTCGGTGGTGCTGTGGCTGGGTGACGATCATCCGGGTGCCCTTCTCGAACTGCTCCAGGAGTTCGCGGTGCGCGGGGTGAACCTGATGCTGATCCAGTCCCGTCCCACGGGAGCGGGGATCGGGAACTACTGCTTCGCCGTGGACGCCGAGGGCCATGTCTCGGAGAGGCGGGTGGGCGAGGCTCTGATGGGGCTCAAGCGGATCTGCCCCAAGGTGCGCTTCCTCGGCTCGTACCCGCGGGCGGGCGTCACGGCGGAGGACGTGCCGGCGCTGCGGCGCGGCACCTCGGACGTGGAGTTCATGGCGGCCTCCGACTGGTTGGCGAGGGCCCAGGACGGTCGGGCCTGACCCGATGGTGGCGGACCGCCGTTCCGCGTGTGCGCAGTCGTCCACAGGTGCGGGCCACTAGCCCTATCTGCATACTTTTCAGTTACCCACAGAGGTTATCCACAGGTGCCCTTCGCACCCTGGGGACAAGTCGACACCGCCCTCCGACAAGGTCGACAAATCCCCCCGATCGACCACCTCTCCCGGATCGCTCCGCACAGCACCTCACCAGCCTCTCCGTCAGCGTTTTTCGCAACACCCACTCATTCAGGGGGAGGAATTCCCCCTGAATGAGTGGATCGATGAGGTTTGGCCGCGCAATGCCACGGCGTCCGGGCGGGAATCACGTCCCCCTTTCCCCCGGTCCACAGATTCTCCGCACAGCCTGTGGATAACTAAATGCCACGGGGTCGACTCCGGGGTCTCCGGAGTCAGGAACAAGGGGGCAATTCCACTGAAATGACACTCCTCGCCATGCCGTAGTCGTGTCGCGCCTCGTCGGGCGACGTATCCGCATTCCTCGTGCGCCGGACACGCACTCCCTCATCCGGTGGGGCCGCGCGAACCCGCACCGGTAGCCTGGTGGGGTGATTGACCTTCGCCTGCTCCGTGAGGACCCCGACCGTGTTCGCGCCTCCCAGCGCGCCCGTGGAGAGGACGTCTCCCTCGTCGACGCCCTGCTCTCCGCCGATGAGCGGCGCAGGTCGTCCGGCGTCCGCTTCGACGAACTCCGCTCCGAGCAGAAGTCGCTCGGCAAGCTGATCCCCAGGGCCACGCCGGAGGAGCGCGCCGAGCTCCTGCAGAAGGCCGAACAGCTCAAGGCCGACGTCAAGGCGGCCGAGGCCGAACAGAACGAGGCCGACGAGACGGCCAAGCGGCTTCTGCTCCGGCTCGGGAACATCGTCCACACGGACGTCCCGGTCGGCGGAGAGGAGGACTTCGTCGTCCTGGAGACGCACGGCACCATCCGCGACTTCGCGGCCGAGGGCTTCGAGCCCAGGGACCACCTGGAGCTGGGTGAGGCGCTCGGCGCCATCGACGTCGAGCGCGGCGCCAAGGTGTCCGGCTCGCGCTTCTACTACCTGACCGGCGTCGGCGCCCTCCTGGAGCTGGCCCTCGTCAACGCGGCGATCGCCCAGGCGACCGAGGCCGGCTTCATCCCCATGCTGACCCCGGCGCTCGTCCGTCCGCGCGCCATGGAGGGCACCGGGTTCCTCGGCCAGGCCGCGGAGAACGTGTACCACCTGGAGAAGGACGACTACTACCTCGTCGGCACCTCCGAGGTCCCCCTCGCCGCGTACCACATGGACGAGATCATCGACGCCGACAAGCTGCCGCTGCGGTACGCGGGCTTCTCGCCCTGCTTCCGCCGCGAGGCAGGCACCTACGGCAAGGACACCCGGGGAATCTTCCGCGTCCACCAGTTCGACAAGGTCGAGATGTTCTCGTACGTCGCGCCCGAGGACGCGGAGAACGAGCACAAGCGGCTCCTGGACTGGGAGAAGCAGTGGCTGAGCGGCCTGGAGCTGCCGTTCCAGGTCATCGACGTCGCCACCGGTGACCTCGGCGCCTCCGCCTCCCGCAAGTTCGACTGCGAGGCGTGGATCCCGACGCAGGGCAAGTACCGCGAGTTGACCTCGGCGTCGAACTGCGACAGCTTCCAGGCCCGGCGCCTCTCCGTCCGCATGCGCGACGAACAGGGCGGCAAGAAGACGGTGCAGCCACTGGCCACCCTGAACGGCACGCTGTGCGCCGTACCGCGCACGATCGTGGCGATCCTGGAGAACCACCAGCTGGCGGACGGCTCGGTGCGGGTGCCCGAGGTGCTCCGGCCGTACCTCGGCGGCCGTGAGGTCCTGGAGCCGATCGCCAAGTGAGCCCCTTCCCCTACCGCCTGGTCGCGACGGACCTCGACGGCACGCTGCTGCGTTCCGACGAGTCCGTCTCGGACCGTACGCGGGACGCGCTCGCCGCCGCGACGGCGGCGGGCGCCGCCCACATCGTGGTCACCGGCCGGGCGGTGCCCTGGACCCGGCACATCCTCGACGACCTCGGGTACGACGGGATCGCGGTGTGCGGGCAGGGCGCGCAGGTCTACCACGCCGGTGAGCACCGGCTGCTGACCTCGCTCACCCTGGACCGGCAGCTCGCGGGGCTCGCCCTGTCCAAGATCGAGGCCGAAGTGGGCCCGCTGGCGCTCGCCGCGAGCCGCGACGGCCTGGAGGGCGAGGTCCTGATGGGTCCCGGCTACCGGGCCCACGAGGGTCCGCTGCCGTACGTGCCGTACGAGGACCCGGCGGAACTGTGGTCGGCGCCGCTGACCAAGCTGTACATCCAGCACCCGACGCTGACGGACGACGAGCTGACCCGGGCCGCCCGGGCGACGGTCGGCGGGCTCGTGGACGTCGTCATGGCGGGCGCCGGCATCGTGGAGATCCTTCCGCTCGGCCTCAGCAAGGCCACGGGCCTCTCGCTCGCCGCGCGGCGGCTGGGCGTGAAGGCGGCGGAGACGATCGCCTTCGGCGACATGCCCAACGACATCCCCATGTTCGGCTGGGCGGCCCGCGGTGTGGCCATGGGCAACGCGCACGCGGAGTTGATCGCGGTGGCCGACGAGGTGACCGCGTCGAACGAGGAGGACGGCATCGCGGTCGTTCTGGAGCGGCTGCTGAACGCCTGAAGGGACGGTTCGGAACGGAACGCGGCCCGGACCGGGCGGTTCCGGACGGGCGGTCCGGAACGGAGGGAGGAGAGGGCGGCCCGCGCGGACCGGAGTCCACGCGCTCGAAGCGGCCGTCCCTCTCCTTCGGGAGGTCCCCCGTGCCCCCCGTGCGACTAGTGTGCGCCGGGCGGACGGTGGGGAGCGACCGGTTTTCCGCGCGTCAGCGGGCGGCAGGCGAGGCCGACGGCCAGCGAGACCGCGTGCCCCAGATCGGTGTACGTGCGGTCGGTGACGAGCGGGACGGCGAAGAACACGACCGCCGCCACGAGGTAGAACGGGCGCCAGGGGCGGGCGAGCCGGTAGGTGAGGACGCCGGCCGAGGCGGCGAGGCCGTAGCTCACCCCGATGTCCACGACGTGCGCCATGCTGAGCGGCACGTCGTGGAGGCGGATGGCCGCCAGGACCACCTGCTGGCTGACGAGCGTCGCCGCGACGTGCCCGACGGCGACGACGACGAACCACTTCAGGGTGCCGAGCCACCGCTCCACGGGCGCGTGCAGGACCTCGAAGAGCACCGCGTACAGCAGGACGGCGGCCGGGTTCTCGATCCAGAACGCGCTGGCGAGCAGGGCCCGTACCGGATGGTGCGCGAGCTGGTGGAGGTTGCTGCTGTTGCGGTGGAGAAGGTAGGTGTCCACGGCGGCCGGGGAGAGCGCGATGACGAGGCTGGTGAGCGCGATGACCACCAGCCACGCGTGCGTACCGGGTGACGAACGCACCCACGACCTGATCGGCCGGGACGGTTCGCCACCCGGAGGGGTTTCGGTCGGCACCTCTCAGTGCCTATCACCCGGACCCGTCGGCGCCGGGGAGAAACCTGCGGAACCCGGAAGAAACCTTCGGGCCCCGCGGAGGAGTTCCCGGGGCCGGGAGGGCCTCAGAAGTTGATCATGTGCCCGGCGATGCCGTGGATCGCCTCCTTCACGGCCTCGCCCAGGGTCGGGTGGGCGTGGACGTTCCGGGCGACCTCGTGGACGGTGAGGTCCCACTGCTGGGCCAGGGTCAGCTCGGGCAGCAGCTCGGTGACGTCGGGGCCGATCAGGTGGGCGCCGATGATCTCGCCGTGCGTGCCGTCCGCGACGATCTTGACGAAGCCGGTGGCGTCGCCGAGGCCGTGCGCCTTGCCGTTCGCGGTGAAGGGGAACTTCGAGACCTTGACGTCGAAGCCCTTCTCCCGGGCCTGCGCCTCGGTCCAGCCGAAGCTGGCGATCTGCGGCTGGCAGTAGGTGGCGCGCGGGATCATCGGGTAGTCGAGCTCCATCGTCTCGGCGTCCGCGATGGTCTCGGAGGCGATGACGCCCATGGCCTCGGCGGTGTGCGCGAGCATCAGCTTCGCGGTGACGTCGCCGATGGCGTAGATGTGCGGCACGGAGGTGCGGCAGCGGCCGTCGACGTCGATCGCGCCGCGCTCGGTCAGGGCGACCCCGGTGTTCTCCAGGCCGTAGCCGGTGACGTTGGGCGCGAAGCCGATCGCCTGGAGGACCTTGTCGGCCTCCAGGACCTTCTGGGCGCCGTCCTTGCCGGTGACGGTGACGCGGACCTGCGGGCCGGACTCGTCGATGGTCTCGACGCGGGTCGAGGTCAGGACGTCGATGCCGAGCTTGCGGTACTGCTTCGCCAGCTCCTTGGAGACGTCCTCGTCCTCCAGCGGGGCGATGCGGTCGAGGAACTCGACGATCGTGACCTTGGTGCCGTAGTTGTTGAGGACGTACGCGAACTCGATGCCGATCGCGCCGGCGCCGGCGATGACGATCGACTTCGGGGCGTCCTCGGCGAGGATCTGCTCCTCGTACGTCACCACGCGGTCGGTGCGGGACGTGCCCGGCAGCAGGCGCGGGGTGGCGCCGGTGGCGATGATGCAGTGGTCGAAGGCGATCGTCTCCGAGGTGCCGTCGGCCTTGGCCACCTGGAGGGTGTTCGCGTCGAGGAAGGTGCCCCGGCCGTCGAACTCGGTGATGCCGTTCTTCTTCATCAGGTAGTGGACGCCCTTGACGCGGCCGTCCGCGACCGTGCGGCTGCGGCGGAACGCCTCCGTGTAGTCGAAGGAGACGGTGCCGTCCACCTTGATGCCGAAGGTCTTGGCCTCGTGCTGGAAGATGTGGGCGAGTTCGGCGTTGCGCAGCAGCGCCTTGGTGGGGATGCAGCCGACGTTCAGGCAGACACCGCCCCAGTACTTCTCCTCGACGACCGCGACCCGCTTGCCCAGCTGGGCCGCGCGGATGGCGGCGACGTAGCCGCCGGGGCCAGCTCCGAGTACGACGACGTCGAAGCGGTCTGACATGACTGACTCCCGAGGGTGGTGAGGGTGTTCCGTCCGCGTACGGGCCCACAGTAGTCCGGTGTTCCCGGGCGGGTCAGTTGTAGGATGACTGGGCAACCGGGCGAATGGAGAGGTCGGAGCGGCATGGCACTCAGGGCGGCGGGGCGGACCTCGCTGGTGGACTCCGTGGTGGAACAACTGCGCGGCCAGCTCGCGGACGGGGAGTGGGCGGTCGGCGACCGCCTTCCCACCGAGCACGCACTCGCGCAGCAGCTCGGAGTGGGCCGCAACACCGTCCGCGAGGCCGTCCGGGTCCTCGTCCACGCCGGGCTCCTGGAGTCCCGCCAGGGCAACGGCACTTTCGTCAGGTCCACCGCCGACCCGGCGGCCGTCCTGCGCGGGGTCCGGCACGCGGGCGCGGCCGACGTCCTCGAACTGCGGGTCGCCCTGGAGGCCGAAGCGGCCCGGCTCGCGGCCGCGCGGCGCGACACCCACGACCTGCTGCGGCTGCGGGCGGCCCTGACCTCCCTGCGGGAGGAGGGCGACCGGGACGCGGACGCGGACCTCGCCTTCCACCTGGCTGTCGTCGGCGCCACCCACAACGCGGCCTTCGTTGAGGTCTACCGCTTCTTCTCCGCCCAGGTGCACGAGGTCCTGGTGGCGGCCCTGGGAGACCGGGAGATGCCGCCGGTCGACATCGACGCGCACGAGGCCCTCGTGGCGGCGGTCGAGGCGGGCGACCCGGACACGGCGGAACGCCGGGCCCGTGAACTGCTGCGGGCACCGCTGGAGGCCGTGGCGGAGCTGACGGAAGGGACCCGATGAGCGCCGCGGCACGCACGGGCGACTCCTCGGCGCGCGCGGGCGCGGACGCCTCCCCGGCACCCGTGTCCACTGGGGAACCGCCGCCGTCCGTGCTCGTCGACGCCGAGGCCGGTGTCCGGCCCCCGGCGGCGGGAACGGCGGCACGGCGCGCCCTGCTCGCGCATCCGGTCCTGCTCCTCACCGGAATCGTGCTGGCCTCGCTCAACATGCGGGCCGCCCTGGCGAGCGTGGCTCCCCTGGCCGGGGAGATATCCGCCGGCTTCGGGCTCTCCGCCACGGCGAGTTCGCTCGTGACCTCGGTGCCGGTGCTCTTCCTGGGCGCGGGCGCGGTGGTGGCGCCGTGGCTGGGGCGCCGGTTCGGTGCCGAGCGCGTGCTGTTCGCGGCGCTCCTCCTGCTCGGCGCCGGCATCCTCGTGCGCGTTCTGCCGTCCGTGTACGCGCTGTACGGCGGCGGGGTGCTCGTCGGAACGGCGATCGCCCTCCTCAACGTGCTCATGCCGGGCCTGATCAAGCGCGACTTCCCGGACCGGGCCGCGACCATGACCTCGGTGTACACAGGCTCGATGATCGCGGGTGCCACGGTGGCAGCGGCGGCGGCCGTCCCCCTGGAGAAGGCCCTGGGCGGCGGCTGGGAGGCGTCCCTCGGCTTCTGGTCGCTGCTCGCCGCGGTGGCGGCGGTCGCCTGGCTGCCGCAGGTGCTGATCGCCCGGGGCCGCACCGGTCACGGCGTACGGGCCGTCCCGGCGGGCGTCCCCCGCCCGGTGGGCGTCTGGCGCTCGGCCCTCGCCTGGCAGGTCACGCTCTTCATGGGCCTGCAGTCGCTCTGGACGTACGTGCTGATCGCCTGGATGCCGACGATCTTCACCGACCACGGGATGGACCGCTCCACGGCCGGTGTGGTCTTCGCCTTCAACAACCTGGTCCAGGTGGCGGGCGCCTTCCTGGTGCCGCTGCTCGCGGGCCGGATGCGGAGCCAGCGCCCGCTGGTCGTGTTCGTCACCGCGCTGGTCGCACTCGGCTACGCCGGTCTGATGACGGCGCCGGTGGAAGGGGCCTGGCTCTGGTCCGCGGCCCTCGGGGTGGGCCAGGGCGGTGCGGTCGGCCTGGCCCTGACCCTGATCGTGCTGCGCTCCGGGGACGCGGCGACCGCCGCCGGGCTCTCCGGAATGGCCCAGACGGTCGGCTACCTGCTCGCCGCCGCGGGTCCGCTGGCGGCCGGCGCCCTCCACCAGGCCACCGGCTCCTGGACCCCGCCGATCTGCGGAGTCCTCGGCGTCTGCGCCGCGGCCCTCGTCGTGGGCCTCCTCGCGGCCCGGGACCGCACGGTCTGAGGTTCCGGACCGTACGGCCCGGAGCCCCGGAGCCCCGGACCGGCGGGGCTGGGCGGCGCCGGGGCGGGCCTCCCGGTTCCGGGGGAGCGCCCCCTCGGAGCCGTATCCCGTCCGTGTCCGGGAGGGCCTACTCCTCGCCCGCCAGGGTCAGTCTGCGGAGCTTCTGGCCGGCGAACCAGGTCGCCGCGACGGTGACCACCGCGAGGAGGACCACCGCCGTGGGAAGCCCGACCTCGGAGGTGACCAGGCCGTCGCCGGTGACCTTCTCCGCGAGGGCGAGGGCCCATTGCTGGACGCTCAGGGTGCGGGCGCCCGCGATCAGGGAACCGAACAGGGTCTCCCAGACCAGGGCGTAGACCAGGCCGATCACCACGGCGTGCCGGCTGACCGTGCCGAGGAGCAGGAACAGCGCGCTGTACGCGATGGAGGCCACGAGCGCCGCCACCGTGTACGCCACGGCCACCTGCTGGCCGTTGCCGTTGAGGACGAGACCGGCGATCAGCGTCGGCACCGCCGAGAAGACCATCGTCACCGCGATCGCCACGATCAGCTTCGTGAAGATGATCGTGGGCCGCTTCACCGGCTTGGAAAGCAGGTAGACGATGGAGCCGTCGTCGATCTCGGGACCGATGGCACCCGTGCCGGCGATCACGCCGATCAGCGGGACCATCGTGGCGAGCGCGAAGCCGCCGAGGACGTCGGACGCCACTTGGTCGTCCGCGCCGTTGAACGCGCGGACCGCCGCCGAGATGACCAGCAGCAGGGCGGGCAGCAGGAAGAGGATCAGGGCCCTGCGGCGGCCGAGGAGGGCCCGGTAGGTGAGCCGGGCGACTGTGGGGTTGTACATCGGTCAGGCTCCTTTCAGGCCGCGACGAGGTAAGAGAAGACCGATTCGAGGGACTCGTCCGAGGGGGAGACCGTCAGGAGACGCACCCCCCGCTCGCGCGCGACCTTCGGGAGCAGTTCCGTGAACCGCCCGAAGTCGACCGCCTGCACGCGCAGTCCGCCGTCCACGTGGTCGATCTCGATGCCGGCCGTGGACGGGTCGGCGATCAGCGCCGCGGCCAGGGCCCGGTCGTCGCTGGAACGGACGAGGTAGCGGTGCGGCCGGTCCGTCATCAGGCGGCGGATCTTGCGGAAGTCGCCGGAGGCCGCGTGCCGTCCGGCCACGATCACCTCGATGTGGGAGGCGAGCTGCTCCACCTCCTCCAGGATGTGCGAGGAGAACAGGACCGTGCGGCCGTCCGCGCCCATCCGCCGCAGCAGGTCCATCAACTGCATGCGCTGGCGCGGGTCCATGCCGTTGAACGGCTCGTCGAGCAGGAGCACGGACGGGTCGTGGACGAGGGCCGAGGCCATCTTCACGCGCTGCCGCATGCCCTTGCTGTACGTGGAGATCTTGCGGTCCTGCGCGTATTCCATCTCGACCGTCGCCAGGGCCCGCCGGGCCTCCTCGGCGCCGAGGCCCTGGAGTTCGGCGTTGGCCAGGACGAACTCGCGGCCGGTGAGGAAGTCGTACATCGCCTCCCGTTCGGGCACGACGCCGATGTCGCGGTAGACCGACTCGTTCCCCCAGATCGTCCGTCCGTCGAGGGTGACGGCGCCGGTGGAGGGGTCGAGGAAGCCGCCCATCATGTTGATCAGGGTGGACTTCCCGGCGCCGTTGGGTCCGAGGAGGCCGGTGACGCCGGGGCCCACCGCCATCGTGACGTCGTTCACGGCCACGACGTTTCCGAACCAGCGCGAGACGTGGTCGATGTGAAGGGTGCTCATGGGCGCGGCCCATTCCTTTGAGGGGTGGTGGCGGGCGACGGAAGGGCGGTCACAGCCCGACCTTTCGGTAGCGGCGCATCAGGATGCCGTACGAGCCGGCGATCAGCGCGAGGACGACCAGGAGGTAGACCACACCGACCCCGGCACCCGGGCCTCCGAGCTCGGGGAACATGGGCGGTGCGCCCAGGAAGGCGGTTTGCACGCCGTCGACGAGGGTGATGGGCGAGAACAGGCCGAGCCACTCGATGGCGCCCTGGTTCTCCGTGGTGTAGGCGATGCCCATGAGCGTCGAGACCGCGCCGTACGAGAGGGTCAGGACGGCGATGACGGCGGCGACGCCGAAGCCGCGGCGCGGGGTGAGGGCCGCCATGACGAGGCCGATCCCGCCGAAGAGCAGCGAAAGCAGTGCCACGGAGACGAGCCCCTGGCCGAACATCTTGCTCTGCTCGGCGAAGTCCATCTTGGCGAGCATCGAGCCGATCCACATGATCAGGAGCGGGACGGCCGTGAGGATGAAGAGGGCCGACGCCATCGCGCCGTACTTGGCGAGGACGTAGTCCGCGCGCTCGATCGGGCGGGAGAAGTACAACGGCACGGTCCTGAACCGCAGGTCACGGGAGACGGACTGGGGGGCCTGGGAGGCCAGGTAGATGCCGATGACGACCTGGAGGTAGATCGCGTACTGCGTGTACTCGATCGAGAGCCTGCTCTGCTTGGTGACGACCGCGACCGCGACGATGATCAGCGCCGGCGCGCACATCACGCCGGCGAGCAGCATCGGCAGCACCTTGGACTTGGCGCTGCGGCCCAGCCCGTACGCGCCGCGCAGCGACTGCGAGAAGAGCGAGCGGCGCGCGTACGCCCGGCCCAGGCGCGGGCCGTCGTAGGACCGGTAGCCGATGTTGTGGATGCGGGTCGTGTCGGGAGCGGCCTGGGAGGGCGGGGGGATCTGGGTGCTCATCGGACCGGCACCTCCTCGTGCGGTGTGGACGGCTCGGCTGCTTCCGGACGGAAGACCTCGGCGATGTGGTGGCGGCGCTGCTCCATGCGGACGAGGCCGAGGCCGAGGTCGGCGACGGTGTCGCGCACGAGGTCGTACGTCTCCTCGCCCGACGCCTCCAGGAGCAGGACGTGGCCGGCGCCGGGCAGTCCGTCCTCCGTTCCCGGGTGGAGGGTGACGCCCGCCGCGGTGAGGGCCGTGCGGAGCGCGGCCGTGCCGTCCGGGTGCGTGTCGGAGTCGGTCACCTCGACCGCGAGGGTCGTGGTGATCCGGGTGAAGTCGCTGGTGGAGCTGGAGCGGAGGAGCCGGCCGCCGTCGATGACGACGACGTGGTCGCAGGTGCGCTCCAGCTCGCCGAGGAGGTGGGAGGTGACGAGGACGGAGATGCCGAAGTCGGTCCAGATCCGGCGGATCAGTCCGAGCATCTCGTCCCGGCCGACCGGGTCGAGGCCGTTGGTCGGCTCGTCGAGAAGGACCAGCTTCGGGTCGTGGACCAGCGCCTGGGCGAGCTTCACCCGCTGCTTCATGCCGGTCGAGTACCCGCCGATGGGGCGGTAGCGCTCCTCGTACAGCCCGACGTGGCGCAGGGTGTCGGCCGTCCGCTCGCGGGCGGCGGTCGCCGGCAGCCCGGACATGCGCGCCATGTGGACGACGAACTCGGTGGCCGAGACGTCCGGGGGAAGGCAGTCGTGCTCGGGCATGTACCCCACGCGCTCGCGGATCTGGGCGCCGGAGGTCCGGACGTCGAGGCCCAGCACCTCCGCGTGCCCCTCCGTGGCGGGGGAGAGCCCGAGCAGGATCTTGATCATCGTGGACTTGCCGGCTCCGTTGGCACCCACAAGTCCGGTCACACCGGGCCCGATGTCCAGGGAGAGCCGGTCGAGAGCGGTCACCCGGGGGAACCGCTTGCTGAGGCTTTCGGTCGCGATCACAGTCACACTCAGAAGGTAGTGGCGTGGGCCACACCGGTCGTCAGCCCAACGGCTCGACCTCTCTCCGACCAGAGGAGTACAAACCCGTAGGGGCGGAACGACGAAAGTCGTTCTCCGCCGAACTCCCGGCAGGCTTTTCCACAGGCCGTCGTCCACCCCCTTGACGCAGCCGCCGAGCATTGTCACATTCATCGATGTCAAGTTACGAACGCGTAGCGCGATCGGGCGCTCACACGGGACGGCGGTCGGCATGGCATCGGCAGCGACACGTGAACTCTCCGCCGAGCTGCGGGGATTCAGGGAAGTCCAACGGCTCTCCTACGCATGCGCGGAAGCCGTCGCGGCCCGACTGCGGCCGGGCGTGACCGAACGCGAGGCCGCGCGGATGCAGCGGGAGTGGCTGTACGAGCGGGGAGTCAGGGACTGGTTCCACCGACCGTTCGCCTGGTTCGGGGACCGCACGGCCTTCGTGGACTTCAAGGTCCCCCTCCAGTTCTTCCCGACGAACCGGCGGCTGGAGGCCGGGATGCCGTTCATCCTCGACATGGCGCCGGTCCACCGGGGCTACACGGCCGACATCGGCTACAGCGGCTGTCTGGGACTCAACCCCCTGCACGACAAGCTGCTCGCCGACCTGGCGGCCCATCGCGAGCTGCTCCTGAGAGAGGTGCGCGAGCGCCGCACGCTGCGCGAGATATACGAGGACGTGGACCGGCTCATGGTCCGCCAGGGGTACGCGAACCGGCACCGCGCCTACCCCTTCGGCGTCATCGCCCACAAAATCGACCGGGTGCGGGAGCGCCGGTGGGCGCCGACGCTCTTCGGCTTCGGCACCCAGGCGCTCAAGGGCCTGGCGAGCGACGCCGTGCGCGGGCACCGGGACGGCTGGTCGCCGCTCTGGTCCCCGTACAAGTTCTCCGACCACCCGCCCGCGCCGGGGTTGTGGGCGGTCGAGCCGCACCTCGGGTTCCGGGGTACGGGCGCGAAGTTCGAGGAGATCCTGGTCGTCACCGACTCCCGGGACCCGGAACAGAGCGCGTTCTGGCTGGACGACGATCTGCCGCACGTGCGGCGCTGGAACGAGGGAGCGGTCTGATGGCGGGGCTCAACGGGGCGCGGGAGCGCCGGGTCCGTACGGGTGGGGTCGAGTTGTGCGTCGCCGAGCTCGGAGAGGACGGTCGGCCGACCGTCCTGCTCGTGCACGGTTACCCGGACTCCAAGGAGGTGTGGTCGGAGGTCGCGGAGCGGCTGGCCGGGGAATTCCACGTGGTGCTGTACGACGTCCGGGGGCACGGCCGGTCGTCGGCTCCGGTTCCGCTGCGCGGCGGTTTCACCCTGGAAAAACTGACGGACGACTTCCTCGCGGTCGCCGACGCCGTCAGCCCGGACCGACCGGTCCACCTCGTCGGCCACGACTGGGGTTCGGTGCAGTCCTGGGAGTTCGTCACCGTCGCCCGTACCGAGGGCCGGATCGCCTCCTTCACCTCGATGTCGGGGCCCTCCCTCGACCACTTCGGGCACTGGATCAACAAGCGGCTGACCCGGCCCACCCCGCGCCGGATCGGCCAGCTCCTCGGCCAGGGCGCCAAATCCTGGTACGTCTACACGCTGCACACGCCCGTGCTGCCGGAGCTGGCCTGGCGCGGGCCGCTCGGCAAGCGCTGGCCGAAGATCCTGGAGCGGATCGAGAAGGTCCCGGCCGGCGACTACCCGACGTCCTCGCTGCCGAACGACGCCGCGCACGGCGCCTGGCTCTACCGGGACAACGTCCGCGCCCGGCTGCGCAGGCCGCGTCCCGACGCGTACGCGCACACGCCCGTGCAGCTGATCGTGCCGACCGGTGACGCCTTCCTCTCCGAACGGCTCCACGACGACCTCGGCACCTGGGTCCCGGAGCTGACCCGGCGCACCCTGCCCGCCAAGCACTGGGTTCCGCGCACCCGGCCGGACCAGCTGTCCTCCTGGATCGCCGAGTTCGTCCGGGCCCACGAGGGGCCGGCCGCCGGGGCGCCGAAGCCGGTTCCGGCGACGGGAGCGAAGGCCGGGGTGAAGCCGGAGTACGCGGAGCGGTTCGGCGGCCAACTCGTCCTGGTCACCGGGGCTGCCAGCGGTATCGGGCGAGCCACCGCCTTCGCCTTCGCGGAGGCCGGCGCCCGGGTCGTGGCCGTGGACCGGGACGCCGAGGGGGCGGCCCGCACGGCAGAGATGGCGCGTCTGATCGGCGCCCCGGACGCCTGGGGCGAGACCGTCGACGTCGCCGACGAGCAGGCGATGGAGAAGCTGGCCGCCAGGGTGACGGACGAGTACGGGGTCGTCGACGTCCTGGTCAACAACGCGGGCATCGGGCTCACCGGCTCCTTCTTCGAGACGACGAGCGAGGAGTGGGAGCGGGTCCTGAACGTCAACCTGTGGGGTGTGATCCACGGGTGCCGGTTCTTCGGCGCGCGGATGACCGCGCGGGGCCAGGGCGGACACATCGTGAACACCACGTCCGCCGCCGCCTTCCAGCCCTCCCGGGCCCTGCCCGCCTACAGCACGTCGAAGGCGGCCGTGCTGATGCTCAGCGAGTGCCTGCGCGCCGAGCTGGCCGGCCGGGGCATCGGGGTCACCGCGATATGCCCCGGCATCGTCAACACCAACATCACGGCGACCGCGCGGTTCGCCGGGGTCACGGACCGGGCGGAGGAGAAGCGGCGGCAGAAGAAGGCGGCCCGGCTGTACGGCCTGCGGAACTACCCGCCGGAGAAGGTCGCGGACGCGATCCTGGAAGCCGTCCTGAACGACCGGGCCGTGGTCCCGGTGACGCCCGAGGCCCGGGGCGTCCGCTTCCTGGCCCGCCTGAGTCCGGGCACCCTGCGGACCCTCGCCCGGTGGCAGCCGCCCGCGTAGGCGACGGGCCGGACCGGAAGCGGGGCGGACGGGAGGCGGGGCGGCGGTCGTACGATCCGTCGCAGGAAGGACCCCGCGCTGGCGGGGTGGAGGCGCGGCCGGTGGGAGCGGGTTTGTCCGAGCAGTCAGCACAGCCGGAGTACCGGATCGAGGACCTCGCCCACCTCAGCGGGGCCACGGTACGGACGATCCGCGCCTACCAGGACCGTGGCCTGCTGCCCCGGCCCGAACGGCGGGGCAGGTCGAACGTCTACGGGGACGCCCACCTCGCACGGCTCCGGCAGATCGCCGACCTCCTGGACCGGGGGTACACCCTGGCCTCGATCAAGGAGCTCCTGGAGGCGTGGGACACCGGCCGGGGACTCGGCGGGGTGCTCGGTCTGGTGGCCGAGGTCCACGGGCCGTGGACGGACGAGGAGGCCACCCGGATATCGCGCGCGGAGCTGGACGCCCGTTTCGGCGGCACACCGGACGAGGAGGCCATCCGGGAGGCCGTGGAGCTGGGCGTGCTGGAGCGGATTCCGGGACGGGAGACGGAGGAGTACCTCGTACCGAGTCCGCAGGAGCTGGCGGTGGCGGCCGAGCTGCACGCGGCCGGTGTCCCGCTGCCGGCGATCACCGGCCATCTGAAGGAGCTCCGGGGCCAGGTGGAGCACATCGCCGCGCGGTTCCTGGAGTTCACGACCGAGTACGTCTTCGCCCGCTACCTGGAGCACCGGCCGCCCTCGGACGCGGACGCGGACGAGGCCGCGACGATGGTGCGACGGCTGAGGCCGCTCGCCCAGCAGACGGTCGACGCCGAGCTGGCACGGGCCATGCGCCTGTTCGCCACCCGGCACCTCCAGATCCACCTGTCGCAGGACGCGCCTCCCCCGAAGGACGACGAGCCGCGTCCGGTGGCTCTGCCCGCCGGGACGATCCGGGCCGTGCAGAGCCTGGTCGGGGCGGAGGGGGTCGCGGCCTTCGTCACGGCCGCCACGGAACGAGAAGTACATAAGAGGGCATTGGACGCACTTGCCTCGAAACAATCCACAGGGGCATAAATCGATCTACTGGGAGGAAAGGAGGGCGCTGTTGTCCACAGAAAGGCCAGGCATTCTGTGGATAACTTGCTTTTGCTGTGGATCAAACCTGTCCACCGGAAATCATTGGCCAGGATGATCGGGACCTCGGCATCCTGACGGACATGACCTCACGACAGGCCGGAAAAAACCGTCCCGGAGGACGCCGTCCCATGGACGAACAGCGCACGGTGAAGGTCTCGAAGTACCTCTCCGCACACCTGCGGCACCAACCCGAACGCATCGGGCTGGTGCTCGACGCACAGGGCTGGACCGAGATCGGCGCACTGTTGCGGGCCACGGCCGAACACGGCTTCCCGATCACCCGCGAGGAACTCGAGCACGTCGTCGCCACCAACGACAAGAAGCGCTTCGCGATCGAGGGCACCCGCATCCGGGCCAGTCAGGGCCACACCGTCCCGGTGGAGCTGGGACTTCCGGCGGCCGAGCCGCCCGCGTGGCTCTACCACGGTACGGTCGCGGGCCGGCTCTCCTCAATCCGGGAGGAGGGGCTACGCCCCATGGCGCGCCATCACGTGCACCTCTCCCCCGACCGGGAGACCGCGACCCGGGTCGGTGCGCGCCGGGGACGGCCGGTCGTGCTGAGCGTCGACGCCAGCGCCATGCACCGGGCCGGGTACGTCTTCCACGTCAGTGCCAACGGGGTCTGGCTGGCCGACGCCGTACCGCCGGAGTTTCTTCGCTTCCCGTCCTGACCCCCATCGATGCCTTCGGTACGGACCGGACTCCCTCGTGGACTGGACGCCCCCGTGGACCGGTAGCCCCGTGGGCCGGTCGCCCCCGCGTGCCGGACGAATCCCCCACCGCTTCCGGGGAAGACTGGCCGCATGGGAGAGATCAGGGTCGGAACCTGCTCGTGGACGGACAAGGCGCTGGTGTCCAGCGGCTGGTATCCGGCAGGGCACCGCGACGCGGAGGGCAGGCTGCGGCACTACGCCACGCGCTTCCCGGTGGCGGAAGTGGACTCCACCTATTACGGGTTGCCCAGCACCCGCAACAGCCTTCTGTGGGCCGAACGCACCCCCGAGGGCTTCCGGTTCGACGTGAAGGCGTTCTCCCTGCTCACGGGGCACCCGACCCGGCCCGAGGCGCTCCCGGCCGATCTACGTCCGGCTCTCGCGCAGCAGCGACGGCGGGGTGCGGGCATCGACCCGGAGCTGCTCGACGAGGTGTGGAACCGGTACAGCGCGGCTCTCGGACCCCTGCGCGACACCGGTCGGCTGGGAACGCTGGTGTTCCAGTTCCCCGCCCGGTTCGTGCCGGAGAGGCCGGCGGTGGAGTTCCTGCGCCGCTGTCGTGAGCGCGCCGCGGGGTGGCCGATGGCCGTGGAGTTCCGGCACCCCGACTGGTGGCGCGGGCGGAACGCCGACGCGACGGTCGGCCTGCTGACGGAGCTGGAGACGGCCGCCGTGGCCGTGGACATAGTGCAGACGCTCCCCCTGTCCGTTCCACCGGTCGTACGGGTCACCTCTCCGGAACTCGCCCTGGTGCGCTTCCACGGCCGGAACGACGCCTGGGGCACCGGCACCAAGGAAGAGAGGTTCCGTCACTCCTACACGTCCGAGGAGCTCTCCGGGTGGGTGCCCCGGATCCGTGACATGGCCGAGCGGACGCGAGAGGTCCACGTCCTCTTCAACAACTGCTGCGGCGATGCCGCCGTCCGCGCCGCGGAGTCGATGCGAGGTCTGCTCGGCCTCCCGGAACCCGCCGGGTCGCATACCGTGCCGGGTCCCGGCGGGACGGATCCCGACGTGCCGGATCGGTAAGGCGGCCCGTGGAGAGGGGCGTTCGGGCGACCGCGACAGCCGCCCTCATCGCGGCGGAGGCCCGGAACCGCTCCGACGGCACGTCCGTGGCGACGGGGGCCCGCGTATCGTCGGATCATGCGTCTGAGCACCGTGATCCTCCCCATCCACCGATGGGACGAAGGACAGAAGATCTGGCAGCGGGCCGAGGACCTCGGGTTCCATGCTGCGTACACCTACGATCACCTCTCCTGGCGGACCTTCCGGGACGGGCCGTGGTTCGGTGCCGTCCCCACCCTCACGGCCGCCGCGGCGGCGACGCGGAGCATCCGCCTCGGCACCCTCGTCACCTCACCGAACTTCCGGCACCCGGTGACGCTCGCCAAGGACCTGATCACCCTGGACGACGTCTCCGGCGGACGGATCACCCTCGGCATCGGCGCGGGCGGCAACGGCTTCGACGCCACCGCGCTCGGTCAGGAGGCGTGGACGCCGAAGGAACGGGCCGACAGGTTCGCCGAGTTCGTGCCGCTGCTCGACCGCCTGCTCACCGAGGACGTGGTGACGGAGCGCGGCACGTTCTACGCGGCGGACGAGGTCCGCAACATCCCCGGCTGCGTCCAGCGCCCGCGGCTGCCGTTCGCCGTGGCGGCGACCGGGCCGCGCGGGATGCGGCTGGCCGTGCGGTACGGGCAGGCGTGGGTGACGACCGGCGACCCGAAGCTGTACGAGGCAGGGACCCCGGAGCAGTCGGTGGCGGCCCTGCGCGGCCAGGTCGAACGGCTCGGCGATGCCTGCGCGGAGTCCGGCCGGGAGGCCTCCGGCCTGGGCAAGGTCCTGCTCACCGGGTTCACCCCGGACCGGGGCCGCCCGCTGGAGTCGGTGGACGCCTTCGTCGACTTCGCCGGCCGCCACCGCGAGCTGGGCTTCACCGAGATCGTCCTCCACTGGCCGGTCCCGGACTCCGACTTCGCCGCCGACCAGGCCGTCTTCGAACGGATCGCCACGGAAGCCCCGTCCCAGCTGGGCTGAGGCGCCCGGCCGCGGAGGCGGACCGCCGTGCCGCCCCGCGCCCATGGCCGCGGCAACGGCCCGGGGCGGCCGGGGCGGTCCCCGACCACGACCCGGCCGAGGACACGGCGATACGGCCCCGGCCCGGGTCGGGACCGCCCGTGCCGTACTCCCTCACTCCTCCGGCCATGCCACCCGGCGGGCGTGGCCGCGCCACAGGGCGAGCAGGACCGGGGCGCCGACCGGGGCCGGGCGGGTCGGGCAGACGTCTAAGTGACTGATCCGGCACGTCCCGGAAGACGTCGTGGCCCCCGGGCCGACCACGGTCCCGTCGCCCGCCACGCGCCAGCGCAGGTCCGCCGGGACGGCGCGTACCGCCAGCTCTCCGGGCTCAACCGGAACCCAGCGGCCGCGCGCCGTCCGATGCCGTTCGGTGCGCGCCCCGCACCCTCGGCAGGCCGTGGAGGAGGGACCGCGCGCGTCCGGTACGGCGCTCCCCGGGCGGGACGCGGACGACACCGCGTCGGCCAGGCCGGCCAGGACGTCGCCCACCAGCACCGGCTCCCGCGCGGGCCGGTCCGCCCCGGTCCGCTCGCACTCCGAGCAGAGGGCCATCCCCAGACTCGCGACCCACGTCCCGTACGGAGCACCGCAGAAGTCGCACTCCGCGCTCCACCGGCCCGCGACCATGTCCGCCCCCAGGGATGTCGTCAGCTCGTAGGAACCTTCCCCGTCCACGGGGGAAACGAACGGATGTTTACGGCCATGTCCGGGCGTCCCCCACGCGAACATCTCCCGCACGCGCACTCACCATCCACCGGCTTCCCGTCCACCGCCTCCCCGTCCCGGCACCGCGCGGCTCGTCCCGGACCCCGAGGGCCCCGGACACGTGGTCCCGGGAACGCCCGTCCGCCCTCCCCGGCACCGACGCCGACGCCGGGCCCGCCGGACACCCACCCGGCCTCCCGATCCGCCTCGCCCTCCCCCTCCCACCACTCATATGTGCGACTCCCCGCACGCCCGTGCGCGCGATACGGAAGAATGGGGCGGTGACCTCTCCCCGTTCCCCGCGTTCTTCCGCCCCGGCGCCCCGGCTGATCGCCACCGATCTCGACGGCACGCTGCTCCGCGACGACAAGACCGTCTCCGAGCGCACGGTGGCCGCCCTCGCCTCGGCCGAGCGGGCCGGGATCGAGGTCTTCTTCGTCACCGGCCGCCCGGCCCGCTGGATGGACGTCGTCAGCGCCCACGTCCACGGGCACGGGATGGCGATCTGCGCCAACGGCGCCGCCGTCGTCGACCTCCACGCGGGAGGCGCCTTCCTGGAGGTCCGCCCGCTGGAACGGCCGGTCGCCCTCGACGTCGTCGAGGCCCTGCGCGCCGCCGCGCCCGGGACCTCCTTCGCCGTCGAGCTCACCACCGGCATTCACTACGAGCCCCACTACCCGCCCTTCTTCCTGGACCCCGGCGCCACCGTCGCGACCGCCGAGAAGCTGCTCTTCGAGGAGGAGGCGGGAGCGGCGGCCCCGGTGCTCAAGCTGCTCGCTCAGCACCCGGACCTCGATCCCGACGTGTTCCTGGCCGTGGCCAGAACGGCGGCGGGCGATCTGGCCGCCTTCACCCGGTCCAGTCCCACCGCCCTCATCGAGATCAGCGCGCTCGGGGTCTCCAAGGCGTCCACCCTGGCCCTGTGCTGCGCCGAGCGCGGGATCGCGGCCGAGGAGGTCGTCGCCTTCGGGGACATGCCGAACGACATCGAGATGCTCAGCTGGGCGGGCCGCTCGTACGCGATGGGCAACGCCCACCCCGACGTGGTCACCGCGGCCACCGGCCGCACGGCCGGCAACAACGAGGACGGGGTGGCCGTCGTCATCGAACAGCTCGTCGCCGAGTCCCTGGCCGGGACCCCGGACGCGTCGTAGGCCGAGGACCCGGGCTCCCGGACGCGCCAGGGGGCGGGCTCCCGGGTCGCTCCCCTACAACGGCGCCTCCCAGATCAGCGCCGTACCGCCGCCGCCCTCCCCGATCCCCGGCCCGCACCAGCTCGCGCCCCCCAGGGACTCCGCCCGCCGGGCCAGATTGCGCAGGCCGCTGCGCCGCCCGCCCTCCGGGAGGCCGACGCCGTCGTCGGCGACCGAGAGGCGCACCCCGGCGGAGCCGTCGGGCAGGGTGGCCCCGGCGTCGACGACCACCTCGATCCGGCCGGCGCCCGCGTGCCGGAAGGCGTTGGACAGCGCCTCCCGCAGGGCGGCGACGAGGTTCTTGCCGGTGAGTTCGCCGACCGTCGAGTCGATCGGGCCGAGGAAGCGATGGGCCGGCGTGAAGCCGAGCGGCACGGCCGCCATGTTGATCTCCCGCAGGACGCGGGTGCGCAGCCCCGCCGGTGCTTCGGCGGGGCCCTGCTGGAGCGCGAAGATCGCCGTGCGGATCTCCTGGATGGTGACGTCCAGTTCGTCCACGGCCTTGCCCACGCCCTCGCGCACGGCCGGCACGATCGACCGGCGCTGGGCGCTCTCCAGCATCATGCCGGTGGCGAAGAGCCGCTGGATGACCAGATCGTGCAGGTCACGGGCGATGCGGTCGCGGTCCTCGTACACGGCGAGGCGTTCCCGGTCCCGCTGCGCCTCGGCCATCATCAGGGCGAGCGCCGCCTGCGAGGCGAACTGCTCGGCGAGCGTCCGTTCCCCCTCGGTGAACGGGCGGCCGCCCAGCAGCCGGGGCGTGGCGAGCGCGCCGAGCACCCGGCCCCCGCTCTGCAGCGGGAGGATCATGCTCGGTCCGTACTCGGAGGTCAGCGGGCCGATCACGCGCGGGTCCGTCGAGGCGTCCGTCAGGAAGACCGCCTCGCCCTTCAGGAGCCGCGCCACGGCGCTGCTCTCGGGCGGGATCACCACGCCCAGTGCCTTCGTGGGCCGCGTCGAGGAGACGGCGACGATCTCCAGGCCGCCCTCCTCCGCGGGGAGCAGCACGATGCCGACGTCCGCGCCGGCGAGACGGCGGGCCTGTTCGGCGACGACCGTGAGGGAGTCGTCGGCGTCGCCGCCGGAGAGCAGGGCTGTGGTGACGGCGACCGAACCGTCGATCCACCGTTCGCGCTGCCGCGCGGCCTCGTACAGACGGGCGTTGCCGATGGCGATGCCGGCCTCGGTGGCGAGCACCCGGACCATGTGCACGTCGTAGTCGTTGAACTCGCCCCCGTCGCGCTTCTCCGCGAGGTAGAGGTTGCCGAAGATCTCGCCCTGGACCCGGATGGGGACGCCGAGGAAGCTCCGCATCGGCGGGTGCCCGGGCGGGAAGCCCGCCGCGCGCGGATCCTTCGAGAGGTCGGCGAGCCGGATGGTGCCCGGGTCGCGGATCAGCGCTCCGAGCAGTCCCGCGTGCCCGTCGGGAAGATGTCCGATCCGGCGGGCCACGTCCTCGTCGACGCCGAAGGTGACGAAGTCGGAGAGGCCGTCGCCCGCGTCGTCGACGACGCCGATCGCCGCGTACCGGGCGTCGGCGAGTTCGGCGGCGGTCTCGCAGATGCGGTCGAGGGTGGTGTGGAGTTCGAGTCCGGCACCGACCGAGCGCATGGCCTCCAAGAGTTGCGGCACACGGGCGGTGAGCTCCGTGGACAGCCCCTGGAGGCCGCGGGCGGCAGCCTCCAGGGGGCCCGTGGACTCGTCGGCGGCTTCCGGGGGGTCCGGGGCGCCGGACTCGGTGGCGGTCATGTGCTTGAGCCTAATAAGCCCTATTTGCAGAGAAAAGTCGGCTGTCCCGCGCCGACCGCCCGGTCACCGTCGCGGTGACGGGCTCCGGCCGCCCCGTTCACCACGGCTGCGGCGAGCGAATCGGCCTCCCGTTCCCGCTCCAGCATCCGGCGCAGCGGGCCCTCCTCCGCCGCCAGCTCGGCGTACGGTCCGCGCTGGACGGCCCGCCCCCCGTCCAGGACGATCACCTCGTCGACGGCGTCGAGGCCGTACAGCCGGTGGGTGATGAGGACGGTGGTACGGCCCTCGGTGGCCCGCAGCAGGTCGTCGGTGAGCGCGTCGGCGGTGGTGAGGTCCAGGTGTTCGGCCGGCTCGTCCAGGAGGAGGACCGGGAAGTCCGCCAGGAGGGCCCGCGCGAGCGCGAGCCGCTGGCGCTGGCCGCCGGAGAGCCGGGCGCCGTGTTCGCCCACGAGGGTGTCCATCCCCCGCGGCAGTGCCTCCACCCAGTCGAGCAGCCGGGCCCGCCGCAGCGCCTCGCGCAACTCCCCGTCGTCCGCGCCGACCCCGGCGAGCCGCAGGTTCTCGCGGACGGAGCTGTCGAAGAGGTGCGCGTCCTGGGCACAGAGGCCGACGAGGCGCCGTACCGCGTCCCCCTCCAGCTCCCGGGCGGGCACACCGCCGATCCGGTACGTGCCCTCCTCCACGTCCAGGAACCGCAGCAGCACCTGGGCGAGCGTGGTCTTCCCGGAGCCGGATGCGCCGACGACGGCGACCCGGCGCCCGGCCTCCAGGGTGAGGCCGAAACCGGCGAGCGCCGGACGCTCCTGACCGGCGTACCGGGCGGAGACCCCGGTCAGCTCCAGCGGGAACGGCCCCTCGGGAGGCGCGACGGGCGTCCTCGGCTCGTGTACGGGCACGGGGGCGTCGAGCACGTCGAGGACCCGCTCGGCGCTGTGCTTGACGCGCTGCCGGTACTGAACGGCGAGCGGCAGCCCGGTCACGGCCTCGAAGGCGGCGAGGGGCGTCAGGACGACCACGGCGAGGGACACCCCGTCGAGCCGTCCGTCCCGTACGGCCTGGACGCCGACGACCGCGGCGGCCACGACCGTGAGGCCGCAGACCAGGGCGGAGAGCCCGGCGCCGAGCGCGGTGGCCGCGGCCTGCCGGGCGGCGATGCCGGTGAGCGTCCGGTCGACCGCCCGGGTCCGCTCGACACGGCTCCGCAGGGCGCCGGCCACCGTCAGCTCGGCGCAACCGCGGAGCAGGTCGGCCACGGCGGACGCCAGGGCGCCGCGCGCGGGGGCGAGCCGCCGTCCGGTCCGGCGGGCGAGGGCCCCGCCGACCGCGGGTACGGCGGTCCCCGCGACCAGCAGGCCCACGGCGAGGACGGCACCGGCCTCGGGCAGCAGCCAGGTGGTGAACCCGGTGGACACGACGCCCACGACGAGCGCGGTGCCCGCCGGGAGCAGCCACCGCAGCCAGTAGTCCTGGAGCGCGTCGACGTCCTGGACGAGCCGGGCGAGCAGGTCGCCGCGGCCGGTGCGCCGCAGTCCGGCGGGGGTGATCCGTTCCAGCCGCCGGTAGACGGAGACCCGCAGGTCGGCGAGCATCCGCAGGACGGCGTCGTGCGAGACGAGCCGTTCGGCGTACCGGAAGACGGCCCGGCCGATGCCGAAGGCGCGCGTGGCGGTGACCGCCATCATCAGGTGGAGCACGGGCGGCTGTTCGGAGGCCCGGGAGATGAGCCAGCCGGACACGGCCATGAGTCCGACGGCGGAACCGAGGGCGAGGCTTCCGAGCGACAGGGCGAGCGTCATGCGTCCCTTGAGCGCCCCCGCCATGTCCCGGACCCGCCGCAGCACACCGCGCGGGGCCGTGGCGCCGACCGGGCCGCGCGGTTCACCGTCGACGGTTCCGTCCACGCCGGTCCGGGCACCCGTACCGGCCGGGTCCGGCCCGGTCCCCTCGGCCGTGCCGTCCCCGTCGGCGGCCGTCGCCGCGCCGACGTCACCGGCCGCGTCCGGCGTCCCGTCCGGACCGGCACCGCCGGCGGTGACCGACCCGTCGGCCGCGGCCGTTGCGGCGGCAGCCGGGCCCGCCAGGCTCACCACCCGGTCCGCCACCGCGAGGAGCGCCGGACGGTGGACCACCAGCAGAACCGTCCGGCCGGCCGCGAGGCGCCGGACCGCGTCGACCACGCCCGCCTCCGTCTCGCCGTCCAGCGCGGCCGTGGGCTCGTCGAGCAGCAACAGGGGCCGGTCGGCCAGGAAGGCACGGGCGAGCGCGAGCCGCTGCCGCTGTCCCGCCGAGAGCCCGGCACCGTCCTCGCCGAGCAGGGTCTCGGTCCCGTCCGGGAGACCCGCGACGAACCCGTCCGCCCCCGCGTCGCGCAGGGCCTCCCGGACCGCTTCGTCGGTGGCGTCCGGGCGGGCAAGGCGTACGTTCTCGGCGATCGTCCCCGCGAAGAGGTACGGACGCTGCGGCACCCAGGCGATCCGCGAACGCCACTCCTCCGCGTCGAGCGCCGCGAGGTCCCGGCCGCCGACCCGCACGGAACCGCCCGGTTCCGGGGCTGTGAAGCCGAGGACCACGTCGAGCAGCGTCGACTTCCCGGCGCCGCTCGGTCCGACCAGGGCCACCGTCTCGCCCGGCTCGACGGTCAGCGTCACCGCGTCGAGCGACGGTTCGGTCCGTCCGGCGTGGCGCACCGTCACGGTGTCCAGTTCCAGGCGCACGGAGTCCGGCACCGCCCCCGTGCCGCCCTCCCGGACCGGCCGCTCCAGGACGGCGAAGATCTCCTCCGCGGCGGCGAGCCCCTCCGCGGCCGCGTGGTACTGCGCCCCCACCTGCCGCAGTGGGAGGTACGCCTCGGGGGCCAGGATCAGGATGACGAGTCCGGTGGAGAGGTCGAGACCGCCGTGGACCAGTCGCATGCCGATGGTCACGGCGACCAGGGCGACGGACAGCGTGGCGAGCAGTTCGAGGGCGAAGGAGGAGAGGAAGGCGATCCGCAGCGTGCGCATCGTCGCCTGCCGGTACGCGGAGGTGATCGCGCGGATCGACTCGGCCTGGGCCTTCGCCCGGCCGAAGATCTTGAGGGTGGGCAGACCTGCCACCACGTCCAGGAAGTGACCGGAGAGCCGCGAGAGCAGCTTCCACTGCCGGTCCGTCCGGGCCTGGGTGTACCAGCCGATGAGGACCATGAAGAGCGGGATGAGCGGCAGCGTGACGACGATGATCGCCGCCGACACCCAGTCCTCGGTGACGATCCGGGCCAGGACCGCCACCGGCACGACCACCGCGAGTCCCAGCTGGGGCAGGTAGCGGGCGAAGTAGTCGTCGAGCGCGTCCACGCCCCGCGTCGCGAGGGCGATCAGCGAACCGGTCCGCTGACCGCCGAGCCACCCGGGACCGAGGGCGGCGGCGCGGACGAGGAGCCGGCCGCGTAGTTCGGACTTGACCGCCGCGCTCGCCCGGTGGGCGGCGAGTTCGGTCAGCCAGGAGACCACCCCCCGCGCCACCGCCACTCCGGCGAGCAGCAGCAGGGGGGTGGCCAGGGCGGACACCGGCCGGCCCTCCTGGAAGGCCCCCACCACGATCTCGGCGATGAGCATCGCCTGGGCGACGACCAGCGCCGCTCCGAGGAGGCCGAGCACGACCACCGCGATCAGGAAGAGACGGGTGGCCCTGGCGTACCGGAGCAGACGCGGATCGATCGGTTTCACGTGAAACATGCCCCTCTGGTGAGCGTCGGCCTGGTTTCCACGGCGGTCCTCAGTGGGCGTCGGCGATGTGCTGCGTGCCGATCCGCTTGCGGAACACCCAGTAGGTCCAGCTCTGGTAGAGCAGCACCAGCGGGGTCGCGATCGCGGCGCACCACGTCATGATCTTGAGCGTGTACGGGCTCGACGAGGCGTTCGTCACGGTCAGGCTCCACGCCGAGTCGAGCGAGGACGGCATGACGTCCGGGAAGAGCGCGAGGAAGAGCATCGCCACCGAGGCGGCGATCGTGATCCCCGAGAGCGCGAACGACCAGCCCTCGCGCCCCGCTCCGATGGCGACGATCGCGCCGACGAGCGCCACCGCCGCGACCGCCGTCGCCATCAGGCTCCAGCCGTTCCCCGTGTGGACCTGGGTCCAGATCAGGAAGGCGAGCGCGAGCACCGCCGTGACCGGCCCCAGCCTGAGCGCGAGCGCGCGTGCCCGGACCCGGATGTCCCCGACCGTCTTGAGCGAGGCGAAGACCGCGCCGTGGAAGGTGAACAGGGTGAGCGTGACCAGGCCGCCGAGGAGCGCGTACGGGTTGAGCAGGTCCCCGAGGGTGCCGACGTATTCCATGTCCCCGTCGATCCGCACGCCCCGGACGATGTTGCCGAAGGCCACGCCCCAGAGGAACGCGGGCAGCAGTGAGGTCCAGAAGATGGCCTGCTCCCAGTTGCGCTGCCACTTCTCCCCGGACCGCTTGGCCCGGTACTCGAAGGCGACGCCCCGGATGATCAGGCAGACCAGAATGAGCAGCAACGGCAGGTAGAAGCCCGAGAACAGCGTCGCGTACCACTCGGGGAACGCGGCGAAGGTCGCGCCGCCGGCGGTGAGCAGCCACACCTCGTTGCCGTCCCAGACGGGGCCGATGGTGTTGATGAGGACCCGCTTCTCGACCCGGTCGCGGGCGAGCAGCTTGGTCAGGACACCGATCCCGAAGTCGAACCCTTCGAGGAAGAAGTAGCCGGTCCAGAGGACGGCGATGAGTACGAACCAGACGTCGTGGAGTTCCATGCCTCGATCTCCTGAGCCTCAGTACGAGAAGGCCATGGGCCGGTCGGGGTCACGGGTGTCCCCGCCGATCCTGGTGGGCGGGTTGAGGTCGTCGTCGGTCAGCTCGGGCGGCCCCGCCTTGACGTACTTGACGAGGAGCCTGACCTCGACGACCGCGAGGACGGCGTAGAGCAGGGTGAAGACGAGCATGGAGGTGAGGACCTCGCCCTGGGAGACACCGGGGGAGACGGCGTCACGGGTGCGCAGCACGCCGTAGACCACCCACGGCTGGCGGCCCATCTCGGTGAAGATCCAGCCCCAGGAGTTGGCGATCAGCGGGAAGAGCATCGTCCAGAGGGCGACGATCCAGTACCAGCGGCCGATCCGGTGGCTGAGGGCCTTGTTCTTGAAGAGGACCAGGTTCGGCACCTCGTCCTCGCCCGTCCGCAGCCCCGGCGCCAGCATGAACTTCTTCCGGGTCAGCCAGAGGCCGATCATGCCCAGGGTCAGGGAGGCCATGCCGAAGCCGATCATCCAGCGGAAGCCCCAGTAGGCGACGGGGATGTTGGGCCGGTAGTCGCCGGGGCCGTACTTCTCCTGCTCGGCCTTGTTGACGTCGTTGATGCCGGGCACGTACGAGCTGAAGTCGTCGTTCGCGAGGAAGGAGAGCAGCCCGGGGACCTCGACGGCGACCTTGTTGTGGCCCTTGTCGACGTCTCCGTAGGCGAAGATCGAGAAGGGCGCGGGGGCCTCCCCGTCCCAGAGCGCCTCGGCGGCGGCCATCTTCATCGGCTGCTGCTTGAACATGACCTTGCCGAGCAGGTCGCCGCTGACGGCGGTGCCGAGACCGGCGATGATCAGGGTGATCAGACCGAGCCGCAGGGAGGTCCGCATCACCGGGATGTGCTTCTTGCGCGCCAGGTGGAAGGCGGATATGCCGACCATGAACGCGCCGCCGACCAGGAAGGCCGCCGTGATGGTGTGGCAGAACTGGGCGACGGCGGTGTTCTGGGTGAGCACGTGCCAGAAGTCGGTGAGTTCCGCCCGGCCGCGCTCCTTGTTGATCCGGTAGCCCACGGGGTGCTGCATCCAGGAGTTGGCCGCCAGGATGAAGTACGCGGAGAGGACCGTGCCGATCGACACCATCCACATGCAGCCGAGGTGGATCTTCTTCGGCAGCTTGTCCCAGCCGAAGATCCACAGGCCGATGAAGGTCGACTCGAAGAAGAAGGCGATGAGCGCCTCGAAGGCGAGCGGGGCACCGAAGATGTCACCGACGAAACGCGAGTAGTCGGACCAGTTCATGCCGAACTGGAACTCCTGCACGATGCCGGTGACCACGCCCATGGCGATGTTGATCAGGAAGAGCTTGCCCCAGAACTTCGTCGCCCTGAGGTACTTCTCGTTCTCCGTCCGCACCCAGGCCGTCTGGAGCCCTGCGGTGAGGGCGGCCAGGGAGATCGTCAGGGGGACGAAGAGGAAGTGGTAGACGGTGGTGATGCCGAACTGCCAACGCGCCAGAGTCTCTGGCGCAAGAGCGAGGTCCACGTCGGTCTCTCCTTACATCGCCGTGGTCATATCGGCGGTTCGCCCTCCCATACCGGCCGTACCGGCATGAACAGGACATGCTTGTGAACGCGTTCACATTCACAAGCATTATGGCTCACATGAAATCCGTACTTGTCTTCGGGGTCCCCGCCGGGGACGTCTCTTTCCTCACATCCGGCCCCGCACGGAAGAGCCCCCGCGAGCGGGATCGCTCGCGGGGGCCGGGGCTCGGGGCCCGTACCGGGTCCCGGAAACCTGACGCGTCGGGTCGCCGGGGGGCCGGCCGGGCCGTTCCTCAGAGCTCCTTGCGGAAGCCCTCGGCCGCCTGGAGGAAGAGGTCGTTCGCCTCTCCCTCGCCGATCGTGACGCGCACGCCCTCGCCCGCGAAGGGCCGCACCACCACTCCGTGCCGCTCGCACGTCGCCGCGAAGTCCGCCGTCCGCTCGCCGAGCCGCAGCCAGACGAAGTTCGCCTGGGTGTCCGGCACGGTCCAGCCCTGGGCCACCAGCGCCGCGTGGACCCGCTCGCGCTCGGTCACCAGCGATCCGACCCGGCCCAGCAGCTCGTCCTCGGCCCGCAGCGAGGCCACCGCCGCGTCCTGCGCCAGCTGGCTCACGCCGAACGGCACGGCCGTTTTACGCAGCGCCGCCGCCACCGGCTCGTGGGCGATCGCGAAGCCGACCCGCAGTCCGGCCAGGCCGTACGCCTTGGAGAAGGTCCGCAGCACGGCGACGTTGGGGCGGTCTCGGTACAGCTCGACGCCGTCCGGGACCTCGGCGTCGCGCACGAACTCCCGGTACGCCTCGTCGAGCACGACCAGGACGTCGGAGGGCACCCGGTCGAGGAACCGCTCCAGCTCGGCCCGGCGCACGGCGGTTCCCGTGGGATTGTTCGGATTGCAGACGAAGATCAACCGGGTCCGGTCGGTGATCGCCTCCGCCATCGCGTCGAGGTCGTGCACCTCGCCGTCGGTCAGCGGCACCCGCACCGAGGTGGCCCCGCTGATCTGCGTGATGATCGGGTACGCCTCAAAAGAGCGCCAGGCGTAGATCACCTCGTCGCCCGGTCCCGAGGTGGCCTGGATCAGCGACTGCGCGATCCCGACCGAGCCGGTGCCCGTGGCCAGGTGGGAGACGGGCACGCCGAAGCGCTCGGCCAGCTCCGCCATCAGACCGGTGCAGGCCATGTCGGGGTACCTGTGGAAGGTGTCGGCGGCGGCCACCACGCTCTCCAGGACCCCCGGCAGCGGCGGATAGGGGTTCTCGTTGGAGGACAGCTTGAAGGCCACGGGGCCGCCCTGGGCGGCCGGCTTGCCCGGCTTGTAGGTGGGGATACCGTCCAGCTCGGCGCGCAGCCTGGGGCTGCCGGTGCTCGTCCCGCTGGTCTCGCTCACAGTGTGGCCTCCTCGACCGTACGTACCACCAATACTCCTCACCTTAAGAGGATTCGCCTCCGGTGCGAATGGGCTGTGGACAACGGGAAGGACACGCCGTGCGGTCGCGCCCGGAGCTTCCCCGACAGGGGGGAGCGCGCGCCCGGGTGGCGCGCGCCGGTGGCGAACGCCGTGGCGCGCGTCCCCCGTAGAGGTGAGTTGAGACCACTTCCCGACCGCGCCCCCTCACCAGGTCCATGCCGCTCGACGCCCGGGAAACATAGGGGCTTACCCGCAACTGCCTTTGCTTTTATGCATGTTGGATGCTTCGGATCATGCAGAAACGTGCCTGTCAACGCCCGCATATGCGGCCGTCCCGACCGTCCTCCCTCGCCCTACTATCAGCTCGCCATGACAGCAGCAGGGAAGCATCAGGTGAGCCGGGCACAGACCCGGGGAAACCGGCAGGGCCGGGCAGGCATCCGGGACGTGGCCGCCGCCGCCGGGGTCTCCATCACGACGGTCTCCGACGCGCTCAACGGGAAGGGCCGGCTCCCCGACGCCACCCGCCGCCACGTCCGCGAGGTCGCCGACCGGTTGGGTTACCGCCCGTCGGCGGCGGCCCGCACGCTCCGTACCGGCAAGTCGGGACTCATCGGCCTGACCGTGACCACGTACGGGGATGAACCTTTCACCTTCACCGAATTCGCGTACTTCGCGGAGATGGCCAGGGCGGCCACGTCGGCCGCGCTCGCGCGGGGCTACGCCCTGGTCATCCTCCCCGCCACCTCCCGCCACGACGTCTGGTCGAACGTCGCCCTCGACGGCACCGTCGTCATCGACCCCTCCGACCACGACCCGGTCGTCACCGAACTGGTCCGCCAGGGCCTCCCCGTCGTCTCCGACGGGCGCCCCGCCGGCACCCTTCCGGTCACCGCCTGGGTCGACAACGACCACGAAGCCGCCGTCCTCGACCTGCTCGACCACCTCGCCGACGCCGGTGCCCGCCGCATCGGCCTCCTGACCGGCACCACCACCGACACGTACACCCGCCTCTCCACCACCGCGTACCTCAACTGGTGCGCGCGCGTGGGGCAGGACCCCGTCTACGAGTCGTATCCGGCGCACGATCCGTGCGCGGGCGCCGTCGCGGCCGACCGGCTGCTCGCCCGCCCGGACCGTCCCGACGCCGTGTACGGCCTCTTCGACCCCAACGGAACCGACCTCCTCGCGGCCGCGCGCCGCTACGGGCTCCGCGTCCCGGACGACCTCCTGCTGGTCTGCTGCAGCGAGTCGGCCGGCTATGCCACGACCGAACCGCCCATCACCACGCTCTCGCTCAAGCCGCGCCGGATCGGCACGGCCGTCGTCCAGCTCCTCATCGACGCCATCGAAGGGGCCGAGAGCGACGGCCCGGTCGAACAGGTGATACCCACCGAGCTCATCGTCCGCACCTCCTCGCAGCGCCGTCCGCCCCGCACGACGGTCAGCCCGCCGCGCTCGCCCGCGAAGGACTGACCTCCCGCGAACGGCCCTTCGAACACGCCGTTCCCGCCCCTGCCCCGGGGCGGGAACGGCGAAACCGAACACCACACCGGTCACGACCCTGGATCACATCTCCCCAATCCGGGCGAAACGACCGGTGAACCCGGAGTGGACCCGGATTCACCACCCTGGTGCGTCCCACAGGAGGACCCTCATTCCTATGATGGGCGGACGACACCGCGGACCACCCCGACCAGGCCGGTCCGCGATGTGCAGGGCATCGCGACGGTGGTGGAGGGGTCGATGACTCAGGGGGCCGGTCAGGAGCCCGTGGTACGCACGGCGACACTGCGTGACTTCCGCGTACCGCCGTACGCGCGCGTACCCGTACAGGGCCATGCCGCCGAACCGTCGGCCCCGCGGCCTCCGTCGGCGGCCGGGCCGGTGGAACACCCGTACGCGGAGCATGCGCGCCCGGAGCCGTCGCACACGTCCCCTCACGCGGAGTCGTCACCGCCGGGCCCCTCGTACGCGGAGCCCCCGCACGGCGCGCACCCGGCACCGGGCCAGGCACCGCCCCCGCCCACCGTGCCCGCCGGGCACCCCGCCGCGGCGATCCGCCAGGACCCCGCCGGAACCCTTCCCCCCGTCGCGTCCTCCCCCGTCGAGGCCGTGCCGCTCCCGGCGCGCGAAGCCGCGCGGCAGCCGGCCGCGCCCCCGGCCACAACGCCGCGGGCCGTCGCGCCCCTGCCCGCCGATCCGACCCTGCGCCTGGGCCACCGCACCGCGCCCGCGCGCACCGACTCGGACGGCACGGACGCCGGCTCCTCCGCCGTTCCCACCGCCTCCGTGCCCGCCGAGCACTCCGGCCACCCCGGCAACGCCTTCCCCGAGGGCGAGGTCCCCGAGGGCTACACGCCGACCGAACGC
Organism: Streptomyces sp. NPDC001744; assembly: GCF_042892575.1. Lineage (NCBI taxonomy): Bacteria > Bacillati > Actinomycetota > Actinomycetes > Kitasatosporales > Streptomycetaceae > Streptomyces > Streptomyces sp. NPDC001744. Next base: position 163,718 of record NZ_JBIAUG010000004.1, read on the forward strand.
GACCTGCCCGTCATCAACCGGGGCGACACCGTCCAGGTCCACGTCACCCCCGCGCCCGCCCCCGCCGGCGAGCCCGCGTCCGGCGAAGGCCCCGGCCCCCTCTTCGTCGTCGGCGACGTCCACGGCTACCTCGACGAACTCCTCGTGGCGCTCCGCGCCCAGGGCCTCGTCGACGAGAACGGCGGCTGGGCCGCGGGCAACGCCCGTCTCTGGTTCCTCGGCGACTTCACCGACCGCGGCCCCGACGGCATCGGCGTCATCGACCTGGTCATGCGTCTCTCCGCCGAGGCCGCCGCCGCCGGCGGCTACTGCAAGGCCCTCATGGGCAACCACGAGCTGCTGCTCCTCGGCGCCAAGCGTTTCGGCGACACCCCGGTCAACTCCGGAGCGGGCACCGCCACCTTCCAGGCCGCCTGGCTGCTCAACGGCGGCCAGAAGCAGGACATGGACCGGCTCCAGGACGTCCACCTCCAGTGGATGTCGCGGCTCGACGCCGTGGTGCTGGAGGACAACCACCTCCTCGTGCACTCGGACACCACCGCGTACCTCGAATACGGCGAGACCATCGAGGACGTCAACGAAACCGTCCACGAGATCCTCAACCGGAACGACGCCGACGAGGTCTGGGACGTCTTCCGGAAGTTCACCAAGCGCTTCGCGTTCCGTGACGACGGCGGCCCCCAGGCCGTCCAGGAGCTGCTCTCCACCTACGGCGGCCACCGGATCGTGCACGGCCACAGCCCGATCCCCTACCTCCTCGGCCAGGTCGGTACCGAGGACGGCGAGGAGAACGCGCGCCCGGCCGTCGTCGGACCGCACGTCTACGCCGACGGACTCGCGATCGCGATGGACGGCGGAGTGACCATGGCCGGAAAACTACTGGTGGTCCAACTCCCCCTGACCGACTGACCTATCACCCTGCGCATCCGAGAAGGGCGATTTCCGGAAACACCCTGTCAGCCCGTGGCACCGTCGCCCTACCATCGGGTCCATCCGTAGCAGGCTCTCCTCCGTTTCCGCCCGACCCACCGTATTCCCACGGCTGAACCGGGCCTACGGAGCATCGGGGGATGCACATGAACGTGGCTCCGCACCTGCTGACCGAGGACCGCGCCGAGTACGAGCGGGTCCTCGACGACGCACTGAGCACCGCCCACGCACGTCCGGAACTCGCCGGGGTGGGCACCCGGCTCACGACCGCGCAACTGCGGGCGATGACGCTGAACGCGACAGCTCTGGTCACCTCCGCCGCCGCGAACGAGTACGACCACTTCGTCAGGGTCCGAGAGCGGAGCCGCGCGTCCGCCGGGACCCGTACCCCGCCCCCGTACGACCTCCCCGGGCCCGGCGCGGGCGTCGTCGCGATCGTCACCGTCATGGTCCCCGTCCTCGCGGGCACCGCCGCCGCCGTCCTCCTCCTGGTCGGAGCGGTGCTGCGCGCCCTCGCCCCCACCGTGGCGTTCGGCGCGACGCTGCTGACGGCCGGGCTGGTCTTCGGCTCCCTCGCCGCCGCCGGCCTGCTCTGCGCCGGCGCCGGGCTCCTCGTGACGGCCCTGCGCAACAGTCCGGTCGCGGTGAACGCGGGCGGCCCGCCCACCGCTCCGGACGACGAGCTCTCCCGTGCCCGCGAGACCTGGCGCCTCGCACTGCTCGAACGCGGCATCCTCCCCTTCCTCCGGGACGCCCTCGCCGCCACCGATCCCGCCGAACCCTGAGGAGACGGCGGGCCGGCCGACGCACCCGAGGCCGCCGACCGGCCCGCCGGATCAGTCCGCCAGCGGCAGGTAGACGCGGCCGCCGCCCGCCGCGAACTCCCGGGACTTCTGCGCCATGCCGGCCTCGATCTCCTGTTCCGTACCGCCGTGCTCACGGCGGATGTCCTGGGAGATCTTCATCGAGCAGAACTTCGGGCCGCACATCGAGCAGAAGTGCGCGGTCTTCGCGGGCTCCGCCGGCAGCGTCTCGTCGTGGAACTCGCGTGCGGTGTCCGGGTCGAGCGCCAGGTTGAACTGGTCCTCCCAGCGGAACTCGAAGCGCGCGTCCGAGAGCGCGTCGTCCCACTCCTGCGCGCCCGGATGCCCCTTGGCGAGGTCCGCCGCGTGGGCCGCGATCTTGTACGTGATGACACCGGTCTTGACGTCGTCGCGGTTGGGCAGGCCCAGGTGTTCCTTGGGCGTCACGTAGCAGAGCATCGCCGTGCCCCACCAGGCGATCATCGCCGCGCCGATGCCGGAGGTGATGTGGTCGTACGCGGGCGCCACGTCCGTCGTCAGCGGGCCGAGGGTGTAGAACGGCGCCTCCTCGCAGATCTCCTGCTGGAGGTCGATGTTCTCCTTGATCTTGTGCATCGGGACGTGTCCCGGACCCTCGATCATCGTCTGCACGTGGTGCCGCTTGGCGATGGTGTTCAGCTCGCCGAGCGTGCGCAGCTCCGCGAACTGCGCCTCGTCGTTGGCGTCCGCGATCGAACCGGGGCGCAGGCCGTCGCCGAGCGAGTACGTGACGTCGTACGCCGCCAGGATCTCGCAGAGCTCCTCGAAGTGCGTGTAGAGGAAGTTCTCCTTGTGGTGCGCGAGGCACCAGGCGGCCATGATCGAGCCGCCGCGCGAGACGATGCCGGTCTTGCGGCGCGCGGTGAGCGGCACGTACGGCAGGAGTACGCCGGCGTGCACCGTCATGTAGTCCACGCCCTGCTCGGCCTGTTCGATCACCGTGTCCTTGTAGATCTCCCAGCTCAGCTCCTCGGCCCTGCCGTCCACCTTCTCCAGGGCCTGGTAGAGCGGCACGGTGCCGATCGGCACGGGAGAGTTGCGCAGCACCCACTCGCGGGTGGTGTGGATGTTGCGGCCGGTGGACAGGTCCATGACCGTGTCGGCGCCCCACTTGGTCGCCCAGGTCATCTTCTCCACCTCCTCCTCGATGGAGGAGGTGACGGCGGAGTTGCCGATGTTGGCGTTGACCTTCACCAGGAATCGCTTGCCGATGATCATCGGCTCGATCTCCGGGTGGTTGACGTTCGCCGGGAGCACGGCCCGGCCCGCGGCGATCTCCTCCCACACGACCTCGGGGGAGACGTTCTCCCGGATCGCGACGTACTCCATCTCTGGCGTGATCTCGCCACGGCGGGCGTACGCGAGCTGCGTCACCGCCCGGCCCTCGCGGCCCCGGCGGGGCAGGCGTGGGCGGCCGGGGAAGACGGCGTCGAGGTTCTTGAGGCCGCCGCCGCGCGGCGAGGTGTGCTTGATGCCGTCGTCCTCGGGGCGGGCCGGGCGGCCCGCGTACTCCTCGGTGTCACCGCGCGCGACGATCCAGTTCTCGCGCAGCGGCGGAAGGCCCCGCCGCACGTCGGTGTCGACGGCCGGGTCGGTGTACGGGCCGGACGTGTCGTACAGCGTGACGTCCCTGCCGTTGGTGAGGTGCACCTGACGGACCGGCACCCGCAGATCGGGGCGCGAGCCCTGGACGTACCCCTTGTGCCAGCCCGGCGTGCGCTGCTGTCCGTCGGCCCGGTTCTGGTCGGAGGCAGGCGTGCGTGCGTCCTGAATGGTCATGAGACCGAATCTCCCTACGCCGGCATTACCCGGTAACAGGTTCGGCGGTCGGCGCAGCCCTTCCCGTACGTACGTCGGTACGCGCGTACGGTGATCAGCGCCCTCTCAGCCCGGTGCTCCGAGCTCCCGCGTGTGCAAAGGTGCCACCACGCTAACGCCCTTCCGGGCGTGCTGAACAGTGGGCCTCCGGCGTTCTTGCGATGATCGGTCGGTGACTTTCCCCCAGCAGAGCCCCGAGCCGCACGACCACACCCACGGCCCGGCTCCCTCCCACGGCCCCGGGCACGGGAGCGGAACCGGGCACGACCGGGGATCCGGACACGGACACAGCCACAGTCACGGCCCCGCCGCTCCGGTCTCCCGGCACCTGCGCAAGGTCATCGCCGCCGTCCTGATCCCCTTCGCCACCGCCGTCGTGGTCGGGCTCGCGGTCCTGTGGCCCGGCGGCGCCCCCGCGCACGAACGCACGGGCGTCGGTTTCGACCGGCGGACCGAGCAGGGCCGGGTCGTCTCCGTCGAGTCCGTCGACTGCAAGGTCGTGAACGTCGGCCAGGTCCCGCCGACCGGGGACACCTCCACCCCGGAGGGGCGCGAGGCGGTCGACGCCCAGCGGGGGCAGTGCGGGAAGGCGACGATCGAGGTCACCACCGGTCCGGACAAGGGGCGCGAGTTCACCGAGATCGTCCAGCCCGGTGCGCCGCGCCAACTGCGCGAGGGCCAGGGCGTGGTGGTGGCGTACGCCCCCGACGCCCCGCACGACCTCCAGTACTCGGTGACGGACGTGAACCGCAAGCTGCCGATGGCGCTGCTCGCCGGCGTCTTCGCCCTCGCGGTCGTGGTGGTCGGCCGGCTGCGGGGGCTCATGGCCCTGATCGCGCTGGTCGTGAGTTTCCTGGTGCTGACGTTCTTCATCCTGCCGGCGATCCTGCAGGGGTCGAACCCGCTGGTCGTGGCGGTGGTCGGATCGAGCGCGATCATGCTGATCGCGCTCTACATGTGCCACGGGCTCTCGGCTCGCACCTCGGTCGCGGTGCTCGGCACGCTGATCTCACTGCTGCTGATCGGTCTGCTCGGCTCCCTCTTCATCGGCTGGGCGTCGCTCAGCGGCAACACAGACGACAACACCGGGCTGATCCACGGGCTCTACCCGGAGATCGACATGTCCGGCCTGCTCCTGGCCGGAGTCATCATCGGGTCGCTCGGCGTGCTCGACGACGTGACGGTCACGCAGACGTCGGCCGTCTGGGAACTCCACCAGGCCGACCCGACCATGGGGCCGCGCGGGCTCTACCGGGCGGGCATCCGGATCGGCCGCGACCACATCGCCTCGGTCGTGAACACGCTGGTGCTCGCCTACGCGGGCGCCGCCCTCCCGCTGCTGCTCCTCTTCTCCATCGCGCAGAGCAGCATGGGAACGGTGGCCAACAGCGAGCTGGTCGCCGAGGAGATCGTCCGGACGCTGATCGGTTCGATCGGCCTGGTGGCGTCCGTTCCGGTCACCACGGCGCTCGCGGCCCTGGTGGTCTCCGCCGACCGTACGGAGGGCTCCCGGCAGCCGGGGACGGGCAGCCGGAACTCCGCTCCGACACGGGGCGGACGCCGCCGCCGCGCCAAGTGAGGCACCCGGCCCGGCGGCCCGACGACGGGGCTGCCCGGCACCGGGATGTCCTGGTGTCAGGGCAGCGCGTCGGCACAACGGCTAGGTGACACGACCGCCCGATGACGCGACGACGTGACGACACGACGGCTCGGTACCGAGACAGACCGACACCACCACGGGCCGACGGCGTGACGGTCCGGTGGTTCGACGGCGCGCCGGCTCGGGGGGACGGCAACGCAGAAGGTCCGGATGTCGGTACGGGTCGGATCACGCGGTGACGGAAGGGGTACGGCTCAGGCGGGCCCTGCGTTCTCCTCGGCCAGAATCCTGCCCAGCGCGGCCTCCAGGTTCCCTTCGAAGTCACCCAGTGTCCGTTCCTGACCGAGCGGAACCAGCTTGTCCGTACGGTCGAGGAACGCGACGAGAGGAGGTGCGCTGGCCCGGAAGAGGGCGCGGTCGCTGCCGACCTGGAGCCGGATGGTGACGTCCGAGAGCCGCTCGGGCTCCGTCGGGGCGATGTGCACATCGCCGTCGCCGCTCGGCCGGTTGATTCCGTCGAGCAGCAACTCCCGGCCGAAGGCCCAGGTGACGGGCGCGTCCCCGGGAAGGTGGAACGTCATGCGCACCGCGTAGGGGTCCCGGGCCTCATACCGCAGTTCGACCGGGATCTTGAAAGAGAGCTCCTCGGAGACGAGGAAGCTCATCAGGACCTCGGCCTGAACCGACTCTCGCATCATGTACCCCGCAGTAGATGGAGCAGTTGTGTAAACACAGCTGCTGAAAGCTGTGACCGAAACGGCCAGGAATGATCCCCCGTGGCCCTCTTGACGCAATCGTGCTGTAAGCACTACCAGATCACAAGGAGTGATTTTTCAGATACTGATAGAGAGGACGACCGAACTGAAGAGCGCACCGATCTCTGTACGTAGTCGCTCGATCGCCGGGAGCAACCGATCTTCCTGGTGGAGGGGTACGGAAATCGCCATCGCGGCCACCGTGGAGCCCGCGGTGAGGGGGATCGCGGCACAGACCGTGCCAAGTGCATATTCCTGACGCTCCACCAGGGGTTCCATTCTCCCCAAAGCGCCCAAACGATCCAAAAGGGCCTGGCGGTTACGCACCGTGTACGGGGTGATGGATTCCACCGGGTACCGGTCAAGGTGGTCTTGACGAGTTTTCGAATCGAGTTGTCCCAGCAGACACTGCCCGATCGCATGGGCGTGCGCGGTCTCGCGGAAGTCGGCCCATTCCTCCACGGCGGGGGCGGAGGGGGTGTCGGCGACGGCGACGAGCTCCACCTCTCCCTCGCGGTAGAGGGCGAAGTAGATCGGGACCCCGATCTCGTCCCGCCAGCGGGCGAGAGAATTCTCGATCTTGATGCGACGATTCTGCACGGCTCCGCTGCCGGCCAGTCGGACGGCGGCGTCTCCCAGGAAGAACGCGCCCTTCTCGCGGAGCAGATAGCCCTCGTGCGTCAGAGTGCGGAGCAGGTGGTACGTGGTGGGCAGCGGAAGGCCCGTCTCGCGGGCGAGTTGCTTGGCCGGGGCGCCCTCCCGGTGGGAGGCCACCGCCTCCAGAAGTCTCAGCGCTCTCTGCACCGAGCCGATCAGAGTAGGCGCGGTCGTCTGCGTAGCTGTGGCCAAAGGTCACCCCCAGGCGTGACGACGGATGCACCGCACCCGCCCGCGGGGGCCGCCCCCGCGCCCGCCGGGCCTGGGAAACCGCTGGTCAGTAAGGATGCCTACGCCTGTAGTCCCCATCGCGGCGGAGAGATTCCACTGTAGTGGCAGCCCTTGGGCCCCCACCCCGTACAGCCCGGCCCGTTCCCCCGCCCGGGCTAACACTCCCCACCGCCGTCATACCGACGGGTAATCGTTGCTACCAGTCCTGACGCGACCGCTCCGAAGAGCTGAACTTCCGTACGACGTACATCAGTCCGGCAACGAGGGCCACGAAGAGCAGCACCTTGAAGAGGAGGCCGATCACGACGGTCAGGATGCTGGTGATCAGCCCGCCGAAGACGAGCAGCACAAGGGCGGGTATGGCCACCCACCTCACCCACCAGGGCATCCCCGCGAGAATCTCCCGTACGGCCATCGTCCTACCTCGCTTCCGCAGATCCGCTCCGCACACTCCGTGCCGAACACCTCAAGGCTAGGCGCCGGGAGGAACCCACGGGGGCCCCGCAGCCCCCGCTCTCCCCTGATCCACCCCCTAGGGGCCCGGCCTCCGCAGGCTCGGGAATCTCAGGGGTTCAGCCCTCCGGGGGCGAGAAGACCACCATGACCCGCAGGTCCTCGCTGATGTGGTGGAACTTGTGCTCCACCCCGGCCGGCACGTAGACCACGCTGCCGCGCGCCACCTGGGTCGTCTCGGTGCCGACCGTGATCGCCGCCCGGCCGCTCACCACGAAGTACACCTCGTCCTGACGGTGCGGCTGCTGCGGGTCGAGCTCCCCGGCGTCGAGCGCGTACAGGCCGACCGACATGTTCCGCTCCCGCAGGAACTGGAGGTACGCCCCCTTGTTCGCGGCACGCTCCGCTTCCAGCTCGTCCAGTCGGAATGCCTTCATCGTCCGTTCGCCCCTGCCCTCGGCCCGACCGTGTCTGCCACGATCGGGCTCATGATGAATTTCGTGGTCAAGACGCTCGCCAACGCGGGCGCCCTGGGAGTCGCCATCTGGCTGCTCCAGGACATCACCCTGACCGGTGAGAGCACCGGCAAGAAGGCCCTGACGCTCATTCTCGTCGCCCTGGTCTTCGGCGTGGTGAACTTCTTGGTGAAGCCTGTCGTCCAGTTGTTCACCCTTCCCCTCTTCATCCTGACACTCGGCCTGTTCACCCTGGTCGTCAACGCCCTGATGCTCCTCCTCACCTCCTGGTTGGCCGACAAGCTCGACCTCAGCTTCCACGTGGAGGGCTTCTGGACCGCCGTCCTGGGCGGCCTGATCATCTCCGTCGTCTCGTGGGCACTGAACGTCGTGCTCCCCGACAACGACTGAGCGCCCGCCGTGACGCACGAGGAACACCCTTCCGGCACGGACCGGGCGGGCGCCACGCTCGGAGACGGGACACGCGCGGTGCGCGCCGGGCTCCCCGACCCCGTGAAGTACGAGCCGACCCTTCCGGGCCCGGTCTTCGCCGCGCATTTCCACCTGCCGGGCGAACCGACCGGCCCGTACACCTACGGCCGTGACGAGAACCCCACCTGGACCCATCTGGAACGGGCGATCGGCGACCTGGAGGCGCCGGGGGAGGAAGGCGTCGAGACGCTGGTCTTCGCTTCCGGCATGGCCGCGATCTCCGCCGTCCTGCTCTCCCAGCTGAGGTCCGGCGACGTGGTGGTCATGCCCACCGACGGCTATCAGGCGCTGCCCCTTCTCCACGAGCAGCTGCGGGCGTACGGAGTCGAGGTCCGCACCGCGCCGACGGGTGACGACGGGCAGCTCGCCGTGCTCGAAGGGGCCCGGTTGCTGTGGATCGAGACCCCCTCCAACCCGGGTCTCGACGTCTGCGACATCCGCCGCCTGGTGCGCGAGGCGCATGCCGTGGGCGCGCTCGTCGCCGTCGACAACACCCTCGCCACCCCGCTCGGCCAGCGCCCCCTCGAACTGGGCGCGGACTTCTCCGTCGCCAGCGACACCAAGGGCATGACCGGGCACGGCGACGTCCTGCTCGGCCATGTGAGCTGCCGCGACCCCCGGCGGGCGGCGGAGGTACGGCGCTGGCGCAAGATCGTCGGTGCCATTCCCGGCCCCATGGAAGCCTGGCTCGCCCACCGCTCGCTCGCCACGCTCCAGCTGCGGCTCGACCGGCAGTGCTCCACCGCGCTGGAACTGGCGCGGACGCTCACCGGCCGGCCGGACGTCACCGGGCTGCGCTACCCGGGGCTGCCCGGCGACCCCTCGCACACGGTGGCCGCCCGGCAGATGCGGCGCTTCGGGCCGGTGGTCTCCTTCGAACTGGCGGACCGGAAGCGGGCCGAGCGGTTCCTGGAGGAGCTGCGGCTCGTGGACGACGCCACCAGCTTCGGCGGGGTGCGCTCCACGGCGGAACGGCGCGGGCGCTGGGGCGGGGACGCGGTCGCGGAGGGTTTCGTCCGCTTCTCGGTCGGCGCCGAGGACCCCGAAGACCTGATCGCCGACGTGCTGCGGGCCCTCGACGCGGCGGGGTCCGCCGGCTGAGCCCCGGCCCGGGTGCCCGTACGGAGCAGGGCGTTCCGGCCTCTCGTGGCTCGGAACGCCCCGACACCCCGAGCGGAAACCGCTCGTCCGGGGCCGGTCGGCCGGGCGCCCCCTGTCGCCGGGGCCCGGGGCCCCCGCGTTACGCGCGTCGCATGCCTTCACTCCGCTGCCCGGCGGTTCCTTTCCGAGCGGCCCGAAGCGTTTCAGTCAGCCCCGCCCGGGCCATTTTCTCCCCATGACCGAACGGCCTGTGATCAAGCGAACCGCGCGTGCCGTCCTGCTCGACGGAAACGACCTCATCCTCATCAAGCGGACGAAGCCGGGGATGGATCCCTACTGGGTCACGCCCGGGGGTGGTGTGGAGCCTTCCGACGCCACCGTCGTCGAGGCCCTGCACCGCGAAGTGTTCGAAGAACTGGGCGCCAAGATTACCGACGTGGTCCCCTGTTTCGTCGACACCGTCGAGCACATCGTCGACGGCGGGGTCTCCGGGGTGAAGGTGCAGCACTTCTTCGTGTGCCGGCTCGGTTCCATGGACCCCTCCCTGCGTCACGGTCCCGAGGTGGAGGAGCCCGTCGGCGAGTACGAGATCGTCCGGGTGCCCTTCACGCGGGTCGGGATCGCCGCCGTGCACCTTGTCCCGCTCTCCTTGCGCCACTACCTCGACGGCAACATCGAGGGAGTCCGTGCGATGCACGCACCGGATCTCGGCTGAGGCAGCGGCCCCGGGCACTGGGCGGCACTGAGGAGCTACAGCCGTTCCCGCTCGTACGCGGCGATGCCGGCGAGGTCGAAAAGGGGAAACCCTGATCTACAGGGTTTCACGTGAAACAACGCCCCCGCCCGCACCCCGGGCGGAAGCGGCGGAACCGGGATCCGCCCAATCCGGTAAAGCGGTGGACGGAAGATCGTCGCATCGGAGAGCCTGAAGTACATGCCGACTCCCCCCTCCGCCCTCGCACGGCTTCCCATCCGGCCGCTCACCCCTGCGGACCTGCTCGCCTGCTCCGACCTCTCCGAGGACAGGAGCTGGCCCCGCGAGGAGCACAAATGGGGACTCCTGCTCGCCGCCGGTACGGGATACGGCATCGACGCCCCCGACGGCAAGGGCCTGCTGGCCTGCTGTGTGGTCACCTCGTACGGTCCCGGGCTCGCCGCGATCGGCATGGTGCTCGTCGCCGAACGGTACGAGCGCCAAGGAGTGGGGCGCCGACTCATGCGCCACGTCCTGGAGGAGGCCGGTGACACGCCGCTCGCCCTGTACGCCACGGCGAACGGGCAGCCCCTCTACGAGCAGCTGGGCTTCACCCAGACGGCTCGTTCGGAGATGGTGCGCGGGCGTTTCACCTCCACCGTGCCGTCCCCGGACGTACCCGTCCGCCCGGCGACGGCGGAGGACCTCCAGGCGATCATCCGTCTGGACCTGGAAGTCTTCGGCCTCGACCGCACCCATGTGATCACCCGTCTTCCCGCCTTCGCGGACCACCTCAGGGTCGCGGAGCAGGACGGCGTGATCACGGGTTTCGCGGCGGCCTGGCCCAACATGGACACTCATGTCGTCGGGCCGCTGATCGCCCGGGACCCGGCCACGGCCCAGGCCCTGATCGCCTCCCTGGCCGCCGTCACCGACCGGCCCCTGCGTACGGACATCGACACACGCCACACGAGTCTTCTGCGCTGGTTGAAGGAGAACGGCGTCGACTCGCTCACCACGACGTCCGTGATGGTTCGCTCCCTCCCCGACCTGCCGGGTGACTGGCGTCGCCGTTTCGCTCCCCTGACGGTCGCGGCCGGATAGCTTCGTCGGTGCTCAGGACCGGGCGCCCCCGTCATGGGAGGCCCGGTGCCCTCGGCCCCGGGGGAAGAATTTACTTGCAAACGCCCATTATTGCGTCGCCTCCTCTACTCTGGTGTTCAAGCCGCTCCGGCGCCGAGGAGAGACCGAGGAGAGACCATGACCGCGACGGACCCCGCCCTCACCGCGCTCTCCCAGCGCTGGTGCGCCCTCTCCCTGCTCCACGGCAGGATCGAGTCCCACATCGAGCGCGCCCTGGAGTCCCGTCACGGCCTGAGCGTGCGGGAGTACTCGCTCCTCGATGTCCTCAGCCGCCAGCACAGCGGCCCCGGCGGGCACCTCCAGATGAAGCAGGTCGCCGACGCGGTCGTGCTCAGCCAGAGCGCCACCACCCGGCTCGTCACCCGGCTCGAAGACCGCGGGCTGCTCACCCGGTACCTCTGCGCCACCGACCGGCGCGGCATCTACACCGACGTGACCGAGTCGGGCCTGAAACTCCTCGAGGAGGCCCGCCCCACCAACGACGGCGCCCTGCGCGAAGCCCTTGACGAAGCCGCGAAGAACCCCGAGCTGGCCCCGCTGGTCCAGGTACTGGAAGGCGTGGGCGCTCCCGCGTGAGCACCGCGCGGAGCCGACCGGACGTACGCTGCGCCCCATGAACGATCTCGAGATACGTCCGGCCACCGTGGACGACCTCCCGGCCGTCGTCGCCATGCTCGCCGACGACCCCCTGGGCGCGCAGCGTGAATCCCCCGACGACCTCACCCCGTACCTGGCCGCGTTCGACCGCCTCGCGAACGACCCTCACCAGTACCTCATGGTGGCCGTCCGCGGCGGCAAGGTCGTGGGCACCCTCCAGCTGACGATCGTCCCGGGACTCTCCCGCAGGGGCAGCACCCGTTCGATCATCGAGGCCGTCCGTGTCCACGCCGACGAACGCGGCAGCGGCCTGGGGACGCGGTTCGTCGAGTGGGCCGTCGAGGAGTCCCGCCGCCAGGGTTGCCGACTTGTCCAGCTGACGTCCGACGCCACCCGCTCCGATGCCCACCGCTTCTACGAGCGCCTCGGTTTCGTGGGCTCCCACGTGGGCTTCAAGAAGGACCTCTGACCCGTCCCGACGCGTTCCCGGTGCGCCGGACGTCGGGTCCGGCGCACCGTTTCACGTGAAACGCCGGGGCGGCTCAGAGACCGCGCCAACCCGCCTCGTCCACGCCGCCCGGTACCGCGTCCCCCGGGTCGTACGGCTCCCGGGTGAAGACGAAGGAGCCGAGGTCGAGGTGGCTCACGCTGCCGTCGGCACGTCGTACGACACGGAGCCTCTCCCCTTCGTAGTAGCCGTTCAGCCCGACCCAGCCGCCTTCGGGAAGCTCCCGGAAACGGGCTCGCCGCCCGGTGCCTCGCAGGGGTTCGAGCAGCACACCGCGCCCGGGGCCGAGCCGCAGCACGTACGCGTACGTGCCCCAGTACCAGGGTCCGGTCAACGACAGCAGTTCCTTGTCGACCTCGGCCTCGGGAAGCGGGCGCCACGGCTCGGGGAACCTCGGCTCGGCATCCGCCACGATCCGTACGAGATCGGCGGCCACGGCCCCCACCGGCAACCCCGACGTGGTGTTGGAGAGGACGATGCCCGCGAGGTCGTCCTCCACGTCCACCCACAGGCAGGCGACGAAGCCGGGGAGGGAACCGGTGTGGCCGACCAGGGTCCGGCCGTCCCTGCGGAGGAGCTGGAGGCCGAGTCCGTAGCCTCCCTCCCAGTCGCCTTCCCCGGGGGCGGAGGCCGGAGCACGCATCTCCGCCACGGAGTCCGCGTCGAGCACCCGCTCGTCCCCCACCGAGAGGAACGCGGCGAACCGCGCGAGGTCGGCCGCCGTGGACCAGAGCTGCCCCGCAGGCGCCATCAGACCGAGGTGCTCGGACGGTTCGGGCAGCATCACGTCGGCCCAGGGGTGCACCGCCCAGCCGCCCGCGTGCGGGGCCACGGACTCGACCGTCGTACGGTCCATCCCCAGCGGCTCCAGGACCTCGTGCCGCAGCGACTCCTCCCAGGAGCGTTCCCGGAGCTCCTCGACCAGCGAACCGAGCAGGGTGTAGCCGGGGTTGGAGTAGTGGTGGCGGCGTCCCGGAGCCTGGAGGAAGGGGTGCTCCCCCAGGACGTCGGCCAGCTCCGGCCGCAGGCCGGCGGACGAACGCTCCCACCACTGGCCGGGGGTCTCGGCCGCGAGACCGCCGCTGTGGCCGAGCAGTTGGCCGATCGTCACCTCTCCGACGCGCGTCCCCTTGAGGTGCCGTTCCAGCGGATCGTCCAGCCGGAGCAGACCCTCGTCCCGCAACCGCATCACCAGGACGGCGGTGAACACCTTGGTGATCGAGCCGATCCTGAACTGGGTTTCGGCGTCGGGCGCGTGGCCGTCCACGCAACTGCGCGCCCCGTTCCACACCATCGTTCCGTCACGGACGACCGCCCCCACGAGGGAGGGCGCCCGTCCTTCGGCCTGGGCCACGGCGACCCGGTGCAACAGGGCCCGCTCGGTACCGGGCAGCAAAGCTTCGAAAGATGTCGTCATGGACCCCATCCAACGCGATACGCCGCACCCGTGGCCCGACGGTTCCCCGCGCCCCCGTGGGTCGCCGCTCTGCGTCCGCCCCCGATCCGTACGCACGTCCTCACCGCTCGCCGCCCTCGGCGTTCGTCACCGGCACAACGCCGTGGGAGGAAACGAGGACGCGTTCGCGTCCCTCAGTCGAGACAGAACTCGTTGCCCTCGACGTCCTGCATCAGGAGGCACGACTCGTTGACCCCATCGGCGAGCAGGAGCTTCCCGCGTACCGCGCCGAGCGCGACCAACCGCGCGCATTCGGCCTCGATCACGGCCAGGCGCTCCTCACCCACGAGCCCGGTGGCGACCCGTACATCGAGGTGAAGACGGTTCTTGGCGATCTTCCCTTCGGGAACGCGCTGGAAGTACAGCCGGGGCCCCACACCTGACGGATCGGCGCAGGCGAACCAGGCATCACGCTGCTCGGGCGGCAGGGAATCGTTGTAGTCGGCCCACGTGGCGAACCCCTCCGGCGGGGACGGAGCGACGTACCCCAGCACCTCGCACCAGAAACGAGCGACGCGCTCGGGCTCCGCGCAGTCGAAGGTGACCTGGAACTTCTTGATCGACGTCATCGGGCCACCCTAGTGGCGCCCCGCGCGACGGCAATCCGAATTTTTTCTCGTAAGCAGGAGAAGCGCAGGGACCTCCGGAAACCCGTGACGCGTACAGGAACTCGCGCTCGTCCTTCTACGACGCCCCTGTGATCTGCCGCTCCTTCCGCTGCCCCCTCCGACCGTGGACCGTCTCGGCGCCACCGCATTCCCCCGGTGCCTCCGCGCCCGAGTACCCCTCACAGTGGCCGGACCGGCACCCCGGCAGGGAGGAGACCGGTCTTCATGGACGCCCACCGCCGCCACGGCTCGGGAACGGGCCTTTTCCCACGGCCCGGTGGTGCACGGCGAGGAGCTCTCGAAGTCGGCCGACCGGAAGACGCTGGCTGGAACTGTGCATGAGGACTCCCGGGCCAGGCCCAGGAGCTGAGCGTTGTCGACGCCCGAACGGTGCGGGGAAGAGGAGAGGTCATGCCGCGAGGAAGCCAGGAAGTCTCCGAAGGACCCAGAGATCAACTGGACCGGGATGCGATCCGGCGGCGGGCAGCTCCCCAGACTTCTTCGAACTCCTCGAAGGTGAGCTGTTCGGGGCCGTGCCCTTCCCATTCCGGAACGGGCAGCTCGGCTGTGCTCCCGAACCTGCTGTCGTACTCGTCGAGGCGGTCTGCTTCACGGGCCTCCTGCCACTCGGCGAGGGAGGCAGCTGCGATCGGAACAAGCTCAGGCCCTTCGAGTTCGACCTGGCGGACCACCCAGCCTTCGGCGTCGACCTCGAAGTAGAACCAGACGTCTTCCTCGTCCCAGTAGCAGCGCATCCATGTGGTCACCAGACCATGATGCAGGGTCAGGTGCGCCGCGCTGCTCCGTCTTTTCTCACGGTCGAGCGATGAATCCTGCGGAACGGTCGGGCTGGAAAGGAGAACGGCCCCGGGTCGGCTCCCCGCCTTGGTCCCGTGCCTCTCGAATGCTGTCGGCAACGCGAACGGGACGAAGGGGCTTCACCCCGACGCCCACCCGGTTACCGGGATGGACCTGGCCGCTGGTGACGATCAGAGTCGTGTCCGTCCCGCCGGCACCGACCGCTTCGACCGCGTAGGTCATGGGAGTCCAGCAGAGTCCCTGGCTGAAGGAGGGCTTCCTGCGGGTCCGCCGGCGACACTCGCTCCCGCCAACGGTTACGCGCCGAGAACCCTCCTTGGTCAGCGCCCTCTTTCCTCCTGCGCCTGTAGGATCTCGCCGCTCGTGTCATAGAGCACGTCCCTGACCAGGGGGTTTCTAGGCTGTCTCAGCCCATGTCCAAGTGCTCGTGTCTCAGCCCCGTGGCATTTCCTCAGGGTCTGCGTCAGCAACTATCCGCTCCGCCCATTCGCGCACGGTCACTGCTCGCCCGATGCGGCTGACGATGTCCTTCTTGGACGCGGCGTCCAAGGTCTCCGGAAGTTTGTCGAAGGTGCCGGGGAGAACATCGAGCAGGCCCCAGATCTGCTCACCGGTCCTGACTGTCAGCAGTTGCTGGCACCTCCACTGGAACGGCATCTCGGGTCGGTGCGTGAGCCGCTGCACGAGCGTAGGGAACAGGTAGTGCGTCGCCTCTGCGGCGAGGTGCTCTTGGAGCCAGTCGACCGAGAGCCGCTGACTGAAGCCATGCGTGGCAGCCTCTTGGGTCAGGTCCAGGAGCTGAGCGGTGTCGACGGCTCGGACGGTGTGGGGAAGGGTCGGGGTCATGTCGCGATGATGCCAAGAAGTCCCCGCAGGTCCGAGAGGTCAGCGGGGCCGGGATGCGATCTGCCGACGGGCAGGGCCCCAGACTTCCTCGAACTGCTCGGAGGTCAGGGTCTCGGGGTCGTGGCCTTCCCACTCAGAGACGGGCAGTTCAGCGGTGATCCCGAACCTGTGGTCGTACTCATCGAGGCGGCCCGCATCCTGGGCCTGCTGCCATTCGTCGAGGGAGGCTGCTGCGATGGGGGCCAGTTCAGGGCCCTGAAGCTCGACCTGCCGGGTCACCCAGCCCTCCACGTCGACCTCGAAGTAGAACCAGACGTCTTCCTCGTCCCAGTGGCAGCGCATCCATGTCGTCACCGGACCATGATGGCGGGGATTCCATCCCGGGCAGATCTCAGTTGTGACAGGTCCGACCTGCTGGGATGCTCCCGAAGTGGCAGAAAGAGAAGGCAACGCCCCGCTCAGTGCCGGTTGCGACGGCGCCTATTACCGAGTTCGCGCCGGAGCCCTGGAGATGCTCTTCCTTCCAGATCCGAACGAGGCACTGGACGAAGTGTGCAATGTCGATGCGGAGGTCCGTCTGCCGGACGGTTCACGCTGGAGCACAACGATCTTCACGGTCGCTGAGGTAGAACGGCTGATGGCCCGATGGGCCGACACCGGTGAGGCACTGAGCGGCCGGTATTTCTGGTGTTCGGACGGCTTGATCGTCAAAGAGCCCGGGGTCCTGCCGATGGCCAAAGTCATCATGGGCTTGCTCGACAACGGCGAGTTTCACCAGGTCCTTCAGCGGCTCGACGACTCCGTGTGACCCGTTCTTCAGTAAGCGGTGAACTTTCAGTTGCGCGGCCTCGAAGGCTTCTCGCGGCCTGTCTCAGGCTCATGGCATGGGGGTGAATCCCGCTGATTGGTCAAGCATGAAGGGTGCCCCAGAGTTCGTCGGGTTCCAGCCCTGCGCTCGTGCCTCGCGGATGCTCGCGGTGACGTCAGCCGGCCGGATGGGCTCTGCCTTGATGTCGAACCAGTTGCTGGGATGCGGCTGACCACTGGTAACGACCAAAGTCGTGCCGGGCTGGTCGGCATCGGCGATCTCCACCGCGAAAGTCAGCGGTGTCCAGCACAGTCCTTGCATGTAGGAAGGCTTCCTGCGGATTCGCCATCGGTACTCGGTCTCGTCGACGGTGATCCGTCGGGACCCCTTCTTGTTCAACGCCATCACGCCCCCTCTCCCGTCACGGACTGTAGTGCCCCGTCCTTGACCCGTCCCCTGATATTCCTGGCGGCAGCTGCGACCTCTTCCCCGAAGGCGGTCAGTCTCATGGCCCGGCCGCGCTCGGCTCGCTCGAAGAGGGGCTGTCCGAGGTCCGCTTCGAGGCGGTTGATCTGGGTCACCAAAGCCGACGGATGGATGCCGAGGTCTCGGGATGCTTCGGTGAAGGTGGGATAGGACCGAGCTGCCAGGAAGCGCGAGAGCCGCTGCCGCGCGGACGGGCTGGTGAGAGCTTTGCGGAGGATGGCGGGGAGAGCCTCGGCTTCATCAGCGGCGCGGAGGGCGGAGTGGTGACTGGCTCCGCCGCGTGGCCGGAGAGGGATGTTGTGGATGTGGGCCCAGCGGGCCATGTTCGCGGTGCTCATGCCGGTCTCGCGGGCGAGATCGGGAAGGGTCCGCCGGCGTTTGACGTATTGCTCGATGAGCCATGCCCGTTCGATGGTTCCTCGGCGCTTGTAGTCCTGGGACCCGTCGCGGATCGGGATGTCGTACTCGCGGGCGAGAGCTGCCAGCAGTTGTCTGGAGAAGCCGGTGTGTTCGGCGATCTGCTGAAGCGAGCGGTGTTCGTCCAGGTAGAGGCGGGCGAAGGTCTCTTTCGGCACTTCCTGACGAGCTTTGAGGCGGAAGAGGCCGGTCGCCTTGGCGGTGGTCTCGGTCGGTGGGAGAGCAGGGGCGGGCTGTTCATCCAGAACGAAGCGGATGACCTCAATGCTGGTGCCGAAGGTCTCGGCCGCGTGCTGGACCGGGCTCTTGCGCTGCTGGACGAGCTGGTGCAACTGGGCAACATCGATGCGGTCCGGATCAGGTCCGGGCAGGTCGAGTCCGGTCAGCAGGGTGACGGGCGGTTGCCAGGTCACCGGCTCGTCGTGAATGCGTTGGGCGGCGAGGAAGGTGCGGGACTCCTCGGCCAATGCGTGGGCCAGCTCCGGGGTTTGGATGGTGGCGAAGCGGGCGGCCTCGGCCCGGAACCGTGCTTCGTTGATGCTGGAGTGGTCGGGGGCGGCTTCGGCGGGAAGGCCGCTGATGCGTTGGAACAGCTGGCAGCGGACGACGCGCTCGCGGAGTCCGCTGCCAGGCGGTGCGCCGGTGCGGCGGCAGATGTCCCGCCAGTGCTCGTGCGGCAGCAGCTGGGTGTAGTCCATGCGGCGCCGCCGCTGGTAGTCGATGGGCACCTCGGTCGCATCGAGGTGATCGGAGAGTCGGACCAGTGCGGTGACCGTGTCCGGCCAGTGCGGCTGGTCGTCCAGCTTCTGCAGGATGCGGGAGATGTTGATGCCGTCGGTGACCGATCCGAGGTGTTCAGCGGCGTCCTCAAGGCGGACTTTGCTGTCGATGACCAGCAGGGACGCGGCCAGGGCCGGAGCGAGGGTGCGGGGATAGAAGCCGTCGGGAGGGGTGAGCCGGATCGTCCAGGACAGCCAGAGCATGCTGGGGATCTTCCGCGCCCGTCGGGCGATCTCCCGGACCGTTCTTTTCGGGAGCCGGGGCATGGCGGTGGGAGTGCGGTAGCGGAGGTGTTCGCTGGGCCGGAGAGATGGGGCAAGCGCGGCCAGATTCACCGCGCTCAGCACGGGACTCTGGCCGCGTCCCCAGCTGTCGATGCTGGTGGCGCTGATCTGCCAGAGCTCCTCACGCATCGCCTCCAGCAGGCCACGCAACTCGGTCCCTGCCCGGTCAACGTCGGGCTGTCCGAGAACGTGCAGGGCGATACTCACCGCGACGGCCGTACTCACCGCTCGCGGTGGGGCCATAAAGCCGGGCCGTTCCACTGCTTTCAGGGCGAGTTGGGAGCCGGGATCGACGGTGAAGTGGTCCTCGGCGATGTCCGCCGGCACCAGGTTCCTGATGTCGTGTTCGGGCAGGTCTGCCAGCACCCGTCCACCGATCGCCCGGATGTCGGCCAGTACTGTCCGGGCCGGCTGCGGGCTGAGCGCGTAGGGGCCGAAGTCTGCGATGTCCGTCTCGATGACGTTCATCAACCGCTCCTGGGCCCTGAGCGCGCGATGCGCCGCGGGCAGCCGGAGCGTACGGGTCTGTGAAAGATCGAAGCCGCAGCCGCCGGAAAGCGGTCCGCCTTGGTAGGCGGCAGGATTGCCGCAGTGTCCCGGTCGGGGAACGACTCGCCCGGAGCGGGGCCGCTGGCGGGGAATGCGCCCGCATTCCGGGCAACAGTCCGCCAGCAGCCGTCCATGACGAGAGCAGACGAAAGCCCAGCCCAGACGCCAGAACAACTGCCAGCGGCCGCCGGTTTCCCGCAGGCAGTCCGGGCAGAACCGTGAGCCCCGGCCGCGTCCCCAGAGGACCCGCCGGTTCACATAGCGTCGCTCGAAATCGATACTCACGGCCCGTGCATCGAAATGGGCGAGCGTCATGCCCGTCACGGCCTGCTCCTCCAGGCCGCTCGCGTGCGTGATGGCCGCGATCTGCTGCTTGTTCAGCAGGATCGTCCAGTCCGAGGGAATGCCCTGAAGTTGGTTCCCGGACCGGCCTCTGACCGGGAGTCCCAGATGCCGCAGCACCTCGCCGAGTTGGGCATCCAGCCTCCCGGCCAGTGCCTCCAGCCAAGAATCCAGTGCTTCACCCGCGAGGGGCGGCATCCGGATCGGCAAGGTTCTGATGGCGTTGTTCATGCTGCCGGTCGGCGCCGACGCGGACGGCTGGTCAGCCGCCGCTTCTCCAGGGCCGCTTCGAGCTCTTTGCGGGCCGCCTCGGAAGCCTCATCATTCTTGACCCGGTCGAGCAGGTCGCGGCTGAGGCACTCTGCGCCGCTGCGGACCGCCCGCTGGCAGCCCCGGTTGATCAGTGTCATCAGGGATCCGATGTGGCCGGTGCTGCGGGCGAAGAGGTAGTCGGAGAGGTCATCCGCGAGCATCCCGGGATGCTTGTCGGCCAGGACGACGCGCTGTTCGAGGGCCAGCAGCATCTGCCGCCATTCCCGCCGGCCGGCCTCAGACTCGATCGTGAAGGGCCGCATGCCCAGCCGGGTGGTGCGGCGCCCGGTCTGAGCCAATGCCGTATTCCGTCTGCTGTCGCCCTCGCTGAACAGGCCCTTGCCGGCGAGGCCCACGCCGATCATCACTAGCGTCACGGGGAACTCGTTGGCGATCCACTTGAGGTGGTTGCTGACCTCGATGCCGTTCTTCTGGTTCCACTTCAGGAAGTGCAGATCATCAAGTGCGAGCAGGCGGACCTCGCAGGACACCACGCAGTCCAGGGCCCGCTGACCGAACTGGGCGGTGGTCCCGCGGTTGCGCCCTGGGTGGCCGAAGAACTCCAGCAGGGACCGGTTGAGATCCTTCATCCCGGTATTGCCAGTCAGCCCGACCCGGCAAACCGGGAGGCGCTCATTCCCGTCCCTGGTGAACGCGCCCCGCTCTGCGATCTCCCTGCGATGGAACTCACCGAGGAAGGCCAGCACCGAGGTGGTCTTCCCGAGACCGGGGAACGCATCGACGGCCACGGCGCCCTTCGCCTTGTCGCCGTCCTGCACGTTGCTGTCGACGATGTCCCACAAGTCCTCGTGCAGTTCCGCCAGCTGCGGCGTCTTGATCGGCCCCAGATTGGCATGCCACTCTCGCAACAGTCGATCACGCTCGCCCCTCGCCTCCTCGCCCAGAGCCTTCACCTGGCGGCCGGTCAACTGTTCGGGCTGAATCCGGCGCGGGGTCTCGGCGAACGCCTTCCAGTCCTCCTTCCGCGACAGAGCCAGATTCCCCAGCCCCTGCGGGGCGACCGTACTCACACGTCCTCCAGAGCGTCCGCGTAGAAGTCGTCCGCGGCGGCGAGATCTTCCAGATCGGCCTCGTCGTCATCGCCCATCTCGACGCTCTCCGGCAGCGGTTCTTCCGCAGGACCCTCCGGTTCCGCGGCCTCCCCCAGGGCTGTGCGTACGGAGGGAAGGGAGACGACCGTCTCCTCCTCGGTCGAGGGCAATTCGATGGCGGCCTGCTCGCGCGAGAGCCGCAGGACCATGCGCCGTTCCGCCAAGGTGGTGCCCAGCCCGAGGTTCCAGCGCTCCAGCAGATCGGCGACGGCCAGCCGATCGTCGGGGTAGCGGTACTTCTCCGCAGCCAACTGGCGGGCGAAAACCAGCGCGTCCTCGCTCAGCGGCATCCGCGCCGACGGCGCGTGTTCCCAGGTCAGGGTGTGCCACTCGCGGGTCGTGGGGTTGCGGAAGTAGATCCGGGTGATGTCGTCGGGGTCCATCTGGAACGGCCAGCCGTTCTTGACCGGGCCGTTGTAGGGGCTCCGGATTCCCACCTCGGGCAGGCCCTCCCCGCAGTAGCGGCGGCGGTCGATCTCGACCCCGTAGTGCTGGACCGTGCGCCACTTCGTCCGCAGGAACTCAAAACCAAGATCCCGATCCCGGGGCACCTCGATGTAACCGGCCCTCGCCATGCCGTGCTCGAACATCTTCGCCGGGGACATCCGCAGCCCCGGCAGCCCCGGATCGACCAGACTCGCGTGCGGCCGGCAGTGGTAGACCGTCGCGGTCCACTCCCTGACGATCGCCTCCAACTCATCGAGGAAGAAGAACGCATCATCCTCCGGGCTCTCGCCCCGGGAATGGGCATCGGGGCCCTTGTAGCCAGGCAGTACCTGCAACAGCCCCTCACGCAGGGTGCGGAAATAGCGCTCAACAGGACCTTTGTCCCGGCCCGTTCGCAGCCGGGCAGGCTGGATCGAGATGCCCATCCGGCGGCAGACGCTGGTCAGATGTTCCGAGACGTAGACCTTGCCATGATCGACGACCAGCGTCTCGGGAACCAGCGGAGGAGACGCGAGCCCCGGGCCTTCGGCCCCCTCGACGTCGACCAGGACGGTGCGGGGAATACCGTGCTCGGGCCAGACCGCGTGCCGCGGCCAGTCCCGCACCGCCGGTCGCGGGCGGAACGACTGGAAGAGCACCGCACTGACGTCCACCGCCTTCGTGGAGACCGGCGTGACCCGGATCCCGGTGATGCAGCGGGTGTACCAGTCCATCGCGACCGTCAGCTCGGCCTGGACCCACTTGAGTGTGAACGGGTCGAACGCGAACACATCCAGCCGAGTGGAGTCCATCAGCAGATACTCACCTGGCCGCGTCGGCCGCAGCTTCCCGTAGACGCCCTCCGGCCGACCAGCGATGTCCCGGTTGCGTTTCGTACTCAGCCGGAACAGTGGATGTCGCCGTTCCAGCTCCTCCAGCAGTCGAAACGCCGTCGCCCGGCTCGGCATCTTCACCGCATCTGGTCCGAACCGCGCGATCACCCGTGCCCGGGTCCGCTCGATCACCAACGTGCGCGACGGCTTCGACTGATCTGTGTGCTCGACCATCACTTCCAACGCAGTCTCCACCCACCGCTCATCGGCCGCGATCTCCGACCTCCGAGCTGGTCCCTTCTTGGGGGCAAGCCCAGCCTCTCCGTGCTCCCGGAATTCGGCGATCCAGCGCTTCAAGGTGCGTAGGCCCATTCCGAGTTCGGCGATCTTCGACGCGTATCTGGCCTCCAACGGCCTCTCCGGCGAGTACTCGGGGCGAGGTTCGTCAGCACGCGCGAGTTCTGGGCTGCCGGACCGGTAACCCGTCAGCACCTCGCGGACATGCTCAGCCCGATCAAGGACCTTCCTCTTCTCCGCCTCGTCAAGCTGCCCGAGGACTACGGAGGCGATCTCACCCTCGTCGTCTGCCGACGGTCCCGGACCGTCGGGACTGATGGCGGCGCGGTCTGAGAACAGCAGCTCCTTGAGCGATAGCCGCAGAAGTCGCCCGCGGGCGTCCTTCAGGACCACTTCGTTGCCCGCAGTGGTCGCGGCCATCTCCACCACCTCGACGGTCTCTCCGTCGTAGCAGAAGCGCGTACCGACCCCGACCCGAGCCCCCGCCCTGCTCATGCCACCCACCTCAGAACATGGGAAGGGCTGAGCGGTCGATCGAGATCGGTAGCGAGAGACTGTGTCCAGAGCAAATGATGGACGGCAGAACGCACTTGAGGCTCCGGGCGATCCGGCAGACAGCACGTAGCCTGCCCCAAAAAGACACCATCGAGGTCAGCTCCCCGCAGCTCATCCAGAACCTTGGGGCTGAACAACCAGTCCCTTCGATAGCCCGCCAGGAACCGGATGTTTTCCAGCTCCACGGTCGGACGCTCGCTCCAGACTTCGTACTTCCATCCCCGCGATTCCACCGCCCGCCGAGTCCAGCCAAAGGTGAACTCCACCTCCGGCTTGGACAACCGGTGCAGCGGCTTGACGTCGACGACCACCGGGACCTGCCCGGTGAGCAGGAGATAGTCCGGGATGTGCTTCCGGACCTTCCCCTCCAGCACCGTCTTCAGCAAGAAGGGCTGGGCCACGATGCCGCGTACGGACCGATCGAAATCAGCGAAGAGCAACCGCGACAGCTCCAGTCGCGACTCGTAGATCACGTGATCGCGCATAGTCGCCGACCAGTACGTGCCCAAGTAGTGCTTCTGGCCCTTGTACCAGCGGAACGTCCGCCAGGGCTGAGCCGACTGCAGGAGGCCGATGGGCGCCAAGTCCCACTCTTCGTCCTCTGCGGGAGGGCCATCTAACCGACGAACGCTCACCGTCACAGCCGCACTGTCCACCCCACACCCCCAGCCCACGGGCAATAGCCCATGTAGCCAAGGGTGTCAGCGCCGCATCGTCGGGCGGAATGCTCCAGAGCCTCCGTCACTCGAAAAGGTGACGGCCTCGACCAGCAAGTCTCACGGAGACGGCATAAGTGCCGCCGATATGCCATCGGAGCTGAGATTGTGCCGCGAAATTTGAGACCCTACAGCCGATCCTCAGGTCTGCGCCATGTCCACGAAGCGGGAGTAGTGGCCCTGGAAGGCGACGGTGATCGTGGCCGTCGGGCCGTTTCGGTGCTTGCCCACGATGATGTCCGCCTCGCCCGCGCGCGGGGACTCCTTCTCGTAGGCGTCCTCGCGGTGCAGCAGGATCACCATGTCGGCGTCCTGCTCGATCGAGCCGGACTCGCGGAGGTCGGAGACCATGGGCTTCTTGTCGGTGCGCTGTTCGGGGCCACGGTTCAGCTGGGAGAGTGCGATCACCGGCAGCTCCAGCTCCTTGGCGAGGAGCTTCAGGTTTCGCGACATGTCGGAGACCTCCTGCTGACGGCTCTCCTGGCGCTTCGAGCCGCCCGACTGCATGAGCTGGAGGTAGTCGATGATGACGAGCTTGAGGCCGTTGCGCTGCTTGAGCCGCCGGCACTTCGCCCGGATCTCCATCATCGACAGGTTCGGGGAGTCGTCGATGTAGAGCGGGGCCTGGGAGACGTCCGGCATCCGGCGGGCCAGCCGCGTCCAGTCCTCGTCGGTCATCGTGCCGGAGCGCATGTGGTGGAGCGCGACCCGTGCCTCGGCCGAGAGCAGGCGCATCGCGATCTCGTTGCGGCCCATTTCGAGGGAGAAGATGACGCTGGGCAGGTTGTGCTTGATGGAGGCCGCGCGGGCGAAGTCCAGGGCGAGGGTCGACTTACCCATGGCGGGACGGGCCGCGATGATGATCATCTGACCGGGGTGCAGGCCGTTGGTCAGCGAGTCGAGGTCCGTGAAGCCGGTCGGCACACCGGTCATCTCGCCGCTGCGGGAGCCGATCGCCTCGATCTCGTCGAGCGCCCCCTCCATGATGTCGCCGAGCGGCAGGTAGTCCTCGGTGGTGCGCTGTTCGGTGACCGCGTAGATCTCGGCCTGGGCCGAGTTCACGATCTCGTCGACGTCCCCGTCGGCCGCGTACCCCATCTGGGTGATCTTGGTACCCGCCTCGACCAGGCGGCGCAGGACGGCGCGCTCGTGGACGATCTCGGCGTAGTACGAGGCGTTGGCCGCGGTCGGTACCGACTGGACCAGGGTGTGGAGGTAGGAGGCTCCGCCGACCCGGGTGATCTCGCCGCGCTTGGTGAGCTCGGCACCGACCGTGATCGGGTCGGCCGGCTCACCCTTCGCGTAGAGGTCGAGGATCGCCGCGTACACGGTCTCGTGCGCGGGCTTGTAGAAGTCGTTGCCCTTGAGGATCTCCACGACGTCCGCGATGGCGTCCTTGGAGAGCAGCATGCCGCCGAGGACGGACTGCTCGGCGTCGAGATCCTGCGGGGGGACGCGCTCGAACCCGGAGAGTCCCCCGTCCCAGGGGCCGTCGCCGCCCCGTTCGTGCTGGTCGTCGCGCCCACGCCCGCGCCCGCGTTCGCCCCGGGTACGGGTGGGCAGCCGGTCGCTCGGTCCGCTGTCGGCCCAGGGGTCGTCCATGGGCTCGGAAACAACGCTCACCAAGCCACCTCCTCCGTCCGCTCCGCGGACCTCGCCGTGCCACTCTTTCACGCCACGGCCTTGGTCAGAGAGTGGCTTCGCGACCGCTTCCGGGGCGTCGGGCGCCGGTCCACGGTAGGCCCGTGGAGGGCTCCAGCCAATCCAGTTATCCACAGACCCTGTGGGTGAATGACCAGATGCTGTGGAGAACTTGCCGGTTCCTGTGCACGGACCGGGGGACAGCCATGTGGACAAACTCATAGCAGCTTCTCCATTACCGCCCTGACCTGCGGCTTCACCATCCACCGGC
Source organism: Streptomyces sp. NPDC001744 (assembly GCF_042892575.1). NCBI lineage: Bacteria > Bacillati > Actinomycetota > Actinomycetes > Kitasatosporales > Streptomycetaceae > Streptomyces > Streptomyces sp. NPDC001744. The sequence goes on from NZ_JBIAUG010000004.1 coordinate 189,552, forward strand.
TGTGGGGGAGAAAAAGTTGCCCCCTCTGGCCAAGATCAGAACAAACGGCCCACGCCTCCGACTCCCCGTTCTCCACAAGTAAGGATCAGTAGCACCTTGTATCTCTTACCTGTGGAAGATTAGATTGACCGCATGAGCCAGGCCCCCGCGACCCCCAAGGCCGTCCGCCGTCAGCACGACCGCGAGATCGTCTCCCTCGCCCTCCCGGCCTTCGGCGCCCTCGTGGCCGAGCCGCTCTTCCTCATGGTCGACAGCGCCATCGTCGGCCACCTCGGCACCCCGCAGCTCGCCGGCCTCGCGATCGCCGCGGCACTTCTGTCCACCGCCGTCAGCGTCTTCGTCTTCCTCGCCTACGCCACCACGGCGGCCGTCGCCCGGCGCGTGGGCGCGGACGACCTCCCGGCCGCCATCCGGCAGGGCATGGACGGCATCTGGCTCGCGCTCCTCCTCGGGGCCGCCGTCGTCGCGCTGACCCTGCCCTCCGCTCCCTGGCTCGTCGGCCTCTTCGGAGCCTCCGACACCGCCGCTCCGTACGCCGTCACCTACCTCCGGATCTCCAGCCTCGGCATCCCCGCCATGCTGGTCGTCCTGGCCGCCACCGGCGTCCTGCGCGGCCTCCAGGACACCCGTACACCCCTCTACGTGGCCATCGGCGGCTTCGCGGCCAACGGCGCGCTCAACCTCGGACTGGTCTACGGGGCCGGGCTCGGCATCGCCGGCTCCGCCTGGGGCACCGTCGTCGCCCAGTGCGGCATGGCCGCCGCGTACCTCACCGTCGTCGTGCGGGGCGCCCGCCGCCACGGAGCGTCCCTGCGGCCCGACGCGGCCGGCATCCGGGCGTCCGCCCAGGCCGGAGTACCACTTCTCGTCCGTACGCTCTCGCTCCGCGCGGTCCTGATGATCGCCACGGCCGTCGCCGCGCGGCTGGGTGACACCGACGTAGCCGCCCACCAGATCATCCTGTCCCTGTGGAGCCTGATGGCCTTCGCCCTCGACGCGATCGCCATCGCGGGCCAGGCCATCATCGGCCGTCACCTCGGCGCGAACGACCCGGAGGGGGCCCGGCGGGTCTGCCGTCGCATGGTCCAGTGGGGCGTCGTCTCCGGTGTGGTCCTGGGCGCGCTCCTGGTCCTCGCCCGACCTCTGTTCGTCCCGTTCTTCACCGGTGACGCCGCGGTCCGGGACACCCTGCTCCCCGCCCTGCTCGTGGTCGCCGTCTCCCAACCGGTCGCCGGGGTGGTCTTCGTCCTCGACGGTGTCCTGATGGGTGCGGGAGACGGCCCCTACCTGGCCCGCGCCATGCTGCTGACCCTCGTCGTCTTCGCTCCGGCCGCTCTTCTGGTCCCGGTCCTCGGCGGCGGGCTCACCGCGCTGTGGTGGGCGATGGCACTGATGATGACGGTCCGGTTGCTGACCCTCTGGTTCCGTTCCCGCTCCGGCCGTTGGATCGTCACGGGTGCCGTCCGCTGACCCGACGGGGCTCCGCGGAAATCGCCGTTTCACGTGAAACGGAAAGAACGGCAGGAACGACGGGGCCGACGGGAACAGCAGGAACGGCGAAAGGGCCGTACCCCAGCGGGTACGGCCCTTCCTCATGCACAAGCACTGCTGGAAGCAGCGTTACGCGGCGACGACCTCGACGCCGAGCTTCGCGGCGACCTCGGGGTGCAGACGCACGGACACCTGGTGCGAGCCCAGGGTCTTGATCGGCGAACCGAGCTCGACGCGACGCTTGTCGACGTCCGGGCCACCCGCGGTCTTGATCGCCGAGGCGATGTCGGCCGGGGTCACGGAACCGAAGAGACGGCCGGCGTCGCCGGAGCGAACGGCCAGGCGCACCTTGGTGCCTTCGAGGCGGGCCTTGATCTCGTTGGCCTGCTCGATGGTCGCGATCTCGTGGATCTTGCGGGCGCGGCGGATCTGCGCCACGTCCTTCTCGCCGCCCTTGGTCCAGCGGATCGCGAAACCGCGCGGGACCAGGTAGTTGCGAGCGTAGCCGTCCTTGACGTCGACGACATCGCCGGCGGCACCGAGGCCAGAGACCTCGTGGGTGAGGATGATCTTCATTTTTCGGTCACCCTTCCCTTATCGCGCGGTGGACGTGTAGGGCAGCAGCGCCATCTCACGGCTGTTCTTGACGGCCGTGGCGACGTCACGCTGGTGCTGCGTGCAGTTGCCGGTCACGCGGCGGGCACGGATCTTGCCGCGGTCGGAAATGAACTTCCGCAGCATGTTCGTGTCCTTGTAGTCCACGTACGCGGTCTTGTCCTTGCAGAACGCGCAGACCTTCTTCTTAGGCTTGCGCACAGGCGGCTTCGCCATGGTGTTTCTCCTGTGTGATCAAGAAGTGTGGGGTACGAGCTGCTTCCGGGGCGTGCCCTAGAAGGGGGGCTCGTCCGAGTAGCCGCCGCCGGAGTTCCCACCCCAGCTGCCACCGCCGCCACCGGCCGGCTGGCCGCCGCCGGAGGGAGCGCCGGTCGCCCACGGGTCGTCGGCGGGAGCACCGCCACCGCCCTGCTGGGTACCGCCGGAGTTTCCGCCCCAGCCGCCACCGCCGCCGGCCTGCTGGCCGCCGCCGTATCCACCCTGGCCGCCGCGACCGGTGGTCTTGGTGACCTTGGCCGTGGCGTTCTTGAGACTGGGGCCGACTTCCTCGACGTCCAGCTCGTAGACCGTGCGCTTGACGCCCTCACGGTCCTCGTAGGACCGCTGCTTCAGCCGGCCCTGCACGACGACGCGCATGCCTCGCTGAAGCGACTCGGCGACGTTCTCCGCCGCCTGACGCCAGACCGAGCAGGTGAGGAAGAGGCTCTCGCCGTCCTTCCACTCGTTGGTCTGGCGGTCGAAGGTGCGGGGGGTGGACGCGATACGGAACTTCGCGACCGCCGCACCGGACGGGGTGAAGCGCAGCTCGGGGTCGTCGACAAGATTGCCGACGACCGTGATGACGGTCTCGCCTGCCATGGGGGAACCTCTCGGCGGGATTGCTTCTGGCTGCTGTGCTGCTACTCGGACCCGATGACCTCTGAGCTAGGGGCTCAGTGGGTCTCGGGGCGGAGGACCTTGGTCCGGAGGACCGACTCGTTCAGGTTGAGCTGTCGGTCGAGCTCCTTGACGACCGCAGGCTCGGCCTGCAGGTCGATGACCGAGTAGATGCCCTCGGGCTTCTTCTTGATCTCGTAGGCGAGACGACGACGGCCCCAGGTGTCGACCTTCTCGACCTTTCCGTTGCCCTCACGGACGACGGAGAGGAAGTTCTCGATCAGCGGGGAGACAGCGCGCTCCTCGAGATCGGGGTCGAGGATGACCATCACCTCGTAGTGACGCATGTGGAACCCACCTCCTTTGGACTCAGCGGCCACGGTCGTTCCGTGGCAGGAGGGTCGTGATGCGTGAGCAACGGTATCGGCCACCACTGACAGCGCTCCCGCCGAACGTGTCGGACGAGGAACACCGCAGGAATCCCGGAGGGACATGGGCAGACACCGGTGCAGACCGTACAGCGTACCTGCATCACCGCTTCCGGTTGAAATTCCCTGGTGAAAGGCCGCAATCTGGACACAGTGAACGTCGGCGGCGCTAGGATGCGCCGCCGTCCGGCAAGCACGCCAGGAGGTGCCCCATGGCACACGCAATGCGACGCGACCCCGGCCACTCCCTCTTCGCCACCGACGGCAAGCCCCACCCGCTCCAGGACACCCTGGTCGGCGTGACGCTGGTACTGGGCGTCCTCGCCTTCGTGACCGCGCAGTTCCACAGCCTGCACCTGCTCAGTTCCTGGACGGGCCTCATCGGCATCCTGACCGGCGGTTACGGCCAGTTCGTCTCGGTGACGACCCGCGAACGCTTCTTCCTGATCGTCGGCCTGGGCGCGGCGGGAGTGGGCTTCTTCCTCGGCATGGCCCACGGCGGCCTCTTCAACGGCGTGATCAACTGAGCCGACCGGACGACACGGCCTCCCCCGGCCCCGCGCCGGGCGCCTCCGGTCCTCCCGGCCCCCGTCCGCCCCTCCCGGACCGGGCCGGACGCCGTCGGTCCGCCGGGCACCGGAAGCCCGACCGGGTCCCGTCCGGAACCCGACCGGAGGAACGCGACCGGACACCGACGGCCCACCCCGGACCCTCCCGGGCGAAGCCGCCCGGAGCGGTGGCCCGTCGGCCGGACCAGGGCTCCGGCGGCGCGGCCGGGCCCGCACAGACATACGGGGTGCTCCCCGGTCACAGTAGGCTTCGGCGCGAGAGCCGGAGCCCCTGACCGATGGGGACACACCTGCCGAGGAGCGCCCCGCATGAGCCTGACCCTGAGGACCATCAGCCGTGAGCAGCATCTGGCGTACATCCAGAGCCAGCCCGCCGCGAGCCACTGCCAGGTCCCGGCGTGGGCCGATGTGAAGACCGAGTGGCGTTCGGAGAACCTCGGCTGGTTCGACAGGAACGGCGAACTCGTCGGCGCCGGTCTCGTGCTCTACCGCCAGCTCCCGAAGATCAAGCGCTACCTGGCCTACCTGCCCGAGGGCCCGGTCATCAACTGGTACGCGCCCAACCTGGACGAGTGGCTGCAGCCGATGCTGGCGCACCTCAAGCAGCAGGGTGCCTTCTCGGTCAAGATGGGCCCGCCGGTCGTCATCCGCCGCTGGGACTCGGCCGCCATCAAGGCCGGCATCCAGAACCCCGACGTCAAGCGCCTCAAGGACGTCGAGGCCACCCACATCGAGCCGCGCGCCTTCGAGGTCGCGGACCGGCTGCGGAAGATGGGCTGGCAGCAGGGCGAGGACGGCGGCGCCGGCTTCGGCGACGTGCAGCCCCGCTACGTCTTCCAGGTCCCGCTCGCGAACCGCTCGCTCGACGACGTCCTCAAGGGCTTCAACCAGCTGTGGCGCCGCAACATCAAGAAGGCCGAGAAGGCGGGCGTCGAGGTCGTCCAGGGCGGTTACGAGGACCTGGCCGAGTGGCAGCGGCTGTACGAGATCACGGCCGTCCGCGACCACTTCCGGCCGCGACCGCTCTCGTACTTCCAGCGCATGTGGACCGTCCTCAACAGCGAGGACCCCAACCGCATGCGCCTGTACTTCGCCCGGCACAACGGGGTGAACCTCTCGGCCGCGACCATGCTCGTCGTCGGTGGGCACGTCTGGTACTCCTACGGCGCCTCCGACAACATCGGCCGCGAGGTCCGGCCCTCGAACGCGATGCAGTGGCGGATGCTGCGCGACGCCTACGCGATGGGCGCGACCGTCTACGACCTGCGGGGCATCTCGGACTCCCTGGACGAGACCGACCACCTCTTCGGGCTCATCCAGTTCAAGGTGGGCACGGGCGGCGAGGCCGTCGAGTACGTCGGCGAGTGGGACTTCCCGCTGAACAAGCTGCTGCACAAGGCGCTCGACATGTACATGTCGCGCCGCTGATCCGACGTCCGCGTCACGGCCCGCGCCGTGACGCGGACGGTTCCGTACTCTCGTACATACCTTTGACTCACCGCTGCCGTCAGAAAGGTTCCGGGCCGGCCATGGCGCTCTCCCTCTACGTCGACACCGCTCGCTGGCGGGCGCACCAGAAGTCGGTCATCGACCAGTTCCCCGGGATCATCCCGGTCTGCAAGGGCAACGGCTACGGCTTCGGGCACGAGCGGCTCGCGGACGAGGCGGCCCGGTTCGGCGCCGACATGCTCGCCGTGGGCACCACCTACGAGGCCGCGAGGATCAAGGACTGGTTCAGCGGCGACCTGCTGGTCCTCACCCCCTTCCGCCGGGGCGAGGAGCCGGTTCCGCTGCCCGACCGGGTCGTGCGCTCCGTGTCCTCGGTGGACGGCGTCCACGCCCTGGTGGGCGCCCGGGTCGTGATCGAGTGCATGAGCTCGATGAAGCGGCACGGCGTGCGCGAGGAGGAGCTGCACCAGCTCCACGCCGCCATAGAGGACGTGCGCCTGGAGGGTTTCGCCCTCCACCTCCCGCTGGACCGCCCGGACGGCACCGACGCCGTCGAGGAGGTCATCTCCTGGATGGACCGGCTGCGCAACGCCCGGCTGCCGCTGCACACCATGTTCGTGAGCCACCTGCGGGCCGAGGAGCAGGCACGGCTCCAGCAGCAGTTCCCGCAGACCCGTTTCCGGGCCCGGATCGGCACCCGTCTCTGGCTGGGCGACCACGAGGCCACGGAGTACCGGGGCGCGGTCCTCGACGTGACCCGGGTGGCCAAGGGGGACCGGTTCGGCTACCGCCAGCAGAAGGCGGCGTCCGACGGCTGGCTGGTCGTCGTCGCCGGCGGCACCTCGCACGGCGTGGGCCTGGAGGCCCCCAAGGCGATGCACGGCGTCATGCCGCGGGCCAAGGGCGTCGCCCGGGCCGGCCTCGCCACCGTCAACCGGAACCTGTCGCCGTTCGTCTGGGCGGGGAAGCAGCGCTGGTTCGCCGAGCCGCCGCACATGCAGGTGTCGATCCTGTTCGTGCCCGCCGACGCCCAGGAGCCCCGGGTCGGTGACGAGCTGGTGGCGCACCTGCGCCACACCACGACGCAGTTCGACCGCCTCGTCGAGCGCTGAGCACGGTCCGGCCGGACGCGTCGCCGCTCCGGCCGGATCCGCTCACTCCTGGGAGTCCCGCTCCCGGGGGACGCCCCACTCCACCCGTGTCCCCCGTGCGGGGGCCGGGCCGGCGTGCCGGGCCGCGCCGCCCGCGACGAAGACGTCCCGGGCACCCTCCAGGACGCCGCCGGACGGATCGTCCGAGCCGTCCTGACGGACCGGGTCCTTCTCGGGTGCGAGGACGTCGCGCACCACCATCACGCACAGGTACAGGGTGCCGAGCAGGTGCAGGACGATCGCGAACTGGTAGCCGTCCTCCGGCAGCCCCTGCTTGTTGCCGCTGCCCGTGAACGCCAGGTACATCCAGGTGCCCAGGAAGTACGCGATCTCGCACGCCTGCCAGATCAGGAGGTCCCGCCAGCGCGGCCGGGCGAGGGCGGCCAACGGGACGAGCCACAGGACGTACTGCGGCGAGTAGACCTTGTTGGTCAGGACGAACGCGGCGACGACCAGGAAGGCCAGCTGGACGAAGCGGGGCCTGCGGGGCGCCGTGAACGTGAGGTGGGCGAGACCGGCCACCGCCACGCCCATCAGCAGCGTCGCGTACAGATTGGCCCGGTCCGGCGGGACGGGGTCGCCCGTGCGCTGGCCGATGAGCAGCCAGACCGAACCGAAGTCGACGTTCCGGCGCATGCTGAAGAGGTAGAACTGCTTCCAGCCCTCCGGCGCGAGCAGCATCACCGGCAGGTTCACGACCAGCCAGGCCCCCGCGAAGCCGAGCAGCGCGGTCCCGTACGCCCGCCACTTCCCGGCGCGCCAGCAGAGCAGCAGCAGCGGGCAGAGGATCAGGACCGGATAGAGCTTGGCCGCGGTGGCCAGACCCAGCAGGACCCCGAAGGCCGCCGGCCGGCTCCGCGACCACATCAGGACGGCGGCGGCGGCCAGCGCCACGGCCAGCAGGTCCCAGTTGATCGTGGCGCTGAGTGCCACCGAGGGCGAGAGCGCGACCAGGAGGCCGTCCCAGGGGCGGCGGCGGTGCGTCCGCGCCACGCAGACCGCGAGGACGGCCGCGCAGACCATCAGCAGGCCGGCGTTGGCCAGCCAGTACGCCTGTTCCCGCTGCGTCTCGTCACCGCCGCCCGGCGTCAGCCAGGCCGCGACCTCCATGAGGAGCCCGGTCAGGACCGGGTACTCCAGGAACGGTATGTCGCCGCCCAGCCGGTCGAAGTACGGCACCAGGCCGTCCGCGAAGCCCCGCCCGACGAAGAGGTGCGGGATGTCCGAGTAGCAGGCGTGGGTGTACTGGGAGGTCGCGCCCCGGAACCAGGCCCAGTTGTAGCAGGGCAGCTTCTGCACCATGCCCAGGGCGAACATGCCGATGGCCACGAGGGCGACCACCCGCACGGGCGTCGGACGGCCGGTGCCGGGCAGCGCCCGGCGGCCGTAGGGGCCGCCGATCAGTTCGCTGCCCGCGGCGGCCACCTCGTCCCGGTGGGTGGGGACGACCGTCTGCGAGCGGCCCGGCGCGCTCGTCTTCTGGAGGCTCGGCATGGGGGACATCCTGCCGTACGGCCTCCGGGAAAACGGCGAGGGCCGTGGGGGGGGGGGCGGGGCGGGGCCGGGGGGGGGGGCGGGGCGGGGCGGGGGGGGGGGGGGGGGGGGGGGGGGGGGGGGGGGGGGGGGGGGGGGGGGCGGGGCCCCCCCCCCCCCCCCCCCCCCCCCCCCCCCCCCCCCCGCCCCCGTTCGCACGGGAAGAGCCCCCGGGAAGCCCCTAAGGTGGACGCATGAACGACCGCATGGTGTGGATCGACTGCGAGATGACCGGGCTCTCGCTGACGGACGACGCACTCATCGAGGTGGCCGCGCTGGTCACCGACTCGGAACTGAACGTGCTCGGCGACGGGGTGGACATCGTGATCCGTCCGCCGGACGCGGCCCTGGAGACCATGCCGGAGATCGTGCGCCAGATGCACACGGCCTCGGGGCTGCTCGACGAGCTGCCCGGCGGCACCACGCTCGCCGACGCGGAGGCCCAGGTCCTCGCGTACGTCCGCGAGCACGTCAAGGAGCCCGGCAAGGCGCCGCTGTGCGGGAACTCGGTCTCCACGGACCGGGGCTTCCTCGCCCGCGACATGCCCGCCCTGGAAGGCCACCTGCACTACCGGATCGTCGATGTCTCCTCGGTCAAGGAGCTGGCCCGCCGCTGGTACCCGAGGGCGTACTTCAACAGTCCGGAGAAGAGCGGCAACCACCGGGCGCTCGCCGACATCCGCGAGTCCATCGCGGAGCTGCGCTACTACCGCGAGGCGGTCTTCGTGCCGCAGCCCGGCCCCGACTCGGACACCGCCAAGCGGATCGCCGCCCGTCACGTCCTGTCCGCCGAATGACCGCCCGCTCGCGCCCGCGCGGACCCCTCCGGGAAACGTGGGCGCGAGCACCCTCCGGAACCTTGTAGACTTCTTCTCGGCCGGTCGGGGAAACCTTCGGGAAAACCGCCGGGCGTGGTGGGTATAGCTCAGATGGTAGAGCACCTGGTTGTGGTCCAGGATGTCGCGGGTTCGAGTCCCGTTACTCACCCTTTCAGGGGAAGGCCCTGATCCTTGGAGACATGGATCAGGGCCTTCTTCGCGTTCCGGCGCGGACCGCCGGGCGGCGGGAGTCGCCGCACCCCCGGAACACCCTCCCCCATGATCACAAAAGGTGACACACCGTACCGCTCGCGCACCCAGTGTGACCGAGCACACGCCTTCCCGGCTGTCCCTTCACATGATGATCATGAAAAGCTCGCGCGGCCTGCACCGCAGGCGAACCACATCGAACGAACGAGTTAAGGGGGGTGGATGCGAAGAGGAACACGGATCGCGTCCGTCTCGACCGCGGTGGCCCTGACGCTGTCCCTGCAGCTGCCGGCCCTGGCGGAAGAGCGAACGGCGATACCCACGGAGACGACGGACGCCGTCCCGGACCGCACCGAGGCGCCCGACCTCGCGTCGGCGCGCCTGGCCGCCGTGCTCGGCGGCAAGCGGGTCGAGGCCCTGTCCGAGCGGACGGAGGCCTCCAGCACCTGGGTCAACCCGAACGGGACGGTCACCACGGAGACCGCGTCCGGGCCGGTCCGGATCAGGGAGGGGGGTGAGTGGAAGCAGCTCGACACCACCCTCGTCGACACCGGGACGCGGCTCGAACCCGAGGCCGCCGTCGCCGACGTGAAACTGTCCGACGGCGGGGCCGAGGACTTCGCCGCGGTGACCCGCAGCGGACGGACCTTCGGCCTGGACTGGTCCGCCACGAAGGCCCTCCCGGCCCCGGAGGTCGAGGGGGACACGGCGGTCTATCCGGAGGTCGTGCCCGACGGCGACCTGCACGTCACCGCGCTCCCCCAGGGCTTCACCGAATCGCTCATCCTGCGCGAGCGCCCCACCGAGCCGGTCGAGCTGCGGCTCCCGGTCACGCTGGAGGGCCTGAGCCTGGAGAAGGAGCGGTCGGGACACCTGCGCCTGGAGGACGCCACCGGGAAGCTGGTCGCCAGCGCCCCGGCGCCCCGGATGTGGGGCACGGGAACGGACCCGAAGTCCGGTGACCCCACCCACTCCATGGAGATCGAGACCCGCATCGAGCAGAGCGCGGGCCGGCCGGTCCTGGTCCTCAAGCCCAGCATGGCCTTCCTCACCGACCCCGACGTCACCTACCCGGTGAACATCGACCCCACGACGACCCTCGCGGCGTCCACGGACACCTGGGTCGCCACCAACTACCCGGACTCCCAGCGCGGTTCGACCGAGCTGAAGGCCGGCACCTACGACGGCGGCACCACGAAGGCCCGTTCGTACGTGAAGTTCGACGTGTCGAAGTACGCCGGCAAGCAGATCCTGGACACCGAGTTCAGGCTGCACTCCTACTGGTCGTCGAGCTGCTCCGCGACCGGTTCCGGCGTGGCCGTCCGGCGCATCACCGCGAACTGGGACCCCAGCGCGGTGACCTGGGGCGCGCAGCCCGCGACGACGGCCGACGACGCGGTCGTCTCCAAGGCCGCGTACGGGTACAGCTCGGCCTGCCCGGCGAACTTCATGCGCTGGGACGTGGACGGGATCGTCCAGGCGTGGGCCGACGGCCAGCCGAATTACGGCCTCCAGGTGCGCGCCGTGGACGAGGCGGACTCGATGAGCTGGCGGCGCTTCCGCTCGGCGAACTACGTGGACGGGGCCCAGGGACCGACCGAGCCGACGCTCGTCGTGACCTACAACACCAAGCCGAACGCCGGCAGCGCCGTGAGCCCCGCCGAGGGCACGGTCACCGCGGACACGACCCCGACCCTCACCGCCCAGGCCACCGACCCCGACGCCGACTCCGTGCGGCTCACCTTCGAGGTGTGGAACAAGGACGCCACCGCGAAGGTGACGAGCGGGACCTCCGCGTTCGTCGCCTCCGGCAAGCCCGCCGCCTGGACGTCCGGGGCGCTCGCGCCGGGAACGTACAAGTGGCGCGTCTCGGTGTACGACGGCAAGCTCTGGAACGGGGGATGGTCCGCCTGGCGCACCCTGACCGTCGACACCTCCGTGCCGGTGGCGCCCTCGGTCACCTCCTCCGTCTACCCGGCCGACGGCCTGTGGCACGGCGGTGCGGGGACCCCCGGCTCCTTCACCGTCGCCGACCCCCAGGGCAAGGCCGTCGCGGCCGAGTACTCCCTGGACGGCGGCCCGGCGGGCACGGTGGCCCTCTCGGCCGGCCGGGGAACGGTGACGCTGACCCCCTCGGCCGACGGCACCCACGTCCTCTCCGTCCGCGTGAAGAACGCGGCGGGAACGTGGTCGGACCCGGCGGAGCACGCGTTCCGCGTGGGCCGGATCACCGGCGTCCTCTCCCCCTCCTTCGTCAACGAGGTCGCCGAGACGCACTTCTCCGACCTGCTGCACCCCGAGGAGGAGCAGACGGAGCCCGAGGACCGGCCCGTCGACACCGAGTACCCGGAGATCGACGACACGCCCGTGGACTACCAGGAGCAGGAGGACCCCGAGGTCGTCGAGACCGAGGAGTCCGTCCTGGCCTCCGGCGTCGTGGAACTCCCCGGCACGGCCGGTCAGGAGATCGTCGGCACCAGCGCTGACGGCTCCGTCCAGACGTCGGTGGCCATGCCCTCGGGCGCCGCGGCGGCCGCCACGCTCAGCGAGACCGGCGTCGTCGTCTACCCGAACACGCAGACGGACGCGGACACGCTCGCCATCCGGACCGGGCAGAACGCCGTCGAGACGTTCCACCTGCTCCGGAGCGCCTCCGCGGCGACGAGCTACACGTACACCCTGCGCCTGCTGCCCGGTCAGACGGCGACGCAGGGCGCGGACAACGTCATCATCGTCTCGGACGAGCTGGGCAACCTGACCTTCATCACCGCCCCCGTCGCCCGTGACGCCAAGGGCGCCGGCATCCCCGTGAAGCTCACGCTCTCCGGGAACGAGGTCACCGCCTCGCTGGCCCCCGCCGCCGGCCAGACCCTGGCCTACCCGGTCCTGATGGACCCCGGCTTCGGTTACGGCAGCGCCACGCCCTCCGAGCGGTCGTACTGCTTCTGGAACCCGATCGACTGCACCACCGCGTACGACGCCGCGAACAAGGCGTTCAAGCAGGCGCAGGACTGGTACCCGGACAGGACCCTCTTCCAGGGCACCGGCGACTCCTTCCGGCACTGCTACTGGAACGCGCGCATGGAGATCCGTCTGTCCACCAAGGACGCCTACGAGTTCGCGACCCGGCACGAGTCGACGTCCAAGGGCGTCGACAAGCAGATGGACCTGAAGAACAACGCGATCGGCCGGGAGATCGGCCGCAAGCGGACCGGCCAGACCAGCGCCGGGATCAGGGCGCGGGACGATTGCCGCAGTGCCCAGCGGAACGGCAAGCTGTGGATCATCAAGAGCGGACGACTCGTGAGGAGCAACAGTTGAGCCCTCTCTTCGTGAAGCGGGCGGGAGCGGCGGTCCTCGTCCTGGAGGTCTGCTACGTGCTGCTCATGGAGCTGGCCTTCGCGCTCCTCGTGGTGGACACGTCCGGGATCGACCACCCGGGGTCGGAGGGCGCCGGGGGTCTCCTCCTGGTGGCCGAGGCGACGGCGGCGCTGGTCCTGCTCTGGGCCGCGGCCGTGCTCGTGCTCCCCGCCCTCGCGGAGAAGGGCCCCCGGTGGGCCCGTGCCGCCGGGCTCGTCGCCGCGGCGGTCCTCCAGGTCCTCGGCATCCGGTCGGCGACGTCCAACGCGCTGGCCCAGGACGCCGGGCCCGACGTCGTGGTCAACGCGCTGATGGTGCTGTGCGCCCTGGTCGCCGTCGCCGCGTGCGTCCTGGGGCTCCGCGACGCGTCGCGGAGAACGGCGGTCCGGGGCTGAGCCCGGCCCCCGGCGCCCGTGCGGGTGCCGGGGGCCGCGCCCGCCCCGGGGAGGCCCCGGTCCTCACGGACCGGGGCCTCCGTCGTGTCCGCGGCCGGGAAAGGCGCGCCCCGGCCGGGGGGTGGGTGGGGGAGGCCGGGGCGCGCTGCTCGGGGGTGGGTGGAGAGGAAGAGGAGGCCGGGTGCGGCCGGTGGGAACCTTCGTGCTCGGGGTGTGGCAACACGCTAGCGGCCGGGAAGGGCGAAAACCGGCCTCCGGGGGCGGGGGCGGGGTTTCTTACGGGTCGCTTAAGGAGGCCATCGGGAGGGGGAAAGGTTCGCCTCCCGGGAGAGGAAGGGGCGGGGGGAAGGCGGAGGGAGCGGGGAGACGGGACCGGGCGGGGCCCCGGGACCGTACCGGCGGGGCCGGGACCGGGACCGGCGGGGCCGGGACCGGGACCGTACCGGTGGGGCCGGGACCGTACCGCCGGAGCCGAAGCCGTACCGGCGGGGCCGGAACCGTGCCAGCGCGCCCGAGGCCGTACCGGCGGAACCGGGACCGTACCGCCGGAGCCGAGGCCGTACCGGCGAGCCCGGGCCCGGGACCGTACCGCCGGGCCCGGGACCGTACCGCCGGGCCCGGGACCGTACCGGCGGAGCCGGAAGGCGTCAGCGCTCCCCCGCCCGCCGCGTTCCCGTCCCCCCGCGCCTGCGGCGGGACGGGCGGTGGGCGCGGCGGGTGGTCGTACGGGCGGGGCCGGACGTCCCGGCGCGACCGGCCAGGCCGAGCCAGACGCGGACCTCGGTGCCGCCGAGCACCGAGCGGCCGATCCGGACGTCGCCGCCGGTGCCCTCCGCCATCCGCCGCACGATGTCGAGGCCGAGTCCCGTGGAGCCGTCCCGGTCGCCGCCGTTGCCCCGGGCCAGGGCGGCGGCGGGGTCGTCGATGCCGGGGCCCGCGTCCGAGACCAGGACGATGACGGCGTCGTCGCCGTTGTGGACGTCGACGGAGAAGGCGGTGCCCTCGGGGGTGTGGCGGAAGACGTTGCCGAGCAGGGCGTCGAGGGCCGCGACCAGTTCGGGACGGGCGACCGGGATGCGGACCGGACGCTCGACGCCCGCGACCCGCACCCGCCGCCCCTCGTCCTCCGCGAGCGCCGACCAGAAGTCCATCCGCTCGCGGACCACTTCGGCGGCGTCGCAGCCCGCGCCGGGGCCGGTCGCCCGGGTCTGCGGCTTCGCCTCCCGGGCCGTACGGATGATGATGTCGACCTCGCGTTCCAGCTGTTCCACGGCCGTACGGGTCTGTTCGGCGGCCGGACCCGCGCCGAGCGAGGCCGCGTTGAGCCGGAGGACGGTCAGCGGGGTGCGCAGCCGGTGGGAGAGGTCGGCGGCCAGCTCGCGTTCGTTGGCGAGGAGCTGGACGACCTGGTCGGCCATCGAGTTGAAGGCGACGGCGGCCGACTTGAGCTCCGGCGGCCCCTCCTCGGGGACGCGCACGCCGAGCTGCCCCTCCCCCAGCTCGTGGGCGGCGCCCGCGAGCCGCTGGGCGGGCTGGACCATGCGGACGCCGAGGCGGTCCGCGACGGCGACGGAGCCGACGACGAGGGCGATGCCGACCCCCGCGAGGATCAGCCAGGCGGTGGCGACGCCGTTGGACACCTCGCCCTCGGGGACGAAGAGTTCGACGATCGCGACCTCGCCGCTGCTGATCGCGGTGGGCTGGAGCAGGGCGAAACCGCCCGGGACCTCCGCGATGGAGGCCCGGCCCAGTCCGCGGGTGGCCCGCAGCTCCTCCTCGCCGGCCCGCCGGGTGCCGATCTCCAGCGGCGGCGCGCCCGGGATGTCGGAGGGCACGTGGACGGCGAGCCGGCCGGCGGGCCCGTCCTCGGTGGCGGCGACGGCCCTCTCCAGCTCGTCGCGGTCGGTGGTGATCGCGAGGACGGGGGCCAGACCGGAGGCCCGCCGTTCGGCGTTGGAGAACGCCCGGTCGCGGGCCATCTCCTTGACGACGAGTCCGAGGGGGACGGCGAAGGCGACCACGACCATGACGGTGACGGCCAGGGAGACCTTGACCAGCGCCCATCTCACGGCCGCGGCTCCCGGGGAGGCTCCAGCTTCACGCCGACGCCGCGCAGGGTGTGCAGGTAGCGGGGCCGGGCGGCCGTCTCGCCCAGCTTCCGCCGCAGCCACGACAGGTGGACGTCGATGGTCTGGTCGTCGCCGTAGGACTGCTGCCACACCTCGGCGAGCAGCTCCTTGCGCGGGACGACCACGCCGGGCCGGCCGGCGAGGAAGGCCAGCAGGTCGAACTCGCGCCGGGTCAGGTCCAGGGGCGCGCCGTCCAGTTCCGCCCGGCGGCGCAGCGGATCGACGGTGAGCCCGCCGACGCGGAGGACCGCGGAGGGCGGCGCCTCGCCGGCGGCGGACCGGGCGCGGCGCAGGACGGCGGCCATCCGGGCCGAGAGGTGGTCGACCGAGAAGGGCTTCACCAGGTAGTCGTCGGCCCCGGCGTGGAGGAGCCGTACGATCTCGGCCTCGTCGTCCCGGGCGGTCGCGATGATCACCGGCACGTCGGTGATGCCGCGCAGCATCTTGAGCGCCTCGGACCCGTCCAGGTCGGGTAGTCCGAGGTCGAGGACGACCACGTCGAAACGGAAATGGGCGACCTCGCGCAACGCCTCCAGGGCAGTACCGACGCTGCGTACCGTGTGGGACGCCGCGGTGAGCTGCCGGATGAGGGCGGAGCGCACGAACGGGTCGTCCTCGACCACGAGCACACTTGCCATGGGCGGCACCGTACGCCATGTGGGCGAATCGTCGGACAACGTCCACCCGCGGAGACGGTGCACCGGACCATGGTGCACCATGGTCCGGTGCGAAGAGGACTGGTACACGCCCTGGCCTGGTCACTCGCCACCGGCGCGGCGGTCACCCTGTCCTGGTGGGGGGTGCACAGCGTGCTGACCGGCACCGTGTACGACCCGCCGCGCGCCCTCCCCCTGCCGGCCGGCGCCGTCGACGGGGTGTACGGCTCGGGCGGCGGCCCGCCGGTCTCCACGCCGTCGCCCCCCGGGACGGCCCCGTCCACCGCGCCGCCCGCGGCGAAACCGGGCGGACCCCCGTCCGCGACGGCCCCGCCGTCCCCCTCCTCCACCCCCTCCGCGCGCCCCTCGCTCCGGCCGAAGCCCACGACGGCGGCCCCCTCCACCCCTCCGGCGGACCGGGACCCCGGGTCGGGCGCGAACGTGAAGAGCTACCCCGTGGACGGCGGCCGGGCCACCTTCGACATCGGGGAGACCTCGGCCGAACTCGTCTCGGCGACGCCCGCCCCGGGCTGGCGGATGCAGGTGTGGAAGCAGACCAACTGGATCCGCGTCACCTTCACCCGGGGCGACCGCGAACTGTCGGTCTTCTGCGTGTGGCACGACACCGCGCCCCGGGTGGAGATCGAGGACCGGACGGTCTGAGGACCCGGACCGGCCCTCAGCGGAAGACCGAGGCCGGCGGCGCGGGCGAGGGTTTCGCGGTCGCGTCGGTGACCGGGGCCGCTCCCCCGGCGAAGTCGGCGAGGGCCCGGCCGTGTTCGACCCGGCCCGGGTGCGGGTCGGTGGCGACCCGGCGGGTCAGGTCGGCCACCGGCAGCTCCCGGTCCGAGGCGAGCAGCACCGCGTTGCCGAAGCGGCGCCCGCGCAGCACGGTCGGGTCGGCGGTCAGCGCCAGTTCGGGGAAGACGGCGGCGGCCGTGGCGATCTGGCCGCGCAGGTGGGCCAGCGGCGGGCCGTCGGCGAGGTTCGCCGCGTAGAGGCCGCCGGGCCGCAGCGCCCGCCGCACCTCGGCGAGGAACTCGGCGCTGGTCAGGTGGGCGGGGGTACGGGCTCCGCCGAAGACGTCCGCGACGATCAGGTCCGCCCAGCCGTCCTGGACCCTGGCGAGCCCGGCGCGCGCGTCGGCGGAGCGGACCCGTACGCGGGCGTTCGGATCGAGCGGCAGTTCCCGCCGGACGAACCGGACCAGGGGTTCGTCCAGCTCCACGACCTGCTGCGTGGAGCGGGGGCGGGTCGCGGCGACGTACCGGGCGAGGGTGAGGGCGCCGCCGCCGAGGTGGACGACCTTGAGCGGCCGGTTCGGCGGGGCGGCGAGGTCCACGACGTGGCCGAGGCGCCGCTGGTACTCGAAGGCGAGGTGGGACGGGTCGTCGAGATCGACGTGCGACTGCGGGGCGCCGTCGAGGAGCAGGGTCCAGCCGCGCGGGCGTTCCCGGTCGGGTACGAGTTCGGCGAGGCCGCCGTCGACGGTCTCGGCGACGGGTGCGGCGGCCACCGCCCGGTCACGCTGCTTGTTCCTGGCCATCGGCCCATTATCCGCCCGTCCGTACGCGTGTGCGCCCGTACGTCCGTGCGCGTGCGGTGCGCGGCCGGCCCTCCGAGTCCGGGCGCGCGGCGGGCTCAGCGGCGGCCGTCGGCGGCCTCGATGAGCCGGGCCGCCTCGCCCAGCGCCTCGCGCAGGACGGCGGGGTCGGTGACCGGGTCGGTGTCGCCGGGGGGCAGCAGCCAGCCGGCGGGCCGGGGCGCGTCACCGGCGGGCTCGGGCAGCTCCGGCAGTTCGGGGAGGCGGAGGCCGCGTCCCGACGTGCGCGTACAGGCGCTGCCCGGCATGTCCCAGGCGGCGGCGGTGCCGGGCGGCACCAGGAACCCCAGGGTGTCGCAGGTCCCGTCGTGCACCACCGGCCCGACGGCGGGGGCCCCGGCCCGGCGCAGGATGTCGACGGCCTCCAGCCCCTGGCGGACCGGCACGGTGACCAGATCCCAGGAGTCGGCGGGCGGGGGCCCGTCCGCTCCCGGGGCGGACGCGTGCCGGGTGGCCGACTGGGAACCGATCTCCGACATGGGACCCCTCCTCGCTCCATGGGGAGACACGTTCGCCTCCCTTACGGTTCAACGCCCGCGCGCGTCAACGGCTACGGCGTTTTCCCGCCGCAAAGGGTGGCGGTTCATGGCGGATCACGGGTCGGACGTCCGATTTGTTGCAAAACTCTGCGTAGGCATTCGGTCACAGCGGGTACGTTCGTGCCGCCGGACACCCGGCAGCACCAGGAGAGGGCTCGGCCATGGCGATGTCACGGGCAGTTCCCAACCTCGCCTTCCGCAGGCTCCGGGGACAGCGGTCGGCGGCGGAGTTCGCCGCCGCCGTCCGCCGGGCGGCGCGGGAGATCGGCGAACAGGTCGCGTGCGACGCCCGTTACATCGGACGCGTGGAGGCGGGCGAGATCCGCTGCCCGAACTACGCGTACGAGCGGGTGTTCCTGCACATGTTCCCCGGCCTCGGCCTCTCCGACCTGGGCTTCTCCGCGCGGGAGGCGGTGCGCGGCCGACGGCGGGCCGTCCCGGCCGACGCGGCGTCCCCCGCCGGCTTCACGACCTGGAACGATGAGGAGAGCGACGTGCTGCGTCGCGCATTCATGACGAGCGGTTCCGCCGCCCTGGCGGCCGCTTCGCTGACACTCGGCGGCCCCGCCGTCGCGATCCCGGCCCCCCGGGGCGCCCACCGGATCGGCGAGACCGAGGTGCGGGCCGTCGAGGACGTCGTACGGCGCATCAGGCTGCTCGACGACCGGCACGGCGCCGACGGGCTCCACAAGGCGGCCGTCCGGCCGCTCCGGGCCGCGTACGCGCTGCTCGACGCGGGCACGGCGGCCCGCCGCTCCACCGAGGAGCGGCTGCACGCGGGCGCGGGCGAACTCGCCCTCTCCGTCGGCTGGCTGGCCCACGACTCGGGCCGGCACGAGGACGCGCGCTCGCACTACGCCGAGGCCCTCGCCACCGCGCGCGTGACGGGCAGCGCGGGGAACGCGGCCCTGGAGGCGCACGCCTTCTGCAACACGTCGTTCCTGGCCCGGGACACCGGCCGGTACCGGGAGGCGCTCAGGGCCGCGCAGGCCGGTCTGCGGGTCGCCCGGCCGCTGGGGTCGGCCCGGCTGCTCTGTCTGCTGTCGCTGCGGGAGGCGGGCGCGTGGGCGGGACTCGGCGACCGCTCCGCCTGCGAACGGGCCCTCGGCCGCGCCCACTCCTTCTTCGACCGGGGCCCGGTCGACGACGACCCGGAGTGGATGTCCTTCTTCGGGGAGCCCGAGCGGGAGGCGCACGAGGCGCAGTGCTGGTCGCTCCTCGGCGACTGGGGCCGGGCCGTCCGGCACGCCCGCCGGGCCACGGTCCTGCAGAACCCGCACTTCGCCCGGAACCTCGCGCTCTACCGCGCCCAGCTCGCCGAGGACCTGGCGCGGGCGGGCCGCCGGGACGAGGCGGAGGCGGAGGCGGGGCTGGTGCGGGAATCGCTCGACGGCGTCGCCTCGGCCCGCGTCCGCGCCCTCCTCACGGAGACGGGCCGGGTCCTGTCCGCGACGCGCTGACACCGGGCGCCGGGGCCCGCCCGCGCGGTCGCCGCGTTCCCCCGCACGACCGACGGCGCCGCGCCCGCCGCCGGCCCGCGCGGTCGCCGCGGCGCGTCCTCCCCGGAGGTCCGCGCGCGGGCGGTCACCCCTCCAGGTGCCCCGTGTCGTTCCAGCGCTCGAGCGCCGGGGCGCCGTACGCCCATCCCAGGGCCGACAGGCTCGTCGGGTCGAGGCGGATGCGGGCGGCGAAGGAGACGTCCTCGCCGAGCCAGCGGGCGGCGATCGAGCGCAGGATGTGCCCGTGGGCGAAGACCAGCACGTCCCGGTCCTCGGAGCGGGCCCACTCCACGATCCCGTCGGCGCGGTCCGACAGCTGTGCCAGGGTCTCCCCCTCCGGGACGCCGTCGCGCCAGATGAACCAGTCCGGCCGGATCTCCTTGATCTGCGCCGGGGTCAGCCCCTCGTACGCCCCGTAGTCCCACTCCATCAGCGCGTCCCAGGGCTCGGCCCGGTCGCCGAAGCCCGCGAGGGCGCAGGTCTCGCTCGCCCGGACCAGGGGGCTGGTGCGCACCTCCACGCCGGGCAGGCCCTGCCAGGGCCCCCGGTGGAGGCGTTCGCCGAGCAGCTTCGCGCCGCGCCGGCCCTCTTCGAGCAGCGGGATGTCGGTCCTGCCGGTGTGCCGGCCGAGAAGTGACCACTCGGTCTGGCCGTGCCGGGCGAGCAGGATGCGCGGTGCCATGGGAAGGCTCTCCAGAGGTTCGCGGTGCGGACGGGCTCCTTCCATCATCGCCCACCCGGATCCGGGGCGGCACGCGGGCGGCCACCGGGTGCCGTCCGGCGCCCCGCCCCGGGCCGGCGGCGTCCGCGCGGCCCGCGCCGGGGGCCGCCCGCCCGCGCGGAACGGGCGGCCGGACGCCCGGAAAGGGGGGAAGCCGCCCCGGTTGTCGGTGGCGGATGCAAGACTTCCGCGCGTGAGCGCATCCCTGGACAGCGGCCCGACACCACCGCCGCAGACGACCCGCCGGCCCGGGGCCTCCCCCGCCCCGGCGAAGCCGAGGACCCCGGGAAGGCTCGCCGAGCTGCGCGGTCCGGGCAACCCGCCGCGCCCGCTGGACGCGCGGGCGCTCGCGGCGCTCGCGGCCAACCCCGGCTGCCGGCGCCGGGCCCTGCTCGACGGCGCCGGGATCGACAAGTCCGCGCTGGCCGCGAAGCTCGGCTCCCCGGCCCCCTTCGGCCAGTCGCAGTTCGCGATCGTGCGGGGCAACTCCTTCGAGGCGAAGGTCAAGGCGGACGGCGGCCGTGAACTGCTGCGCCTGTTCGGGGTGGAGGAGCCGGGCGAGGTGTCCGTGCCCGACCTGACGGCGGCCGGGCCCTCGGGGCGGGTGGCGCGCACCGCGCTCGCGCTGCGGGAGGCGACCGGGGCCGGGACGTGGACGCTGCTCGACCACCCGCTGCTCGCCCTGGAGGTGGCGGGCTCGCCGGTCTACCTGGAGCCGGACGCGGTGGTGGTCCGTCCGGACGGGGTCTGGACGGTGGTGGAGATCAAGTCCTTCCCGACGGTCGACGGTTCGGCCGACGCGGCGAAGGTGGGCGCGGCGGCCCGCCAGGCCGCCGTGTACGTGCTCGCGCTCGAACGGGTCGCGGCGGCGGCGGAGGGCGCGCGGGTGGCGCACTCCGTGCTGCTCGTCTGCCCGAAGGACTTCTCGAACGTGCCGACGGCCTCGGTGGTCGACGTGCGCAAGCAGCGCTCGGTGACCCGGCGTCAACTGGCCCGCCTCACCCGGATCGACGAGATCGCGGACGCCCTTCCGGAGGGCGTGGGCTTCGACGTGACGGAGCGTTCGGCGGAGGAGCTGACGGCGGCCGTGGAGTCGGTGCCCCACCAGTACGCGCCGGAGTGCCTGGCCTCCTGCGAACTGGCCTTCCACTGCCGGTCGCGGTCGCGGGAGGCGGACGCGGTGGAGACCCTGGGCCGTTCGGTACGGGGCGAGCTGGGCGGCCTGACGACGGTCGGCGCGGTCCTGGCGGCGGCGCGCGGCGAGGCCGGCGACCCGGAGGACCCGGCGGTGGCGGCGCTGCGCCGGGCGCGGGCCCTGCGCGCGGAGGCGCTGGCGTCGGCGTCCGCGCGCGCCTCCCGGGAGGACCCGGAATGCCCCCGCTGACCGGCGCCCCGGGCCGGACGGGGCCGCCCCGCCGCCCGGGAGGGCGCCGTACCCCCCGCTCGACCGCGTGCTCCCGCCGCGCGCTCCGAAAGGCCCCGGCATGTCACTGATCTCCACACTGGCCCGGATGGAGGCCGTCGAATCGGGCCGGGCGCAGCCGCTCGCCACCGTCCGGCACCGGCACCTCTCCGCACGCCCGCTGGTCCTGGTGCCGCTGACCACCGCCGGTGAGGCGGGCGCCCCGCTGGGCGCGCTCGTCGGCACCGACCCGGAGGAGCCGACGCTCCTGGTGGTGCCCCAGCCCCGCGACCGCGACCTGCGGTTCTCGTTCCTCGCGGACCTGGCCGAGGCGGTCCTGCCGTACATCGACGGGTTCACGGACGCCGTGGAGCTGGTGGAGCGCAACGAGACGGACCCCGAGACCGGGAAGAAGGTGCGGGTCGAGGTCGAGCTGTGCGCGGACGCGCCGCAGCTGATCGTGCCGAGCCGGGCGGGCGTCGAGTACGTGCGGCTGCTCGGGCGCTCCACCCGGTTCCGGCGGACGGCCGAACAGGACCCGGAGACGCCGTTCCCGGCGCCGCCCCGGGTGCCGCTGCTCGGGCGCTGGCTGACGCACTACGGCGAGCGGGCCCGGGTGCCCGGTTCGTCGCTGCTGCTCGCGGCGACCGACCTGCTCAACCGGCACTGGGCGACCGGCCAGTCCTCCCTGGAGGACCAGCACCTGGGCGCGCTGCTGGCCTGGATCGACCCGGAGGACGGGGTGCCGGGGCCGGTGGGGGCGCTGCGGGCCGAGGCGGGCCGGGACGAGCGGGGCCAGCTCCTCTGCCCGCCCGCCGGGCCCGCCACCGACCCGGCCTTCGACAACCGGCTCCTGGCGCCCGCGATCGAGCGGTACGACCGGGCCCGGCAGGCGACCGGCGCGGCCGAGGACGGCGAGGCGGCCGACCGGGCCCTCGGCGAACTGGTCGCGTCCGAGCGGGAGGTGCGGCGGCTCGTCGCCTCGCAGCTGAAGCCGACGTGGGAGGCGGTGTGGCGGGCGCTCGGGCTGCTGCGGGAGCTGCCGGAGGGGGCCGGGGCCGGGGACCGCTGGACCCGGGACCGCTGGTCGTTCACCGCCCACCGGGACCGGGTCGCGGCCGGCGAGCCGCCGCAGCCGCGCCGGGACGACGCGGTGACGGCGGCGCGGAAGCTGGCGGCCCGCGAGCAGGCGCAGGGGCAGCTGGAGGCACAGGAGGCGCTGGACGACCCGCTGGTCATGGCGGGGCGGCGGCTCGCGGGCGAGGCGTTCGCGGCGGAGGTGGTGGAGGTGACGATGGCGTGGACGGAGTCGAAGCGGCCCGCGCCCCGGCCGCTCCTGACGCTCCGCACGGAGGACCGGCCGCACCTGGCCGAGCGGGTGAGGGCGTACCGCTCGCTGGACGGCAGGCCGCAGACGGCGGAGTTCGTGCGGTACGAGGAGGACGGCTCGCCGGTGTTCCGGGTCCTGGACCGGATGGGCCGGTCCAGGGAGCCCGCCGAGGGTTCGGTGCCGGAGAAGGGCGAGCGGATCGTCTGGACGCTCTTCGAGCACGACCGGCGGACCGGGCCGCAGCTGCCGGACCCGGAGGAGACGCCCTGGACCCACGGCGGTCCGCCCCGGACCGACGCCGTGGAACCGCCCGACCCCGTGACCCCCGAGGACCTGCTGTGACCCGCGAACCCTTCGATCCTTCCGCCGAGGCCGGGCGGGCGACGGACGCCATCCTGGCGGACACCCTGCACGGGACCGCGCGGGGCGTGGTCGTCGACTCCCCGCCGGGCGCCGGCAAGTCCACGCTCGTCGTGCGGGCGGCCCTCGAACTGGCCTCCGCCGGGCGCCCCCTGATGGTGGTCGCGCAGACGAACGCGCAGGTGGACGATCTGGTGCTGCGGCTCGCGGAGAAGGAGCCGGAGCTCGTGGTGGGCCGGCTGCACTCCAGCGACAGCGACCCGTACGACAAGGCGCTCGACGACCTGGAGAACGTACGGAAGTCCGCGAAGGCGGGCGACCTGGCGGGGCTTCCGGTGGTGATCTCCACGGCCGCCAAGTGGGGGCACGTGAAGAACGCCGAGCCGTGGGCGCACGCGATCGTGGACGAGGCGTACCAGATGCGTTCGGACGCGCTGCTCGCGGTGGCCGGCCTCTTCGAGCGGGCGCTGTTCGTGGGCGACCCGGGGCAGCTGGACCCGTTCTCCGTGGTGGGCGCGGACCAGTGGGCGGGGCTGACGTACGACCCGTCCGCGAGCGCGGTCTCGACCCTGCTCGCGCACAATCCGGAGCTGCCGCAGCACCGGCTGCCGGTGTCGTGGCGGCTGCCCGCGTCGGCGGCGCCGCTGGTGTCGGACGCCTTCTACCCGTACACGCCGTTCCGCAGCGGCACCGGGCACGGGGACCGGAGGCTCTCCTTCGGGGTGCCGTCGGACGGGTCGGGCCCGGACCGGGTCCTGGACGAGGCGGCCGAGTCGGGCTGGGGACTGCTGGAACTCCCGGCCCGGCACACCCCGCGCACCGATCCCGAGGCCGTCGGGGCGGTCGCCCTGGTGGTGCGGCGCCTCCTGGACCGGGGCGGCGCGGCGGTCTCGGAGCGCTCGGAACACCCCGTGCCCCTGACCCCCGCCAGGATCGCGGTCGGCACCGCCCACCGCGACCAGGCGGCGGCGGTGCGGGCGGCCCTGGCGGAGCTGGGCGTGACGGGGGTGACGGTGGACACCGCGAACCGGCTCCAGGGGCGCGAGTACGACGTGACGGTCGTCCTCCACCCGCTGTCCGGCCGCCCGGACGCGACCGCCTTCCACCTGGAGACGGGCCGGCTGTGCGTGCTCGCCTCCCGGCACCGGCACGCGTGCGTGGTGGTGTGCCGGGCGGGCGTGGCGGAGCTCCTGGACGAGCACCCGTCGACGGAGCCGGTGCGGCTGGGGGCGGTGGTGTCGTTCCCCGACGGCTGGGAGGCGAACCACGCGGTCCTCTCCCACCTGGAGGAACACCGGGTGGCCTGGACGCCGTGAGCCCGGGGCGCGCCGCTCCGGATTCGCGCCCTTGCGGGACGCGGGACAATGGAGGACGGCCCGGGATTCCGGGCCGTACCCGTGCGAGGAGGAGAAGGACGATGGCGGAACCCGCGGAGCGGAGCGGACAGCGGCGGCTCCGGCCGGCGCCGCTGGTCTTCGAGCCTGCCGAGGCGACCGCCGATCCGGAGCACTTCTTCGACCTGGAGTCGCTGGAGGATCCCCGGGAGCTGCTGGACCGCGCGACGGAGCTGACGCTCGCGTTCCGGGCGGCGACGGACCGGGCGACCGAGTTCCAGGCGATCGCGGCGGCCCAGCTCGCGGACCCGCGCCGCTTCGACCGCCTGTCGGTGGCGGACGTCGCCGAGCGGGCCCGGTGGACCGAGGACTACGCCCGGAAGATGATCGAGTTCGGCCGCGACCTCATCCGGGCGGAGGGGCGCCCGCCGGAGGACTGAGCGGGCCCGGGCGGGACGACGGTCGCACCCGGGCGGCGCGGCGCGCGGCCCCGGGCGGCGTACGGGCCCGATCGGGGCGGGGACGCGCTGTACGGGCCGGGGCGGGGGGACGCGCGTACGGGCCGGGGCGGGGGGGAGGCGCGTACGGCTCGAAGTGGCGCCCCGTGACCAAAAACCGCCCCTGGCATATGCCGAGTGCGCACGATACCCCTCCCCCACCCCTCCTGTCCGGGATTTCGCGAACTCTCGGAAACCGCTCCGTCACTCCGGGTACATCTGGAGGCATGACGACGTGGCTGCGCGAAGAGACCCCGCACGACGTGTTCCGGTTCCTCCGGGACGACGACGAGGGGCGGCACCAGACCGCCCGGGTGACCGCCGACGGCGCCGCCTGGCTGGCCTCGGCCGCCGCCGGCCGGGAGGCCGCGCTCACTCACTGGGAGTCCCGGCCCGCCTCGCCCGCCACGCTGCCCTGCGGGACGGTCTTCGACGTCGTCAGCGTGGACCAGGTCTTCGGGCGCCGGATGCTGGACCGGCTGTGGGCGGAGGGCCCGGGTTCGGGGCCCGTCGCGGTCCACCGGGGCCGGATGATGCTCTTCACCGTGCCGGGCGCGGCCCAGCGGCTGCCCGCCCTGCTCGACTGGGAGGCGGACGCCGCCTCCGGGCGGGACGGCCGGGGAAGGGCCGGAGCGGTGCCCCGGCCGCTCTGCCACGGGCGCGGGGACGCGGTGACCGTGCCGCCGCTCGTGCCGTCCGGCACCGCCGGCCCCCGCTGGCTGGTGGCCCCCGACACGCGGCACCCGTGGCTGCCCGGCCCCGAGGTCGTCCTCTGGGCCTGCGTGCGGGCCGCGCGGGCGGCCGCCGCCGCCGACGTGCGGGTATCGATTTTTCCTCCCGCCGATCCGGGTGCTAATGTCTACGACGTCAGCAGGCGCCGCTAGCTCAGTTGGTTAGAGCAGCTGACTCTTAATCAGCGGGTCCGGGGTTCGAGTCCCTGGCGGCGCACCGACGGAAGAAGCCCCTCGCGGAAGCGGGGGGCTTCTTCGTGTTCCGGCGGGGTGCGGTCAGTCCGCCTTCCCCGGGGTGATCCTGACCGTCCAGACGTCCGACGCCGTGCGGCCCGTGACCTCGATCCGGACGCCCGTGTCGGGCACGGTGAAGGTCTCGCCCTCCTCCAGCGGGGCGTCCGCGAGCGGCGGGTAGACCGAGCGGTCCCCGCACGCCTCGGTGCCGGGGTGCGCGTCCACGACCTCGACCGGCCCGTCGCCGGAGGCCGTACCGCTGCGGACCCGGTAGACGAGCACGCCCTCCGTGCAGGTCCCGGCGTCGTTCCCGGCGTCGCTGCGGGCCTCGATCGCGAGCGCGCTGTCGCGGCCGGTGCGGACGACGGCCAGCCGGGTGCCGAGCGTGCCCCCCGGCCCCCGCGGGGCGTCGGCCGGCTCCAGGCTGACCACCTCGGGGCCGGCCCCCCGGACGCAGGTCACCTGCGCGCGGGAGAGCCAGCCGAGCTTCCACTTGTGCCAGCCGAGGAGGTCTGGGGCGAGCCCGAACTGGCTGCCCATGACGTCCCAGTCGCCCACGTGGGTGTCCCAGTCGCCCCTGCCGTCCTCGGGCCGGTGGTAGAGGTCCGGCAGGTCGAAGACGTGGCCGGTCTCGTGGGCGAGGACGTTCCGGTCGGGCGGGTGCCGCTCGAAGACCGTGACGACCCGCTTGATCTCGGTGCCGTCGGCCTCCAGCGGGCGCTCCAGGTTGACGACCTTGGTCGCGTCGGAGTCCACGCCCGGCGCGTCCGGGTCCGCGACCAGGTAGACGATGTCGTACCGGGAGAAGTCCACGCTCGCGTCGGCGGCGGCGACGGCGTCCCGGAGGTACATGGCCCGCTTCCCGGTGTCCCAGTCCCGCCGTATGCCGTACGCGCCGGATTCGCGCGGCATCGGGGTCCAGACGTCCCGCGGGTGCGGGCGCAGGGTGAAGCGCCCGTAGGAGGCGCGCTCGAAGTACTCGCTGGTGCCGGGGAAGTGGTCGGCGGCGAGTTCGGCCGGTCCGGTGAGCGGCTCGGCGTCCGGGAAGGACAGGAAGATCATGACCGCGTCGAGGGCGCCCCCCGGGCGGGGGTACGAGCCGTTCCAGGTGTCGAGGCCGAGCGAGTGGTGGGCCGAGGTGCGGGACAGGGCGCACGGGACCGCGGAGGGCACGCCGACGGCGGGGCCCGTGACGAGGGTGGTGGCGGCCAGCGCGGTGAGCGAGGTGAAGGCGGCCGCCCCGGCGCGCAGGCGAGGACGCCCCGCCCTTCCGGACGCTCCCGCACGCCCGGACGCTCCCGCGCCTCCCGGCGGCTCCGCTCCCCCGGGCGGCCCCCCTCCCCCGGGTGGCTGCTGACGCCTCACGTGGACCTCCGGATCACGAATGCGGGACACCTCACCCACCTTGTGATGATTTGCATCATTTCGCACATTTCCGCTGACCCGGTCGGGTGAGGACACGCCAGAAGGTCGACGCGACACGAACACGAACAGGTTTACGGAAAGTCACAATCGATCACCCCGTTATCGACCCGCGTCAGAGCTGGACAGAAGCGGTCGGGCGGGTGGTCCGGCGGAGCGCGTCGCGGGGCCGGGCGGACCCGGGCGGCCCCGCGCGGCTGGAAGGGCCGCCCGGCCTGGCCCTATGATCGGCTCACTCTTCCTCGGCCGACCGTCCCGTCCCCTGCGACCGGCCCGACTGCACCACGGGAGCGAGCGGTGAGCGGAACCCCCGAAGGACCGGCGCGCCAGGAGCGGCCGGTGCCGCCCGGGACCGACCCCACCCTCACGGAGCGTCACGAAGAGCGCGGCGCGGCCGAACTCCACGACTACCGGGCCGCCTTCCGGATCGCCCGGCTCGCCATGGCCGTCGTCGACCAGGACGGCGTGGTCGTCGCCGCCAACGACTCCCTCGGCGCCCTCCTCGGCACCGGGGCCGCGGCGCTCCGGGAGCGGGCCGCCGCCGACCTCGTGGACCTCGCCTCGGACGGGCGCACGTGGCACGCGTACCGCGAGGTGCTGCGCGGCCGCCGCTCCCGCCTCCGCTGCACCCGGCGCCTCGTGCGGCCCGGCGGGCGCCCGCTGTGGGCCGAGGTCACCGTCGCCCCCGTGCCCGGCAGCCGGCGGGTCCTGCTCTCGGTCGCGGACATCAGCGACCGGCGCGAGCTCCGGGCCCGGCTGCGCCACCTCCAGGCGCACGACCCGGTGACCCGGCTGCCCAACCGCGCGCTCTTCTTCGAGCGCCTCTCGGCGGCCC
Organism: Streptomyces sp. NPDC001744; assembly: GCF_042892575.1. Lineage (NCBI taxonomy): Bacteria > Bacillati > Actinomycetota > Actinomycetes > Kitasatosporales > Streptomycetaceae > Streptomyces > Streptomyces sp. NPDC001744. The sequence continues at coordinate 217,739 of NZ_JBIAUG010000004.1, forward strand.
TGGACGCCACCGCCCGGCAGGGCGCCGGACCGCCGCGCGAACCGTACGGGTCCCACGGGTCCCACGAGCCGTACGACCCCCGCGAACCGCGCGAGTCCCACGAGCCGTACGAACCCCACGAGCCGTACGAATCCCACGAGCCTCACGGGCACGGCAGGACGGGCCGGATCGGTCTCTGCTACATCGACCTCGACGGCTTCAAGGCGGTCAACGACACCCTCGGCCACCGGGTCGGCGACCGGCTCCTGGCCGCCGTCGCCGAACGGCTGACGGAGTGCGCGGACGGCGACGGCCGCCCCCGGGGCGGCGGTCACCTCGTGGCGCGGCTCGGCGGGGACGAGTTCGCGATCGTGGTCGAGGACTCCACCGGCACGGAGCAGCTCGCGGACCTGGCGCGCTCGGTGCTCGAAGCGCTCCGGGCCCCCTTCGACCTGGCCGGACAGCGGCTCTCGGTGTCCGCCTCGATCGGCGTGGTCGAGCGCTCCGGGCAGGAGACGACGGCGACCGCCCTGATGCAGGCCGCGGAGACCACGCTGTACTGGGCGAAGGCCGACGGCAAGGCCCGCTGGACCCTCTTCGACCCCGAACGCAACGCCCACCGGATGACCCGGCAGGCGCTCTCCTCCACCCTGCGGCCGGCCGTGGAGCGCGGGGAGTTCGCCCTGGAGTACCAGCCCCTCGTGGACCTGTCCGACGGGGCGGTGCGCGGGGTGGAGGCGCTGGTGCGCTGGCACCACCCGCGCTTCGGCCCGCTCGCGCCGAACCGGTTCATCGGGATCGCCGAGGAGGACGGCTCCATCGTGGAGCTGGGGCGGTGGGTCCTGCGCACCGCCTGCCACCAGGCCCGGCAGTGGCAGAAGGACCATCCGCGCGAGCGCCCGCTCTTCGTGAGCGTCAACGTGGCGGTCCGGCAGGTCTGGGACTCCGACCTGGTCGCGGACGTGGCCGGCATCCTCGCGGAGACCGGCCTGGCCCCGCACCTGCTCCAGCTCGAACTGACCGAGTCCGCCGTGATGGGCTCGGCGGGCCGGCCGCTCCAGGCGCTCCGGGCGCTGAGCGACATGGGGGTGCGGATCGCGATCGACGACTTCGGCACCGGGTACTCCAACCTCGCCTACCTGAGCAGGCTGCCGGTCTCCGTGCTCAAGCTGGACGGTTCCTTCGTCCGCGGCTTCCAGGACGAGGAGCACTCCAATCCGGCGGACGAGCTGATCGTCGAGGCGCTCGTCCAGCTCGCGCACCGGCTCGGGCTCACGGTCACCGCCGAGTGCGTCGAGACCGCCGGGCAGGCCGGCCGGCTGCGGCGGATCGGCTGCGACACGGGGCAGGGCTGGCTGTACTCGCGGGCGGTGACCCCGGAGCGGATCGCGGAGCTGATCGGCGCGGAGCCGCTGCCGGTCTGAGCCGCCGTACGGGCGCCGGTCCGGGACGTGGAACCGCCCCCGGCCGGAGGGACAGTCCGGGCGGGGGCGGCGTTCGTGGGGGGACGCGGCGGCCGTGGGGAGCGGCCGGCCGGGGACGGCGGTCGTGGGGGCCGGGCCGTCAGCAGGCGCCGAGGTCCTGCCAGACGCCCCATGCGCCGGTGGTGCCGGGGGTCTCGTTCTGGGTCCACCACTTGGCCTTGTACCTGCGGCCGTTGTGGGAGACCTCGTTGCCCGCGTTGTAGACCGTGCCGGCCGCGTACGCCGGGACCGAGCCGCAGCCGGTGGCCGGCGGCGTCGTCGGGGGCGTGGTGGGCGGGGTGGTCGGGGGCGTCGTCGGCGGCGTCGTGGGAGGCGTCGTCGGCGGGGTGGTGGGCGGCGTGGTGGCGGTGCCGAGCGCGGTGTTGATCTGCTTCAGGAGGGTGGCGTTCTCGTCCAGGCCGAGCAGGGAGTACATCATCGCGCCGGCCAGGCCGCGCTGCTTGCCGTAGTCGACCCGGGCCTGGACGGACTTCTGGTTCAGGCCGGTGAAGAACTCGCCGTCCTTGTAGAAGTACGAGGACTTCGACCGGTCGTCCCAGAAGGTGGTCGCCGGGTTGTCGACGATGCCGCCCAGCTCCTTGTAGTGCGCGATGCCGGCCTGCTGGCTGAGCGGGCGGGGGTTGGAGCCGCCGGTCGCGGCCTGCGCGAGGCCGTTGGTGGTCCCGGCCGGGACGCCCTTCCAGCCGCGGTAGTAGAACTCGTAGCCCAGCGTCAGCTTGCCGGCCGGGAAGCCGCCCGCGATGCCGTAGGCCGGGTTGCCGTCGATCCAGGAGTCGAGGGCGGAGTCGATCGTGTACTTCTCGGTGCCCGGCGCGATGGGGTCGGTCGGGTCGTCCGGGGAGGGGTACAGCGGGGACTGGTGGTACGTCGGCCCGTCGCCGTCCCAGGCGCCGTGCATGTCGTACGTCATGATGTTCGCGTAGTCGAGGTACGCGCCGATCTTGTCCGTCTCGATGTACTTGATCTTGTCCTGGCCGGCCGGGAGGGCCGCGGTCAGCAGGTACTTCTTGCCGCCGTTGGCCTTGCCGTGCTCGTCGAGCTGCTTGCGGAACTCGGCGAGGAGGAGCGTGAGGTTCTGCTTGTCCTCGGGGCCGTAGTGGTTGCCCAGGTGGCCGCCGGAGGAGCCGGGGTACTCCCAGTCGATGTCGATGCCGTCGAAGATGCCGGCCGCCGAGCCCGGACCGCCGAAGCCGCCTTCGACCGGCAGGTTGCCCTTGATGTACTGGTCGACGCAGGAGGAGACGAGCTTCTTGCGGCTCGCGTCCGTCTTCGCGGCGTCGTGGAAGTACTTGGAGTAGGTCCAGCCGCCGAGCGAGATGTTGATCTTCAGGTGGGGGTACTTCGCCTTCAGCTCCTTGAACTGGTTGAAGACGCCCACGATCGGCTGGTTCCACGTGTCGGCGACGCCGTCGACGCTGTCCGCCGCGCCGAAGGACTTCTGGTAGTCGGCGAACGAGCCGCCCGCGCCGTCACCCGCGTTGGGGTTGTTGTCGTCCCCCGCGGCCTTGTTGGCCTCGAAACAGGTGAGGTCGGTGGGGTGGATGTTGCCGAACGAGTAGTTGATGACGTCCAGCCGGCTCGCGATGCCCCGGGTGTCGAGGTGCTTGGGATAGAACGCGTTGCCGTAGACGCTCCACTGGTCGTAGTACGCGATGCGCACGTCGCCCGTGGAGGCGGCGGTCGGCGTACCGGCCGCCCGGGCGGGGCCGGTGCCGGCGGTGGCGGTGAGGGCGCCTGCGGCGAGGGCCGAGCCCAGGAGCGCGGCGATCAGTGACTTGCGGGGGTGCACGTGCGGCCTCCGGTGGGGGGTACTGGGTGGTGCCGTACAGGAGTGGAAGCAGTGATAGCCGCCGCGCGAACGGGGAGTCAATGGTCTGAACCAAATTGAGGACTAGACCAATCGCCGGAGGAAAGCCCTCGTCAGGGGGGTGCAGCACATGACGAAACCGCCCGCCACCATCGGTGACGAGCGGTTTAAGGTTCCCTTAGGGAAGATCCGGGATTCGTTCGACGGTGAACCACCCGTTCCGGAAATCCGCGGTCCGCCCGGCGGGCGCCGGGCCGTCCGGTCTACTCGGAAAGCTCCGGCATGCCGTAGGCGTCGGCGATGAGTTCGTAGCTCCGCAGCCGCGCCTCCCCGCCGTGCGCGTTGGCCGTGATCATCAGCTCGTCGGCGCCCGTCCGCTTCCGCAGGTCGTCCAGGCCCGTGCGGACCTCGTCCGGGGTGCCGTACACGATGTTCGCCAGCCAGCCGTCCACGAACTCCCGCTCGGCGGGGCTGAAGGAGTACGCCTCCGCCTCCTCCGGCGTCGGCACCAGGCCGGGCCGGCCCGTGCGCAGCCGCAGCATCGAGAGGGCGCCGGTGAGGACCTGGCGGCGCGCCCGCTCCGCCTCGTCGGCGGCGAGCGCCGCGACGCCGATCAGCGCGTACGGGGCGTCGAGCACCGCCGAGGGGCGGAAGGACTCCCGGTAGAGGTCGAGCGCCGGGATCGTGTTCCTGGCCGAGAAGTGGTGGGCGAAGGCGAAGGGCAGCCCGAGCAGGCCGGCGAGCCGGGCGCTGAAGCCGGAGGAGCCGAGCAGCCAGACCGGCGGACGCCCCTGCGGACCCTGCACCGGTCCGGGCACGGCGTGGACGCGGGCGTACGGATGCCCGTCCGGGAAGTCGTCGTCCAGGAAACGGGTCAGCTCCGCGAGCTGCTCCGGGAAGTCGTCGGCGCCCTCGTTCAGCCGGTCGGTGCGGCGCAGGGCGGCGGCCGTGGCACCGTCGGTGCCGGGCGCGCGGCCGAGGCCGAGGTCGATCCGGCCGGGGGCGAGGGCCTCCAGGGTGCCGAACTGCTCGGCGACGACGAGCGGGGCGTGGTTGGGCAGCATGACGCCGCCCGAGCCCAGCCGGACGCGCCGGGTGTGGGCGGCGAGGTGGGCCAGGATGACGGCCGGGGAGGAGGAGGCGACCCCGGGCATGGAGTGGTGCTCGGCCACCCAGTGGCGGTGGTAGCCGCGCCGCTCGGCGAGCCGGGACAGCTCGACGCTGGTGGCGAGGGCCTGGCTCGCGGTCCGCCCGCTGCCGACGGTCACCAGGTCCAGTACGGACAGCGGTACGGGCGCGGTGCCCCGCACCTCTCCTCGAATGGTGTCGGTCACCGTCGGAACCCTCCTCGGCACGCTCGTGAATGCATGAGGGGAAGAACAGGAGGGAGGCTCCGCTTATTCCGCCCCTTGCTCCCGCCCGCCCCGTCCCGTCCCGCTTCCCCCCGCCCCACTCCCGTCCCCCGCCCCGCTCCCGCCCCTCCCGCTCCGCTTCCCTCCCTCGCGGGGCGCCGTCCCCGGCACGAGAGGGGACACGTGTGTTCCCGGCCACCGGGGAGAGGGGGCGCCGGAACCGTTTCTCCGCGAAAAATCTCTTCCTCTCCCCCGGTCGAACGCACGGACGAGGGCTTCCGCGCAGGTCCCTGACCTGAGGTTCTGCCTGAAACCCATGACACCGGCATATGCCAGCGTGGCGCGGCCCGGCGTACGGGCCGGACCGCCCGCATCATTCTCGCCAACAGCCCCCCTCCGAAGGGCCCTTGGCGGCTATCTTGGGACGAAAGCTAGCGGTCACAACCTGGTAGGGGGAAACCGTGGCGCTGAAGCCCGAGCCCACCGCGCCGTTCCACTCGGTGCAGTACGCCCTGCGCGTACTCGAAACGATCTCCCGGCACGGCGGCGGAGTGACGGACGTCCAGATCGCGCGCGAGACCGGCCTCCCCGTGGCCCACCTGTCCTCGCTCCTCCTCATGCTCCGCCGCGAGGGGTACGTCGAGCAGGTCGCCGACGGGGCGTACGTGGTCGGGGACTCCCTCGTCCTCCTCGGCTCCGGCACGACCCGCCGCGAAGCCCTGGAGGCCAAGCTCCAGGAGACCCTGACCGAGCTGCGCGACTCCGTCGGCGCGGCCGTCTACATCAGCCGGTACATCGACGGCGAGGTGAAGATCACCCAGTTCGCGGACGGTCCGCGCACGCCCAAGGTCAACGAGTGGGTCGACTTCCGCTCGGCGGCGCACGCCAGCGCGGTCGGCAAGTGCCTGCTCACCCAGCTCGACCAGAACGGGCGGCGGGACCACCTCTCCCGGCACCGGATCGCCCGGCTCACCTCCCGGACCATCACCAGCGAGCGCGTCCTCTTCTCCAAGCTGGACAGCCAGCCGGCCACCGTCCCCGTGCTCGACCTCCAGGAGTACGCGGTGGGCACGGTCTGCGCCGCCGTGCCGCTGACGGCGGGCGCGGCCGTGGGCTGCCTGGCGCTCTCGCTGCCGATCGAGCACGCCCACCGGCTGCGCGCGGCGGCGGACACGCTCAACCGCAGGGCCGCCCCGGTGGTGCTCTCGCTGGCGATCTGACGGCCGTCCCGCGAGGTGGTCCGGAGCACTCCGCGGGACCGGGTAGTATTTTCTCTGTCAGCCGGCGCCGCTAGCTCAGTTGGTTAGAGCAGCTGACTCTTAATCAGCGGGTCCGGGGTTCGAGTCCCTGGCGGCGCACCGACGGAGAAGGCCCCTCGCGAAAGCGGGGGGCCTTTTTTTCGTCGCGTCCCGCGCACCGGACGCCACCGTCACCCCGGCCGGGGCGCGGCTCGCGCCCCGGCCGGGGTGACGGTGTTCCGTCAGAACTTGACGTCCGAGCAGGCGTAGAAGGCGTTCGCGGTGTCCGCGACCGTCCACACCGCCAGGATGAGGTGGCGGCCCGTCTTGCCCGCCGGGACGGTACCGGAGTGCGAGAGGGTCGCCGGCGGCTGCTGGTTGTTGTAGGGGACGGTCAGGAACGGCTGGGGATCCAGGGCGGCCCGGGTGAGCTTCTGGGTCGGGTCCCAGCCGTTCTTGGTGATGTAGTACTTGAAGTCGGTGGTGCGGTGGCGGGCCGTGAACTGCCAGCGGAAGGTGTAGCTCTGCCCCGCCGTGAGGCTCGTCGCGGGCCAGGTGCCGCCGCGCGGGTCGTCGAGTTCGGCGAACGGGGCGTTCCCGCCGGAACAGATCCTGCCGTCCGCGGGTCCGGCGGCCGGGAAGCCCTTGAGCCCCTCGACCGACTGCGGCTCCCACTGGATGTTGCCGCAGTTGGACACCGTGCCGTTGGCACAGAGCTTCTGGCGGCTGATCGGCGAGTCGGTGTAGCCGTGGCTGCCGGCGGTGCCGGTGCCGAGGAGGGTGACGCCGGCGACGCCGAGCGCCACCACCGTCGCTCCGACTGACTTTTTGCGCATGCTGTCGCTCCAGAGAACGTGGGGGGGATCCGTCGGGCCTTGGCGCACGCGTGCGGGCAGGGCCGGCCGTGGTGCGTCACCGTCGCTGTCGCGGGTGGTGGCGCACCACGGATGGCTCACTTTGGTCTGGACCAAGTACCAAGGTAGGGAGAGAAGTTGACCCTGTCCATCCCCTCACGCCCCCTCGGCGGGAGCGGTCCGGCCCGTGTAGAACGCCACCGTCAGGTCCTTGACCAGCACCTTGCGCTCGTAGTCGTCCAGCTCCACCAGACCACGACTGGTCAGCCGGTGGACCACGTCGTCCACCGCGTCCACGACCGACGTGAGGATGCTGTCCCGGTGCTTAGCGTCGAGCGCCGCGATCCGCCGCCGCCGCATCGCCGCCGCGAGCTCGGGGGCGTACTCGATCCGCGTCGGCTGCGCCGAGAAGACGTCGAGCCCGACCGGGGCGCACTCGGCCGATAGCATCCGCGTCAGGGCCTCGCCGACCGCCTCCGCGTCCCGGAGCGTCGGCGCGTCCTCGTGGAACGCGTCCGCCGGGAGCTGCGAGAGCACCCGGGCCACCGCCGCCTCCACCTGCTCCCGCAGGTACTGCTCGTGCCCCTCCACCCCGAGGGCCGCCCGGGCCGTGTCCCGCACCCGCCAGACCACCAGGACCACCACGTCGAGCGCGGTGCCCTTGGCGTCCACGGCCGGCAGCGGCTCGCTGCGCCAGTGCCGGAGCCGTACGTCCACCCGGCGGCGCAGCAGCAGCGGGCCGACCCAGACCAGGCCGGTGCGGCGGACCGTGCCGCGGTAGTCGCCGAACAGGGTCAGCACCCAGGCGTGCCCGACCCGGCCCCGGCCGAGGCCGCCGAACGCGAGGAGCGCGGCCGCCAGCCCCATGCCGAGGAAGAACCAGTGGCCGAGGCGGACGCCGAGGTACGGGCGGTCCGGCAGCCCCAGCGCCCGCGCCGCCCCGGTGGGCACCGCGCCCGTCCACCACACGACCGCCGCGCACCAGAACAGCGCCAGGGCCCCGGCGGTCACCCCGACCCAGCCGGGCAGCGCCGTCGCGGGGCGCTCGACGAGGGAGGGGTCGGCGGTGGGGGCCGGGCGGGTGGAGAGGAGCGGGGCCGCGTGCCGGGCCTTGGACCTGGCCTTCGTACGGGGCGGGGGTTCGGGCGTCCGTTCGGCCCGCCCCGGGACCCGGGGTCCCGACGGGCCCGGGGCGACGGGCGCGCGGTCCTTCCGCACGGGGGTGGGCGCGGCCATGGCGACGGTGTCGGGGCCCCCGTCGCCGTCCGTCGCGGTACGGGCGGCGGCCCTCGGCTCGTCCCGGAAGAGCAGGTGGACCGGGATGGAGCCGGTGGTGTCGGTCCCGATCACGTTCCTCCGCCGCGCCACCCGCACCACACCGGCCACGGGCACGGCGACGGTGGCGACCTTCGCCCCCTTGATCCGGGCGAAGTCGGGGGCGACGGGGGGCCGGGGGGTCGGGGAGACAGAAGGGGCAGGAGGGGCAGGGGAGGCCGGGGAAGCGGGGGGAGCTGGAGGGGGGGCCGCCTCGGAGGCGGGGGGTCCGGGGGTGGCGGGGGCCCCTGAGGCCGGGATCTCGGGGGCCGGGGTCTCGGGGGCCGGGGTCTCGGGAGTGGTGAGGCCCTTGGGGGCGGAGGACTCGGGGACGGAGGACTCGGGAGTGGCGGCAGGGGCCTCGGGGACGGAGGACTCGGGAGTGGTGGCGGGGGCCTCGGGGACGGGGGCGCGCTCGTGCGCCGGGGATACCGGAACGCCTGGCTTCCCGGTCGGCGCGGGGCGGTCCTCGACGGCGGGGGCGGAGGCCACGGCCGGGGGCGGGGACTCCTCGGGGCCCTGAGCAGCCGGGGCCTCTTCCGTCGCCGGGGCCTCTTCCGCCACAGGGGTTTCCTCCGCCACCGGAACTTCTTCCGGCGCCGGGGCTTCCCCCACCACCGGGACCTCTTCCGCCGCCGGGGCCGTCGTCTCCTTCGCCGCCTCCGGCGAGGGGGCCGGGGCGGTTTCGGTACGGGGGGGCTCCGGTACGACGGACACCGCGTCCGGTCCGGGAGCGGCCGCCGTAGCGGAGACGGGGTTCGATGCCGTACCGGAGACAGGGGTGGGCCCCGTACCGGAAACGGGTGCCGGTGCCGGGCGCTCCTCCGGCGGCGTCCGGAGCGGAGCCGCCGGGGCCAGGTCCGACGGGGTCAGGTCCGCCAGGACCCGGTCCGCCGGGGACGGGGTCACCGGAGCCTCGACCGTCGTCAGGGCCCCGGCCTCCACGGACCGGATCGTCACGGGTCCGGCCTCCACGGGCCCGGCCGTCATGGGTCCGGCCTCCATGGGTCCGGCCGTCACAGGCCCGGTCGCCACGGGTCCGGTCGTCATGGGCCCGGCCGTCACAGGCCCGGCCGTCATGAGTCCGGCCCCCTCGGGCCGGTTCGTCACGGGTCCGCCCTCCATGGTCCCGGCCGTCGCGGACCGGCCGGCCGGGGGCGGGGACGTGCGCGGGAGGGTGCCGTCCGTCAGGCGTCTGGCCGTGCGGGCCGCGTCGCGCGAGGCCGCCGCTCCGGAGTCCGCGGGGTTCGGGGTCGGTGCCGTCATTCGGGGTCCACCTCATGGTCTCGGTTCATCGGAACAAGCGCCGCCAGGTCTCCGGGCCCGGATAGCCGTCGGCCGCTCCGCCGCGCCAGCCCTGTGCCCGCTGGAACGCCTCGACGTTGCGGCGGTCCGCCTCCGTCCAGCGCGGACCGGGTCCCGACAGGTAGTGCTTGCCGAAGCCCCGCCTCACCAGTTGTTCGCCCAGCTTCTTCACATATGCGTTGGACTGTCCCGGACGGAAGGAGCCACGCCCGGGGAACGCCGGCGCATGCGCGTCCGGACCGCCCGAACCACTCGAACCGCCGATGTCCCTGCCGCCGCCGGTCACGAGGAGCCGCCACGTGTCGGGGCCGGGCAGGCCGTCCGCCTCCTTGCCCCGCCAGCCCTGCGCGAGCTGGAACGCCTCGGTGGCCCGCCGGTCCGCCTCTCCCCACTTCGGGCCGGGCCCCCGGCTGTAGAACCTCTTGCCGCCGCGTGCGACGAGCAGGTTCCCGAGCTGGGTGACGTACGCGTTGTCCGCGCCCGGCCCGAACGCCGCCGCACCGGGGAAGGGCGTCGCCACGGGCTCCGCCCCGCTCCCGGTGCCGCCGGCGGTCCCCAGGCCCTTGTACCGGTAGGCCACGTACCGGTCGCCGTTCTCCCAGTACGCCATCGGCGTGGCCTGTTTTCGCGTGTGCGGCCTGGTCTGCTCGTACGCGAGGTAGGAGGTGTGCGTGTAGTCGGTCCAGCCGCCGAAGATCGTGACGTGGGAGCCCCGGGACGGGTCGGCCGGGTTGTGGAAGAGCAGGATGTCGCCGGGCTGGAGGTCGGCACGGTCGATCCGCTCGCCGAAGGCGCCGAGGCTGCCGGTCCACTCGTTGCGGCCCAGGTCCCAGGCCATGGAGACGTAGCCGGAACAGTCCCGGCGGTACCCGTCCGCCCCGTACGCGGTCATGGAGTACGGGACCTGCGCGGCAACCCATCCCTTGGCGCGGTTGATGATCTCGGTGCGGGTCGTCGTGCGCACCGCGCCGGTCGCGGCCTCCCCCGTCACGGCCTGTCCCGTCACGGCCTCCCCCGTCGCGACCTGCCCCGCCGTCGGGGTGGCGCCGGGGGCCGGGCGGGGACCGGAACCCGGCGCGCCGTACAGCGGCTCCGGCCCGCCCTGCGGCGTGTCCGGCACCGTCCCGGCCGGCGCGGGGGCCGTCGCCGCGCCCGCCGGGGCGTCCGCCGGGTCCGTCCCGTCGCCCGGCGCCGGGTCCGCCGGGACGAACGGGCCCGGCGCGCAGGGAAAGGCGGTGGCAGCCCCGGCCCCGCCCAGGACCACGCCCGCCGCCGTCATCAGGACCAGGGCGCGGCGGGCGCCGTGCGCGGCCGGGTGGCCGCCCGACCGGACCGGCAGGCCGAGGGCGAGGTCGCGCCGCTGCCGGGCACAGCCGGGGCAGCCGCAGTCGGCCGCCGGTTCGAACTCCTCGAAGACCAGCACGCTCATGCGCTTCCCCTCCACACTCGTCAAGATCTCTTCGGCCGCCCGGGGACGGCCATGTCTTAACTGTCCGGACAAGTCGCATTTTGACCGATCGGAGGACTGATAAGACCATCCGACAGGCCGGAGGGGCGGTTATTGGTCAGGAGCACGTCTCCACGTCGGGTAGAGTTCTCTCTGTCAGCAGGCGCCGCTAGCTCAGTTGGTTAGAGCAGCTGACTCTTAATCAGCGGGTCCGGGGTTCGAGTCCCTGGCGGCGCACGCAGAGCGAAGGCCCCTCACCGGTGGTGAGGGGCCTTCGTCGTTTCCGTCCTCAGTCCGCCGTTCCCGTACCGGGGCCGTCGTCGCGACGGCGGGAGCTGCGGAAGGCGACCGCCACGGCGGCGACGGCGGCCAGGCCGAGGCCGATCACGGTGTACGGGGTGCCGAGGCCGTTCTCGCCGGCGGCCTGCGCGACGCCGGGGGCGGCCGGGGCGGCGAAGACGGCGGCGCCCCCGCCCGCGCGGACCGGGGCGACCCGGGCCGGCTCGCGGCTCCCGATCCGCACGACACCGGCGTCCCGGTGCCGGTGGCCGTCGCAGACCACGTCGACCGGGTACGTACCGCTCTCCAGTCCGGCCTTCACGCCGGTGTCGCCGTACAGCGGGGAGTGCCCGCCGTCCCGGCCGGCGAGTTCGGCCGCGGCGGCGAACGCGGGGGACGTGGCGACGCCGGTCGCCCCCGCGCAGCCCAGGACGCGCACGTCCAGGTCGTCGCCGGGCGAGGCCGCGGACGGGGTGACGGTGACCCCCACCCCGTCGTGGGCGTGCGCGCCGCCCGCCGACGGCGCCAGCACGAACACCAAGGCCGCCCCTGCGGCGCGGAGAGCAATGGAGCCTGAACGCATCGTGACCTCCTGGTACTGGCAGGGTCACCCGTTCCGGCGCTCCTCGCATCCCGGGGGACCCGGCCGGGTGTCCGGGCCGGGCCCCCACGGGGGTCAGACGCGGTCGACGAGGTCCGCGATCGAGTCGACGGTCTTGGACGGGCGGAACGGGTAGCGGTCCACCTCGGCCCGGGTCGTCAGGCCGGTCAGGACGAGGAAGGTCTGCATGCCCGCCTCCAGACCGGCCAGGATGTCGGTGTCCATCCGGTCGCCGATCATGGCGCTGGTCTCGGAGTGGGCGCCGATCGCGTTGAGGCCGGTGCGCATCATGAGCGGGTTGGGCTTGCCCGCGAAGTACGGCTCCTTGCCGGTGGCCTTGGTGATCAGCGCGGCGACCGAGCCGGTGGCGGGGAGCGGGCCCTCCAGGGAGGGGCCGGTCTCGTCGGGGTTGGTGCAGATGAAGCGCGCGCCCGCGTTGATGAGCCGGACGGCCTTGGTCATCGCCTCGAAGGAGTACGTACGGGTCTCGCCGAGGACCACGTAGTCCGGGTCGTGGTCGGTGAGGACGTAGCCGATGTCGTGCAGCGCGGTGGTGAGACCGGCCTCGCCGATGACGTACGCGGTGCCGCCGGGGCGCTGGTCGTCGAGGAACTTGGCGGTGGCGAGGGCGGAGGTCCAGATGTTCTCGACGGGCACGTCGAGACCCATCCGGGCGAGACGGGCGTGCAGGTCGCGGGCGGTGTAGATCGAGTTGTTGGTGAGGACCAGGAAGGGCTTCCCGGTCTCCCGCAGCTTCTTGATGAACGCGTCGGCGCCGGGGATCGGCACGCCCTCGTGGATGAGGACGCCGTCCATGTCGGTGAGCCAGGATTCGATCGGCTTGCGCTCTGCCATGGGTGCGGGACTCCTGCCGTACATGTGTGCGGGGTGCTGGGCGCGCCGCGACTGCGCTGTGGCGACGCCCCCAGGGTAGGCCCTGGGGGCCGCGCCGGGCGGACCGGAAGCGGGACCCCGGCGCGCGGCCGCGCGGTCCGGGGCGGCACCGGCCCGGGGGCGCCGCGCCCGCGCCGCGGCGGCGCCCCCGGGAGGGTCAGGACGCGGTGATCCGCACCCCGTCGACCGTCCAGTACCAGTTGTTGCCGCCGGTGTAGCGGAAGCGGAAGTTCACGGTGGAGGCGCCGGGCGGGACCGGGACCGTGAGGGACTGCGGCTGGGAGAGGACGTCGGCGGTGTAGCTCTTGACCACGGTCGGGGTGCCGCCGTTGAAGCTCGCCAGGACCTGGGCGGTCTGCGCGCCCTCCTGCCGGTAGAGGGTGGTGAAGCCGAGGGTGACCGAGGACGCGCCGGACACGGGGTGCGCGGGCGTGACCAGGGTGGAGTCGAAGGTGCCGGAGAAGCCCTTGTCGGCCCACTCGTCGGAGTCGGCGACGGCGAAGACGCCCCGGGCGCGGACGTTCAGCTCGCGGGACTGGTCGCGCTGGGCGCGGGTCCAGAACTCGTCGGTGGTGAAGGACCAGCCGCGCCACTCGGTCACGCCGCCGGTGCCCATGGCGTTGTTGACGACCGACCAGCCGCTGGGCGCGGTGTGGGTGAAGCCGAGGATCCCGGCGGGGATGCCGGTCTCGTCCACGCGGCCGCCCAGCGACCCGTACAGGGTGTCGAAGGGGTCGGCGGAGCGCTCCTGGACCGGCTTGCCGTCCAGGCCCCAGGACGGGTCGGGGACGATGCCGAGCTGGTGGAAGACGGTGGCGGCGACGTCGACCAGGCGCGTGTCGATCGGGCGGGCGCCGGCGGCGATGCCGGGGCCCTGGGCGAGGACGAAGGTGCGCCGCTCCTCGATGCCGGAGCCGCCGTGGCCGCCGGCGTCGGTGTGGCCGTGGTCGGTGGCGACGATGACGGTCCAGCGCTCCGTGGCGTACGACGGGCGGGCCTCGATCGCGGCGAGGAGCCGGCCGAGGTAGGCGTCCTGGACGTCGATGGCTTCGAGGTACTTGGCGTGCGCGGCGCCGTAGTTGTGGCCGATCTCGTCGGTCTCGCCGAAGTAGACGAAGAGGACGTCGGGGTTCTGGTCGCGCAGGACGGACTCGGTGATGTCGGTGATCACCTTGTCGTTGACGACGTAGTTGTTGTCGTAGACCAGCTTGGCGTCGGCGCCGGGGGTGACGGTGCCGTGGGTGTCGAGTTCGGGCCAGTCGACGGCGGCGAAGAGGGAGAGGCCGGGGCGGACCTGGTTCAGGCGGGCGAGGAAGCCGGGGTAGCGGCCGTAGTTCTTGCCGGTGAAGGTGTTGTCCCTGACGCCGTGCTTGTCGGGCCAGACGCCGGTGGAGATCGTGGACCAGCCGGGGCCGGAGGAGGTGGCGGCCATCGGGTTGGCGTAGAGGAGGGAGCGGCCGTAGGTGCCCTTCGCCATCAGGGCCTTGAGGTTCGGTGCCTTGGCGGCGTCGATCCGGTCGTACCGCAGGCCGTCCATGCCGACGACGAGCACCTTGTCCTTGCTGGTGCCGTCGGGGAGCACCGGGACGGCGGCGGTGGCCGCCCGGGCCGCGGGGCCGGTGGCGAGTCCGGTGGCGGCGACGGCGGCGGTGACGCCTGCGGCGGTGAGCACGGTGCGGCGGGAGATGCCGGTGAGCGGCATGTCGGAGTCCTCCGTGAAGGGGGGCGGAAAGGTTCCGGACACGGGCCAACGCCCCTGATTGCGCAGGGGCGTTGGGTCCGTACCCGTTATCCTTCCGCGATCCGCACGGGTGTTCCAGAGCCGTACGGTGAACTCTCAGCTTCCGGTGGCGGTCTTCCACGCGTCGACGTACGCCGTCAGGTTCTTGTCGATGTCGGCCCAGTCCGGCTCGAAGACCTCGACGCCCTCCATGATCCTGGCGAGCGCGAGGGCGTTGGCGTCGGCGGGCTTGACGTCCTTGCGGGCGGGGAAGCCGCCGCCGACGGCGCTGACCTCGCGCTGGGCCTTCTCGCTCAGCAGGAAGTCGAGGAGCTTCCTGCCGTTCTCGGCGTGCGGGGCCTTGTTCACCAGGCCGGCGGCGTACGGCAGGGCGAAGGTGGTGGGCTTTCCGTTCTCCCGGGCGGGGAACCAGATGCCGAGGTTCGGCATGGACGCGGACTGGGCGAAGTTCATCTGGACGTCGCCGTTGGCGACGAGGAGTTCGCCCTTGTCCACCTTGGGGGCGAGCTTGGAGGTGGAGGAGGACGGGCCGACGTTGTTGGCCTGGAGCCTCTTCAGGTACTCCATGGCCGGTTCGCGGCCGCCGAAGTCGTGCACGGCCTTGATGAGGACGGCGGTGCCGTCGCCCGCGACGCCGGGGGTGGAGTACTGGAGCCGGTTCTTGAACTTCGCGTCGAGCAGCTCCTCCCAGGTCTTCGGGGCCGTCGGCAGCTCCTTCTTGTTGTGGACGAAGCCGAAGTAGTTGTTGACGACGGAGGTCCAGGTGCCGTCGGCGGCCTTGTCGGCGCCGTCCACCCGGTCGGCGTCCCGCGGCGCGTACGCCTGGAGCAGCCCCTTGGAGCCGGCCTGCTGGATGAAGGGCGGCAGGGTGACGAGGACGTCGGCCTGGGTGTTGCTCTTCTCGCGGAGGGCGCGCTGCACCATCTCGCCGGAGCCCCCCTCGACGTACTTGACCTTGATGCCGGTCTGCTTCTCGAAGTCCGCGAAGACCTTGTCGTACCAGCCGTCGCCCGCCTCGCCCTTGAGGCCGTCGGCGCTGTAGACGGTGACGACCTTCTCGTCGGAGGCGGCGGACGAGCCGCCGCAGGCGGTGAGGGAGGCGGCGAGGACGAGGGCGCCGGTGACGGCGGCGGCCGTGGGCAGGGTGCGCATGACGTTGTTCTCTCCTAGCGGTACGAGGCTTTGGTACGGATGCGGGAGACGGCGAGCAGGACGAGCAGGGTCGTGGTCATGAGGACCACGGCGAGGGCCGAGCCGGTGAAGAGCGAGCCCCGGTCCGTGGCGGTGAAGACGAGCACCGGGAGCGGCATCCAGTCCGGCGGGTAGAGCATCGTCGTGGCGCTCAGCTCGCCCATGGAGAGGGCGAAGCAGAGCCCGGCCGCCGCGTTCAGGGACGGCAGCAGGAGCGGGAGCCTCACCCGGAACAGCACGTACGCGGGGCGGGCCCCGAGACCGGCCGCGGCCTGCTCGTACACCGGGTCCAGGCGCCGGATCGCGGCCGTGACCGACTGGTACGCGAAGGCGGTGACGAGCACGGTGTGGGCGAGGATCACGATCCAGCGGGTGCCGTTGAGGAGCACCGGCGGCCGGGAGAAGGCGACGAGGACGGCGAGGCCGACCACCACCGACGGGACGGCGACCGGCAGCACGAACAGCGCGCCCATGATCCGCCCGCCGCGCCTGCCGAGGGCCGCCGCGGCGAGCGCGGCCCAGGTGCCGGCGGTCAGCGCGACCAGGCTCGCGGCGACGGCCGTGGCCAGGCTGGTGGTGAGGGCCTGGAGGGATTCGCCGCGCACGGCCGCCGCGTAGTGGGCGGTGGTGGGCCCGGAGGGGAGGGCGCCGGACCAGTGGGTGGAGAAGGAGGCGGCGAGGACGACGAGGAGCGGCAGGGCGAAGAGCGGCACGAAGAGGACCGCGAACAGGGCCCAGGCCGTCCAGCGGCCCGTACGGCTATGCACCAGCACGGCGGCTCACCCCCCGGTAGAGGGTGTAGAGGCCCACGGAGAGGGCGACGTTGACGACGGCGACGACGCAGGCGGCGGCGTAGTCGGATTCGAGGATCGCCTTGCCGTAGACGAGCGTCGGGAGGGTCGTGACGCCCTTGGCGCCGGTGAAGAGGACGATCCCGAACTCGTTCAGGCACAGGACGAGGACGAGGCTGCCGCCGGCCGCGAGCGCGGGCAGCGCCTCGGGCAGGATCACCTGCCGGACGATCCGCGCCGGCCGGGCGCCGAGCGAGGACGCCACCTCCAGCTGGGCCGTGTCGAGCTGCGAGAAGGCGGCGAGCAGGGGCCGCATCACGAAGGGGGTGAAGTACGTGATCTCGGCGAGCAGGACGCCCCACGGAGTGGTCAGGAACTGGAAGGGCCCGGTGGCGGCGCCGGTGACGCCGGTCCAGAGCCCGTTGGCCATGCCGACCGTGCCGTAGAGGAAGAGCAGGGCGAGCGTGACGAGGAAGGACGGGAAGGAGAGGAAGACGTCGATGAACTTCGCCACCGCCTTCGCGCCGGGGAAGGGCACGAACGCGATGACGAGCGCGAGGACGAAGCCGAGCACCAGGCAGCCGGCGGTGGAGGCGACGGCGAGCCAGACGGTGGTGACGAGGGCGTCGCGGAAGGACGCCGAGGCGAAGACCCGGGCGTACGCGCCGGGCTCCAGGGACTCCTGGACGACGAGGGCGAGCGGGTAGAGGAAGACGAGGCCGAGGACGGCGACGGGCGGCAGGGCCCACACCCAGGCGGGGGCGGTACGGGGGGCCCGCGTCCCGGGCGCGGCCGGGACGCCCGCCGGGGCGGTGGGGGCGGCGGGGGTGAGGGTGCTAGTCACCGGTCACCCCCGCCGCCAGGAGGACCGCGTCGTCGGGGGCGAAGTGCAGGGTGACCTCGGTGCCGAGCGCCGGGGTCTCCCGCAGCTCCCGCACGTCCGCCTTCACCCGGTGGCCGTCCACCTCCACGTACAGCCGGTGGGTGGAGCCGCGCCACTGGACCTCGGCGATCCGGCCCCGCAGGGCGTTCGGCCCCTCCCCGAGGCCGACGAGGTGGGGGCGGACGCAGAGGGTGGCGCCCGCGCCGGGGGCGGCTCCCCCGGTGGCGACCTTCAGCTCCGTGCCCGCGAAGGCCACCCCGTCCGCGCCCACCGTCACCGGCAGCAGGTTGGCGTTGCCGACGAAGGAGGCGGTGAACCCGGTGCGGGGCCTGCGGTACAGGTCCTGCGGGGTGCCGCAGTCCCGGAGCCGGGCCCGGTCCATGACGGCGATCCGGTCCGCGAGGGTCAGCGCCTCGACCTGGTCGTGGGTGACGTACAGGATCGACACGTCCGGCAGCTCGCGGTGGAGCCGGGCGAGTTCGGCCAGCATCCCGGAACGCAGCTGGGCGTCGAGCGCCGAGAGCGGTTCGTCCAGGAGGAGGACGTCGGGGCGGATGGCGAGGGCGCGGGCGATGGCGACGCGCTGCTGCTGGCCGCCGGAGAGCTCCCGGGGGTGGCGGCGGGCGTAGGCCGCCATGCCGGTCATCTCCAGGGCCTCGGCGACCCGGCCGGGGATCTCGGCCTTCGGCACCTTCCGCGCCTTGAGCCCGAAGGCCACGTTGGCGTCCACCCTGAGGTGGGGGAAGAGGGCGTACTGCTGGACGACCATGCCGATCCCCCGCCGGTACGGCGGCAGGTCGGTGACGTCCCGCTCCCCGATGAACACGCGTCCGGAGACCGGCCGGACGAACCCGGCGACGGCGCGCAGCGCGGTCGTCTTGCCGGAGCCGGAGGGGCCGAGGAGGGCCATGACCTCGCCGGGCTCCACCGTCAGGTCGAGGGAGTCGAGGACGGTGGTGGAGCCGTAGGCGACGGAGACGGCGTCGAACCGGATGCCGCTGGTCATGCCTCGTACTCCCGTATCAGCTCCGGCAGTTCCGCGACGGAGGCGAGGACGCGGGTGGCGCCGTGCTCCGTGAGCGCGGCCTCGCCGTGGGCGCCGGTCAGGACGCCCGCGACGATCCCGGCGCCGGAGCGGACCCCGGAGAGCATGTCGTACGAGGTGTCGCCGGCGACCACGATCCGCCGCACGTCGTCCACCGCGCCGGTGCGGAGGAAGGCGCCGAGGACCATGTCGGGGTACGGGCGGCCCCGGCCGCCGGTGTCCGCCGGGCAGAGGGTGAGGCCGACGAGGTCGCGCCAGCCGAGGGCGTCGAGGATGGCGTCCTGGGTGACCCGGGCGAAGCCGGTGGTGAGGACGACGGTCCTGCCCTGCTCCCGGAGGGCGGCGATCGTCTCGGCGGCGCCGGGGACCGGGGCGATCCTGCCGTCGGCGACGAGTTCCCCGTACGCCTCCTCGAAGGCGAGGTTGGCCCGTCGCGCGCGCTGCTCGTCGCCGCCGAGGAGGTGGCGGAAGACGGAGATCTTGGACTCGCCCATGGTGGCGCGGAC
The DNA here is from genome assembly GCF_042892575.1 of Streptomyces sp. NPDC001744. Classification (NCBI taxonomy): domain Bacteria; kingdom Bacillati; phylum Actinomycetota; class Actinomycetes; order Kitasatosporales; family Streptomycetaceae; genus Streptomyces; species Streptomyces sp. NPDC001744. Next base: position 236,450 of record NZ_JBIAUG010000004.1, read on the forward strand.
GTGGCCGATCATGGCGGCCGGGTCCTCGCCGAGGCGTTCGGCGGCGACGGTGAACGCCTGCTCGACCAGGCCGTCGTCGGCGACGGTGGTGCCGGCCATGTCGAGGACGACGAGGTTCAGGGGGGCCTTCGGGTTCTGCGTGGTCATGGGGTTCACCAGCCCAGTTCGTTCGCGGTCGTCTCGGCGACGGCGGGCGAGCAGGTCATGCCCCGGCCGCCGGGCCCGGTCACCAGCCACACGCCCTCGCCGACCTTCTGGCGGTGCACGACCCGGGTGGTGTCGGCGCACTGCGCGTACACCCCGGCCCAGCGGCGCCGGATCCTCGGCAGCGGGCGGCCGAGGAAGGACTCCACGACCCGGGTCAGGTGCTCGTAGGGGTCTTCGAGGGTGTCGAAGGCGAAGGGGTGCTCGTACTCGTGGGTGTCGCCGATGGTCAGCCCGCCGTCGAGGCGCTGCACCATGAGCAGCTGCATCCGGTGGGCGGCGGCGACGGGGTCCTGCGCCTGGCCCGCTTCGAGGGCGTCCAGGGCCCCGGAGGCGTAGGCCGGGTAGTAGCGGAAGGAGTCCGCGTCGGCGACGGAGGTGGTCAGCGGCTCCCCGAGGGGGTCGGTCTGCATCATCTGGAGCCGGACCCGGCGGACCGGGACCTCCCCGGCGACCTCGCGGACGAGGCCGGAGAGCCAGGCGCCGGTGCACAGGACGACGGCGTCGCCGGTGTGGGTCTCACCCCGGTCGTCGCGGACGCCGCTGGACCCGGTCCCGTCGGCGGTGACGACGTCCCGGACCTCGCGGTTCGGGAGGAAGGTGTAGCGGCCGGTGGCGAGGAGGGCCTCGCGGAGGGCGAGCTGTGCGGTGCGGGGCTCGACGGCGGCGTCCCGCTCGCACCGGAGCGCGGCGTCGAACGTTCCGCGCAGGGCGGGGTTGACCGCGCGGGCCTCGTCGGCCGTGAGCAGCTCGTAGCCGCGGGCGGCGGCGTCGGGGCGGGCCACGGCGGCCTCGGCGACGGCCCGTTCGAGGTCGTTCCGCACGGGGGTGAGGGAGCCGTTGGCCCGGAAGCCGATCCCGGGGACGCGGGCGCCGATGCCCTCCCAGAGCTCCCGGGCGCGCAGGGCGGTCTCCAGCTCCTCCCCGCCGGCCCGGCCGCTCACCCAGATCTGGCCGAAGTTGCGGAGGGAGGCCCCGCGCGCCTCGGCCTCGCGCTCGATGTGTACGACCTCGTGGCCGCGTTCCACTGCGTGCCAGGCGTGCATGGTTCCCACCACGCCGGCTCCTACGACGATCACCTTCATGACGACGACGGTCGCGGGGGCGGATGACCCGGGCGGGGCCGGTGGACGACGGGACGGTGAACGGCCCGACAAGGTTGGACCAGACCCGTTATCTTTCCGTTATTCGACCGGGGCTTCCGGGTCGCGGTCCGGTCAGTCCTGGCGTCCCAGGCGGGCCGTGAAGCTGAAGCGGTCGCCCCGGTAGAGGGTGCGGACCCGTTCCAGGGGGCGGCCGGTGGTGTCCCGGGAGACGCGGTGGAGCAGCAGCATCGGCAGGGCGGGCGGCGTGCCGATCAGAAGCGCCTCGCGCGGGGTCGCGAGGACGGTCTCGATCCGTTCGTCGGCGTCCCCGAAGGAGATGCCGAGCCGGTCGTGGAGGTAGGAGTAGAAGGAGGAGTCCGGGTCGAAGTCGGTGTCCAGACGGGGGGCGCGGGCCTCGGAGACGTACGTGCTCTCCAGGCCGACCCGCTCGTCGTCGGCGAGCAGCACCCGCTCCATGTGCCAGACGGGTTCGCCCCGTTCGGCGCCGACCTCGGGGGCCAGCGCCTCCGGGCAGGGGAAGCGGTCGAGCGAGATCAGGCCGCGGCCGGGGCGGCGCCCCTGACGGCGCACGCCCTCCGTGTAGCTGGCGAGCGAGAGGGGCTGTTCCAGCTTGGGGCCCGCCACGACCGTGCCCCGGCCCCGGCGGCGCAGGCGCCCTTCCAGGAGGAGTTCCCGGAGCGCCTGCCGGACGGTCTCGCGGGACACCTCGTACCGGACGGCGAGGTCGCGTTCGGTGGGGAGCCGCCCGCCCTCCCCCAACTCGTCCACCATCACGGCGATCCTGGCCTTGACGGCGTAGTACTTGGGGACGCGGCCGTGCTCGGGGATGCCGGAACGGACGGGGGCGCCGGGCGTGGTCTGGTAGTTCACCGGGGGATGGTCGCAGACGGGGGTGAACGGGGAGGTGTACGGAGGGTGACCCGGCGGTGCGGGGATTCGGGGCGGGTGGAGTTCGGGGCGGGCGGGGTTCGGGCCGGTCGGGCTTCGGGCCGGTCGGGCTTCGGAGCGGTGGGGCTTCAGCCCGGGCGGGCCTCTTCGGCTCGGACGGGCTTCGGCTCCGCGGGGCTTCGGGGCGGCCGGGTCTCAGCTCTCCGGGCGGCCGTTCCGGCGGCGGCCCGCGCGGAAGAGGACGGCGCCGAGCAGGACCAGGGCGACGGCGATCGGCGCGAGGGCCCGGCCCCGTTCCTCCGACCTGCTTCCGGTGTGGGCGAGTTCGGGGAGAGGGGCGGCCGGCCGGTCGGGCGGCGCGGGAGCGGTCGTCCTCCCGGGCGGGGACGGGGTGGCGGGCGGGGAGGACGGGGACGGTTCGGCCGGCCTGACGGGGGACGTGGCGGGTGCGGCCGGGGCGGCGGATCCGGTGGTTCCGGCGGACTCGGACGGCGCGGCGGGGGAGGCAGGAACGGCGGGGACGGACGGGGCGGCCGGTACGGAGGGGTCGCCGGGGGCGGTCGTCCCGGCGGGGGCGGTCCGCGTGCCCGGGGCGGGAGGGCCGATGGTCAGGCGGTAGTCGCCGGACTCGCCGATCCAGTCCCCGTCCGCGCCCTGGCGCTGGACGATCGCCGCGTTGACCACGACCTCGCCGGGGGCCGTCTCCGCTCCGAAGGCCAGCCGCACGGGGACGGCGAGGGTCCGGCCGGCGGGCACCGAGAAACCGCCGAAGTCGGTGAACACGCCCACGTTCTCCGCCTCGTCGGTCGCCTCGAAGGCCACCGGCTGCCAGCGCGCGGCCCCGGCGTCGTAGAACTCGAAACGGATCCGCTCCGGGTGCAGGACCCGGTCCCGGTCGGTGAGCACGAGCACCGGGTGGATGCCCGAGCAGGGGGCCTCGGTGGTGTTCGTGAGCTCGAGTTCCCACTCCTGGAAGGGGCCGCCCGCGGCGTAGGAGGCCGGACCGCCGTGCATCCGGGTGTCCAGCGGGAAGCCGGTGTCGCCCGGAGTGCCGCAGGCGGGGGTGGACGGGTCGGGGGCGGGGACGGCGGGAGCGGCCGGCGCCTCCGGGGCGAGCGCGGGGGCCGTCGCCCCCGGGCCCGGAGCCGTACCGCCCGGAGCCGTACCGCCCGGGGCCGGAGCCGCCGTCGCGGGAGTGGGGACCGCTGTCGCCGCGGCGGTGGCCGCCGTCGCGGGAGCGGGAACCGCCGTCGCCGGGACGGGAGCCGTGAGGGTCAGGGGGGCCGTCGCCACGGCGGCCGCCACGGTCACGGCACGGACGCTGCGCAGTCGCAGGGGGGCGGATGCCATGGGGCCGGTGCCTTTGCTGCTCGCGGGCAGGGGTCGTCGGCCGTGACACTGCCAGCCGACGACGGGCGGGGCGAGCGGCGGCGGCGGGGACTCCTCCGGAAGGACCGAAAGATCCACCCGATCAGCCTATTGTCCGACCGTCGGACCCACTCGGCCGACGAGCCCGCCCGCCGGCCGGCATCACCCGTCCGCCCGCTCCCCGCCCGTCCGCCCCTCGCCCACCCGTCCACCCGCCCGCTCGTCCGCCGGGTCCGGGCCCCGCCCCGACCCCACGGCGGCACCGGGCCCGGAACCGGCACCCGACCCGCCCTCCTTCCCGAAGACCGGCGCCAGGATCAGCCACGCCGCCCCCTCCGCCACCGCGTCCCGCCCCGGCGTGACGTCCACCCGGGTCGTCAGGCCGAGCCCGGAGAGGACCCCCCGGACCCCGTCCGCGAACGTCTCCGGCGCGGCGCGCACCACCCGGCCGCCCAGGAGGACCTGGTCGATGTCGAGGAGCCGTACGAGATTGGCGGCGCCCGCGCCCAGGATCCGCGCGGCCCCGGCCGGTTCGCCGCGCGCGACCGCCGCCAGGCACAGGACCTCCAGGCAGCCGCGCCCGCCGCAGGCGCAGGGCGGTCCGTCGAGCTGCACGGTCTGGTGGCCCAGTTCACCCGCTCCCGTCCTGTCCCCGCGCAGCGGCGCGCCGCCGAGGACGAGGCCGGCGCCGAGCCCCGTACCGAGGTGCACGTAGGCGAACGAGTCCGGGGCGCCGGGCCGCACGGCGAGGCCGAGGGCGGCGGCGTTGGTGTCCTTGTCGAGGACGACGGGCAGCCCGAGGCGCCGGGCCAGCTCCTCGCGGACCGGGTGCCCGGCCCACCGGGGGAAGCCCGTGACCCGGCCGGGCACCCCGGCCCGGTGGTCCAGCGGTCCGGGCATGGCGACCCCGACCCCCAGCACGGCCCCGGCGCCCGGAACGGCCCCCGCGCCCCTCCCGGCCGCCCCCGGGTCCGTCCCCCCACCGCCCCCGGCACCGTGAAAGGCCCCCGCACCGCCCACGGGACCGCCGCCCGCCCCGTCCTCAAGGAGCGCCCGCACCTCCCCCGTCACCGCGTCCAGAACCGGCCCCGCCCCCGCCCCCAGGTCCAGCGGGCGGCGGCGCAGGGCCACGACCGTGCCCGCGAGGTCGGTCAGGAGGGTGGTCAGCTCGTCGCGGTCGAGGTGGACGCCGACGGCGTACGCGGCGGAGGGCACCAGGCGCAGGACCGTGGCGGGTTTGCCGCCGGTCGAGGCGCGCCGGCCCGCCTCCGCCGCCAGGCCCCCGGCCCGGAGGCGCCCGGTGATCTTGCTGACGGCCTGCGGGGTGAGCCCGGTCCGCCCGGCCAGCTCCAGACGGCTGATCCCCGCCTCCCCCGCCGTGCGCAGCAGGTCGAGCACGAGCGCGGCGTTGTGGCTGCGCAGCGCCGGTACGTTCACTCCGCCCAGGTCCTTCTTCACGCCCCCATTGTCGCCGTCGCTTGCACTTCGGCAACAGCGTTGCTTAAGTGAGGAACATGACTGGCACCGACAAGACGATCGTCACCGGGGGCCGTACGGACACCGCCCCCCGCACCCCCCTCCGCGTCGGGCTCGTCGGCTACGGCCTCGCGGGCTCCGTCTTCCACGCCCCGCTGATCGCCGCCTCCGGGGACCTCGTCCTCTCCGCCGTGACCACCGGCAACCCGGAACGGGCCGCCGAGGCCCGCGCCGCCCACCCGGGCGTACGGGTGGCCGCCGCGCCCGAGGAGCTGTGGGCGCCCGGCGCGGAGGAGCTGGACCTGGTCGTCGTCGCCTCCCCCAACAAGACGCACGTCGAGGTCGCCACGGCCGCCCTGGAGGCGGGCCTCCCCGTCGTCGTGGACAAGCCGCTCGCGGGGACCGCGGCCGAGGCGCGCGGGCTCGCCGCCCTCGCCGAGGAGCGGGGGCTGCTGCTCTCCGTCTTCCAGAACCGCCGCTGGGACAACGACTTCCGCACCCTGCGCCGCCTCCTCGACGAGGACGCCCTCGGCGAGGTCCAGCGCTTCGAGTCCCGCTTCGAGCGCTGGCGCCCGAAGCCCAAGGGCGGCTGGCGCGAGTCCGGCGCGCCGGAGGAGATCGGCGGGCTCCTGTACGACCTGGGCAGCCACGTGGTCGACCAGGCCCTCGTCCTCTTCGGGCCGGCGGTCTCGGTGTACGCCGAGTCGGACGTGCGCCGGCCGGGGGCCGAGGCCGACGACGACACCTTCCTCGCGCTCACCCACGCGAACGGCGTCCGCTCCCACCTGTACATGAGCGCCACCGCCGCCCAGCTCGGCCCCCGCTTCCGGGTGCTCGGGCAGCGCGCGGGCTTCGTGAAGTACGGACTCGACCCCCAGGAGGCCGCCCTGCGCGAGGGGGAGCGGCCCGTCCCCGGCACGCCCTGGGGCGTGGAGCCGGAGGAGCTGTGGGGCCGGATCGGCGCCGGGGAGTCCCCGGTGACCGGCGGCGGCACCCCGGTCGAGTCGCTGCCCGGCGACTACCCGGCGTACTACGCGGCCGTCGCCGCCGCCCTGCGCGGCACCGGCGGGAACCCGGTCACCGCACGGGAGGCGGCCGCCGCCCTCGACGTCCTGGAGGCGGCGCGGCGGTCGGCCCGCGAGGGGATCACGGTGACCCTCTGAGGTCCCGCCGGCCGGGTGGCCCCGCGGGGACCCGGCCGGCCTCGCGGGGTCCCGCCGGCCGGTCCCCCGCCGTCCGGTCAGGCGCCCTTGAGTTCCTGGCGCTGCCGCCCGAGCCCGTCGATCTCCAGCTCGACCACGTCACCGGGGCGCAGGTACGGCTTGGGCTCCGGCTGCCCCAGGGCGACACCGGCGGGCGTACCGGTGTTGATGACGTCCCCCGGGTACAGGGTCATGAACCGGCTGACGTACCGCACGACCTCCGCGACCGGGAAGATCTGGTCCGAGGTGTGGCCGTCCTGCCGCAGCTCGCCGTTGACCCAGAGCCGGAGGGAGAGCGCCTGCGGGTCGGGCACCTCGTCGGCGGTGACCAGCCAGGGGCCGAGCGGGTTGAAGGTCTCGCAGTTCTTGCCCTTGTCCCAGGTGCCGCCGCGCTCGATCTGGAACTCGCGCTCGGAGACGTCGTGGGCGACGGCGTACCCGGCGACGTGCGCGAGCGCCTGCTCGTCGGTCTCCAGGTAACGGGCGGTGCGGCCGATGACGACGGCCAGCTCCACCTCCCAGTCGGTCTTCACCGAGCCGCGCGGTACGAGCACGGTGTCGTCGGGCCCGACGACGGTGTCGGCGGCCTTGAGGAAGACGACGGGCTCGGCGGGGGCGGCCGCGCCGGTCTCCGCCGCGTGGCCGTGGTAGTTGAGCCCGATGCACACGACTTTGCCGATCCGGCCGACGGGCGGGCCGACGCGCAGCCCGGTGGCGTCGAGCGGCGGCAGCACCCCGGCGCCGGCCGCGGCGCGGATCCGGTCGAGGGCCGGGGCGTCGGAGAGCAGACCGCCGTCGACGTCGTCGACGAGGGCGGACAGGTCGCGGAGCGTTCCGCCCTGGTCGAGGAGGGCGGGACGCTCGGCTCCGGGCGGTCCGACACGCAGCAGTTTCATGGTCTTCTCCCTGTGGTCGAGGTGGGGCCGCGAAGGGCCCCGGGGTACCCCGGCCGATGGAGTGCGGCCATCGGAGGATTGGCCGATCCTCCAAGAGAACGGAGCCCGCTGCAAGACCCCGTTCACGCTGTGGACCCTTACGCGCGAGTAGCAAGGGCGCCGGAGGGCTCCTCCGCGCGGAAGAGGAAGGCGCGTTCGACGACGGTCCAGGCGGTGCTGGTGACGACGTAGAGGGCGGCGGCGAACGGGACGACGGCGACCGTGATCAGGGTGGCGAAGGAGAGCAGCGGCATCACCTTGGTGATCGCGCCCGCGCCGGGGGTGGGCTGCCCGAGGTCGAGGGGCTGGGCGGCGAGCTGCCGCTTGCTGTGGCGGTAGCCGAAGGCCGCGACGGCGGCGACGAGCGCGAACAGGACGAGGTAGACCTGTCCGGCCGGACCGAACGCGCCGCCGTGGGAGAGGGCGTCGGTCCAGCGGTCGCCGAGCGGGGCGGCGAAGAGGGCGTGCCCGGCCATCCGGTCGCCGGAGAACAGGTGGTACATGAGGAGGAAGGCGGGTGCCTGGAGCAGGGCGGGCAGGATGCCGGCGAAGGGCGAGACCTCCTCCTCCGCGTGCAGCTCCAGGATCGCCCTCCTGAGCCGCTCGGGGTCCTCGGCGTGCTTCTCGCGGAGCGCGGCGAGCCGCGGGGCGATGCGGGTGCGGGCCTTCTGGCCGCGCGCGGCGGCCCGGGAGAGCGGGTGGACGGCGAGCCGTACGAGCGCGGTGAAGAGGACGATCGCGGCGGCGGTGGCGGTGGTGGCGAAGAGCGGCTGGAGCAGCTCGGCGAGCCGCTCGACCAGGGTGGCGAACAGGGACATGAGCGCGGACATGGGGGAGCCCTCCGTGGGGTCTCGTCGTGCCGGGGAGAGGTGTGTCTCGGCATGACGGATCCGCGCGAGGGGTTCCTGTGGGGGTCCCCGGAAGCTCCCTACGCGGCCGTCGGGAGGGGACGGCCGGGAGCCCGGGGTCTGCGGCGCCCTGACGCGTCGGGGTCGCGCTGCGGCAGGAAGGCGGTGCGCCGCTCGCGGTCGCGGATGGCGGTGCGCACGGCGGCGGACGGCACGGCCGGGGCCGTACGGGCGCCGGACAGGGCGCGGACGAGGGTGGCCGCGGCGAGGGCGACGGCGGCGGAGACACCGGCTCCGGCGGCGGCGCCCAGGCCGTCGGAGAGGAGCAGCCCGGCGAGGGCGAGCAGGAAGAACAGGGGCGCGGCGGTCCGCAGGACCAGACTCCCGGCCGTCATCCCGTCACCCCCTCCGTGTCCCGGTGCCGCCGTACCGGCATGTCGCGGTGTGGCGGCCGTGTCCCCGTGGCCGGGGTCGCTCACCGGGAAGACGCGCGGCCGGGGACGGAAGTTCCCGCTCCCGGGGCCGTTTTCCCCTGGCCGGCCAGGGGCAGGGCTGCGTCGGTGAACTCCTCCAGGGCGAGGACGTCCTCGTCCGGCCGGTCGTCGTCCGCGTCCCCGCCGCCCGGCCGTCCGAACAGGCTGACGGGAACGGCGACGGCGAGGTTGGCGACGAGGGCGAGGAGCCCCGCGTTGACGCCCAGGAAGGGATCGTTCCCCGAGAAGACGAGGACACAGACGATCACGACCCCGACCACGAGCCCACACACCCCGCCCACCAGGGACATCCGGCGCCACACGAGCCCCAGCAACAGCAGCGGCAGGAGCTGCGCCATCCCTTCGTACGAAATGAGGGAAAGGCGGACGAGGGTGTTCGGCGCGGTGTAGGTGAGGACGAGGGCCAGGGTCCCGGCGGCGACCACGACGAGCTGGGACAGCCCCTTCTCGCGGGCGCGCAGCCGGGGCACGAGACCGAACACGCTCCGCCCCCACATGGTGCCGATGACCAGCATGAAGACGGCCATCGGCACGATCGAGGAGAGCGCGGCGGCGACCCCGACGATGCCGACGGCCCAGCCGGGCAGGGAGTCGGTGACCAGCTTGAGGAGGGCGAGGTTCGACTCGGCGCCGGTGAGGCCGGGGACGACGAAGAGGGCGGCCGCGCCGAGCAGCATGGGGACGAAGAGGAGGACGTTGTAGGCGGGCAGCCAGACGGCGTTGCGGCGGAGGGCGTCGGCGTCGCGGGCGCCGAGGTAGCCGGCGACGGTGGTCGGGAAGATGACGACGGTGAGGGAGTTGAGGACGGTGGTGGAGGCGAACCAGCCGACGCCGTACCCGCTCCGCTCGCCGCCGTGTCCGGGCAGGCTCAGCCACTCCCCCTTCTCCCCGACGAGCCGCCCGAAGAACTCTCCGAACCCTCCGAAGTAGTGGAAGGGCACGTACACCGCGAGGAACCCGAGGGTGAGGATGACGAGGGAGTCCTTGAGGACGGAGACCCAGGCGCTGCCGCGCAGCCCGCTGACCACGACGAAGCCGGTGGTGACGGCGAAGGCGAGGAAGTAGGCGGGGCCGAGGCCGATCCTCCCGTACGAGACCGTGGACACGACCACCCCCATGCCGGTGATCTGGAGCTGGATGTACGGCAGGAGGAAGACGGTCGCCAGGACCGCGACGGCCGCGCCGAGCCAGGGCCGGCGGTAGCGGTGGGCGGCCGTGTCGCTGAGGGCGACGAGCCCGTGCTTGCGGGCGTACCCCCAGAGCATGGGGCCGACGACGTAACCGACGGCGTAGCCGCAGGACATGTAGGCGACGACGTACAGGACGGGGGCGCCGTGGTCGTACCCCCACCCGGCGGCGCCGAGGTAGCTGAAGCTGGTGTACCCCTCCCCCGCCATCAGGACCCAGATGAAGACCGGCCCGAGGGACCGGCCGCCGACCGACCACCCGGCGAGGCCGCCGCCCTCCTGGCGGCGGGCGGCGAGGAGTCCGAGGGCGACGGTGAGGACCAGGGAGACGCCGAGGACGACGAGGGAGACGCTCACGGCCGGCGGTCCCCCCGCCGGGCGAGGGCGACGGCGCAGGGAGTGAGGACGGTCGCGCCGAGCAGCCAGAGGACGAGCAGGGGGACGCGGTTCACCAGCGGCAGGGCGACGACGAACAGCACGTACGGGAGGAGGAGCCAGAGGAGCTGGGGCCTGCGTCTGATCACCGGACGAGCCTAGTCCCGCGCGCCGGCGCGGGAGGGGGCCGTCGTCCGGTCCGGCGCGTCCGTGCGCGGGCCCGGGTCCGTGCCCGGGTCCGGGTCCGGGTTCGCCCCCGGACCGTGGGAGGGCGTCCCCGGCGGACGGACGGACGGCGGCGGGCAGACGGCGGTGGGCGGTGGGCGGACGGCGGTGGGCGCCCCGCGGGGGCCGGTGCGAACGCTCCCGCCTCCCGCCCCGTTCCGTCCTGTCCCGCCGTCGGGACACGAGAAGCGCCGACACGCCAACTCTCCGGGCCCGTACAGCAGTACGGTGGGACACATGCGCCCCGACACGCCTGCCGCCCACACCGCCGAAGCCGAGCGCCTGCTGCGCACCGCCGCGCAGTACCCGGGTGACCGGGAGCCCCTGTCCCTCCGGGCCGCCGCCCACCTGGAACTGGCGGGCGACCGCCCGGGCGCGACGGCCCTCTACGACGAACTCCTGTCGTCCGAGCCCGCCGACCCGCACCTGATCAGGGCGCTGAAGGCGGCGAACCTGTGGGAGTACGGGCACGAGGCCGAGGCCCGCGCCATCATCGACGGGCTCCGGGAGGCCCGGCCCGCGGACGCGGCGCCGTGGGAGATCGCGGCGGAGACGCTGGAGGCCCACGACGAGCTGGAGGCGGCGGAGGCGACCCTGACGGAGGCGGCGAGGCTCCTGGCCGCCTCCCCGGAGGAGCTTCCCCACGCGACCCGGTCCCTGATCACGACCCGGCACCGGGTGCGCAGGATGCTGGCGCTGCCGCACGACGACTGGGACGACCGGGCGGACCGGCTCCACACGGCGGCGGTCCCCCTGGACGAACTCCACGACCCGAAGCGCCTCTGGTCCCTCGGCTCGGAGGACCCGGCGGAGCTCCGGGCCGAGATCGCCCGCCTCCGCTCCGAACTGGGCACCTACCGCACGGCCCTCTCCCGTCCCTTCCCGGTCGCGGTCCTCCACTGGCCGGAGCCGGAACTGGACGAGCTGCTCGCGGCGTACCCGGAGCTGGAGGCCGAGTACCCCACGTACACCGCCCACCTCACCGACCTGGAGGCGTCCCTCCGCGAACTCGCCCAGGCCGGCACCCCGAACCTGGGCGTCGTCCGCGCGACGGTCCCCTCCTACGAGGCGTTCGCCGCCTCGGAGTCCACCCACCCCTCGAACGCGGACCTCCTCCCCCAGTACGCCACCACCCTCGCGGCCCGCGGCCGCGCGACGGCCTGGCCGCCGGCCCGCGGCGAGGCGTGCTGGTGCGACTCGGGGGAGACGTACGGGAAGTGCCACGGGGCGGGGTGACCTCCGGCCGGTCCGGCAGAATGCAAGGGTGACCGAAGCCGTGCCCTCCTCCCCCGCCGTCTCCGCCCGCATGAGTCGGCAGGGCTCCCGCGACACCGCGCAGGAACTGGCGGTGCGCCGTCTCCTGCACGCCTCCGGTCTCCGCTACCGCGTGAACGTCCCGGTCCCGGGCATGCCCCGCCGCACGATCGACATCGTCTTCGGCCCGGCCAGGATCGCCGTCTTCCTGGACGGCTGCTTCTGGCACGGTTGCCCCCAGCACGCGACACAGCCGAAGTCCAACGCGGAGTGGTGGCGCGCGAAGCTCGACAAGAACATGGCACGGGACCGCGAAACGACGGAGCACCTCGAAGCCCTGGGGTGGACGGTGCTGCGGTTCTGGGAGCACGCGTCGACGGAAGAGATTTCGGAGACGGTGCGAGGGGTCGTGGACCGGAAGAAGGGCGATCGGGCCCGAACGGGGCGGGCGCTCGTGCGAGGACCCCGAAAAGGTGGGGCCGAGAAGGGGACGGATGACTGATCGACTCCGCTTCGTGGACGTCTGTTCCGGCGCCGGCGGACTGGCGTCGGGGTTGGAGGCAGCGGGTTTCTCCCCCGTTCTCCTTCTTGACGTCAAGCCTCAGGCGTGCGAGACGCTCCTGACCAACAGGCCGCACTGGAACGTGGTTTGCGAGGACCTCGTCGGATTCCTTCCGGACGAGTACCCGGAAACTTTCGACGTCGATCTCTTGTCGGCCGGTCTGCCACGAGTGCGTGCCTCGGCCGCGGTGGGGCGAGCGCACAGCGATCAGGAACTACGCCTTCTCACCGCCACGATCTGTCTGCTCCACTCGATCCAACCGCGTGCCCTCCTGCTGGAGAACCTGCCCGCCCTCGTGGACTCCCCGAGATACGCGGACATCCGGGAATTCATCGAAGCCGAACTGATCCACCTCGGCTACCGCTTCCGCTGGTTCGTGCTGAACGCGGTGGACTTCGGCGTACCCCAGGACCGCAAGCAGGGCATCCTCGTGGCACTCAAGGACGAGTGGTTCCACGCGTTCACCCCGCCGGACCCAACGGTGGACGAGCATGTTCCGGTCGGTCGAGTACTCCTCCCCTCCATGAGGTCCCGGGGCTGGCGCGATGCCGATGCCTGGGCGTCCCAGGCATCGGCCGTGGCACCCACCCTGGTCGGAGGTTCGGAAAATCGTGGTGGTGCCGATCTCGGTCCGTCCGGCACGAAGCGCGCCTGGGCCCGCATGGGGGTGAACGCCGGAGCGCTGGCGGACGAGGTACCGGGAGCGGAGTACGAATGGTCACGTTCGAACGACCCGGCACAGATGGTGAAAATCACGGTGTCCCAAGCGGCCCTCCTGCAGTCCTTCCCCCCGGACTGGCGCATCACGGGCCGGAAGACGGCGCAGTACCGGCAGATCGGCCACGCCACTCCCCCGCCGGTGGGACAGGCGCTCGGCGCGTCCATAGCGACCGCTCTGCGCTCTGTCCACAGCCCGTAGACCGGTCGTCCTGTTTACCCCTGCCGGCCGGCTAGACTTCAGGCCCATGAGCCACATCGAAACGGAAGACTCCCCACCTGCGGATTTCCACATCCTGGACCTCTTCGCGGGCCCCGGGGGGCTGGATGTGGCGGCAGACGCGCTGGGGTATCGGGTGACCGGTATCGAATGGGACGCGGGAGCGTGCGCCACTCGTGGTGCGGCGGGGATGGACACCTTCCACGGGGACGTCCGCAAGTACCGGGCGGCCTTCTTTCCACGCGCCCAGGTGCTGACCGGCGGGCCTCCCTGCCAGACCTTCACCGTCGCCGGGCACGGCGCGGGGCGCAGGGCGCTGGACCAGGTGATGGGATACATCGAACGGTTGCACGAGGCCGTGCGTGACACGGAAGGGCACTCGGGCGAGCACCGGGCCTGGTTGCGGGTCTTCCGGACCTGGCGGGAGATCCACGAGGAACTCAGGCGCAAGGAACTCGAGGCCGAGGCGATCAAGCGCAGGAAACGTGCCGTGGAGCGGCGCAGGGCCGAGACGCGCAAGGCCATGCGAAGCCGTTTGAAGCAGCGGGGAAACTCGGCGCACGAGATCAAGAATTTCCTGAAGAAGCTCAAGAATCCGCAGTCCGTCGAACTCGCGGACGACGAGCTGAAAGGTCTGCTCGAGGTCTTCGGCGACCTTCACGACCAGCTCGACGGGCTGAAGGACGAACTGGAGAAGCTGGGCGACGAGCGGACGGGACTCGTCCTGCAGCCTCTGTGGTGGGTGATCGAGCGAAGCAGGCGCCCCGGTTCGGAACCGTACGAGGCCGTCGTCCTCGAACAGGTGCCGGCGGTGATGCCGGTGTGGGACCGCTATGCAGAAGTCCTCGCTTCCCTCGGTTACCGGACCACTACGCAGCTCATGCACACCGAGGCTTTCGGTGTCCCCCAGACCCGGCGTCGTGCGGTCCTGATGGCGCGTCTCGACCGGTCGGGCCTCCCCCTCGGTCCCGACACCGACGCCCTTCCGCAGGTGCCCGAGACCCACGTGCTCTACCACCGGAGGGGTTCCTTCGTCCGTCTGCCGAAAACGGAAGGGGCGGACACCCTGTTTCCGCAGGATCCGACCTCCGGTGACGGGAAGCCGCAGAAGAAGCCGGAACCCTGGGTCTCCATGGAGACCGCCCTGGAGAAAGCGGAGAAGCACTCGGTCAAGGTGCGCCGTCGTCCCCCTTTCAGCGTCGTTTCCAACTACGGGACCGGAGGCGTACCGGAGGCTCGCGGCCGGCGTGACCACGACGCCCCTTCTGCCACGATCACGGGGAAGGTGTCGCGGAACCGCGTGGTCCACAAGGGGACCGACAAGGATCTCGATGACGACCTCGGTCGTTTCAACAGTGCCGAGGCGGGGGTGCTCCAAACGTTTCCGGCGGCGTATCCCTGGAGCGGCAACGACATCTCGCAGCAGATCGGCAACGCGGTGCCTCCTCGGCTCGCCCTGCATGTGCTGCTGCACGTGCTGGAACCCGAACCGGACGAGGAGAAGGCCGCCGCCAGACTGGAACAGGGGGTCGAGAAACTGGAGCTCTGGGAGCCCAAGGAGCCGGCGGAACTCCTGGAGCACCGGGGCTTGAGGGGCCACCCGCTCACCGGCAGGTGACCCTTCACCCCCTTCAGTCCTTGGGTGTCCGGCCCCGGACCGGGGCCGTCTCGAAGAGGTCGACGAAGTAGTCGGTGAGCTTCCGCACCGTCTCCTCCGGGACGGGCTCCTCGTCGGGCCCCTCGGGCAGAGTGTGCCGCGGAACCGGAGGAGCCGTCCCGGCCCCTGCGATCCACTGGCGCAACACTTCGGGATCACGCGGCTCGTCCTCGGCCAAGGCGTCGTAGACGAGGGTCGCGCCGGCGGCGCTGATCGCCGTCATGAGGCCCTCGATCTCACGGCCGGTGGTAATTCCCCGGCCCAGGACACGCACCAGGGCCTGGGCGGTGGGCCGGTGGTCGACGAGGGCCCGCCGCAGTGCCGAGTGGATCAGGTCCTGGTTGCCACAGGCCGCTTCGACCGGAGAGTAGTCGCCTCCGTTGCGGAACATCTCCGCCGCCCACCACAGGCGCGAGAAGCACTGTCGGTCGGGCGCACCCTTGAAGCGTTCCGGGTTGATCCTCGACGTGGTCGAGGATTCGTGCCGCCAAGCCACGTAGTCCGGGGCGACGGCGAGTGCAAGGTGGGTCCACAGCCTGCGGTCCGCCGCCTCCCGCCGGGTGAGACGGAGCGTCGCGTGCAGCCGGGGCGCCAGCCAGCCGTCGGCCCGGGTCCGGTTTCCCTCGAACTTGTACTTCGCGTCCTCCACGAGTTCCCTGAGCGGTTCGACCTCCCAGCGGGTGTCGTCCTCCGCCAGCGGTTCGACGACCTTGGCGAGGTCCACGCCCTCATGCCCCCGGGCCCCCGTGAGCAGGTCCTCCGTCAGGAAGGAGTCGGCCGCCGCTGCGGACAGCAGACCGAGCCGCCGGGGGATGTGGTGCGGTTTCTCGATCGTCATGCCTTGTCCCCTCGGTTCAGCTGCTGAAGTCCGCGCAGGGCGTTGGCGAGCGCCTTGCTCGCACCCGCACGTCGCACGGCCGCGTAGTGGATGCGGGTCTGGAGTTCCACCCACCCCGCGTCACCGGTGCGCCGGCGGTGGACCCGACGAAGTGCCTCTTCCGGGGAGACCCCCGGAATCACGTCGGGGAGCATCTCGCGGAGCACCTCGCCCTGCCAGTCGGTCGGGAAGACCGGTGATCCGTCGGGCTCCACCTCCAAGTCGCCCACGGAACTGTGGAACACCGCGGTCCACACGTCGGTGGCCATCTGGGAGACGAGCATCTCGTGGACCTTGCTCTCGATGCCTCCGCTCTCAGCGCCCAGGAGATCGGAGAAACCCTCGATGTCGGTGTTGACCAGAACCGCCGGCAGTCGGCCCGAGGCATCCACGATCCAGGGGGCGTCGGAGTACGCGTGCAGCCACTCCCGTGAGGTCTTCGAGAAACTCACCTGCTTCACGTCGAGGCTCAGGCCACCGAGCGGTTCCTCCGCGGCCACGTCGACGGTCCAGTCGTCGTCGGTCTCCGCCAGCGACCGGCCCGGCACGCCGTCGATCGTGGCGACGGCCTGGACGGCGAGCGTGGCGCGGCCGACGTGGTCGTCACGGAACACCTCGACGGTCCCGGACCACTCCTTGCCCTCCGGGGTGTCCTGTTTGAGGTCGAAGGCGGTGCGCACATTGGTCTCGCCGTCGGTGAGCACCGCCAGGACACGCACCTCGCTCCACGGGGCGTCGGGGACGTTGGCACCGGGAGGCATGGTGGCGGAGAGGCCGATCCTGGCCGACACCCAGTCCTCGTGCTGCGCCACACCGAGGGCGACGGTCCGCTGCTGGGTGGAGTACGCCGACGTGTCCAGGTGGTCGCGGGTGCCGTCGGGCAGTCGGAGCGAGGCCGAGGTCACCCGGAGGGTGACCGGACGGTTGAGACGCTTGTACGGGTAGAACTTCACGGCTCATTCCCCCTTTCCGGTGCGCAGTTCGAGGACGAGCCGGGTGAGCGCGGTACGGACCGGATGGCTGGTGACGTCGGTGGCACCGCTGAAGACGGCTCGCCGGACGCCGGGCGAGAAACGGAGCACGCCGCCCTCCACCTCACAGCCCTCCACGGCGACGAGTTCCGCCCAGTCGAGTCGGGGGCGACCGCCCGACCTCACGTCGAGCAGGACAACCGGCGTCATGGCCGGCAGTTCGTCCGCGCGGGGCAGCTTCACTTCCGCGGTGATCCGCCATTCCCCCGCCTCACCGATCGAGGCGTCCAGCCCGTCCAACTCGGGCAGGGCCGTCCCGGTGCCACGCCTGGGCGTGGTCTTGCGGGGGACGGTGAGCGCCTTCCGCAGCTTCGTGCTCCCCTCTCCGCCGGACCTCCTCGGTTTGGCGACCAGTTCCTTCACGGCCGAGTTGACCTCGGTGGTCAGCCGGGCGATGCGGTGGTGTGCGGTGTGCGACCAACGCAGGGTGAGTTCCTCCGTCTGACCCCAGCGGTCGTGCTCGGGCGGCTCGGCCGCCCGGAGGAATTCCTCGGCCTCCTCCGCGAAGGGTGCCGTCTCTCCGGCCGCGTGCCCCGTCAGGAGAACGGCCTGGAAGGAATTGACGCCCAGGGGAAGACCGGCGACACCGGTCTTCTTGATGGTCATCCGGTTGCCGCGCAACGCGTGGACCTGGTTCGGGACACCGTCCTTGTCCTCGGCCTCCGTGACGAGGAGTACGGCGTGGTGCGTGCCGAACGTGCCTCGGCGCCCGCCCATGAGCGGAAGCCTGAACGGAACCTGGCGAAGGGCGACCTGGCCGGCCTCGGTGAGCCGGTCCACGGTCGTCCCTTCGTAGAAGGAACGCAGCGCCCTGGTGCGGGAGGGCTGGGACCGGGCGGGGTCGACCTTCTCCTCCTCCAGGACCACCTGCCCGTTGCGCAATGTGCGGACCGAGGTCTCCAGGAGCGGGAGCCGGCTCCCGCCTCCGGTCATGGCCGCCCAGAAGTCGCGCTCGAGCGCTTCCACCAGCCGTCGGTGCATGGACCGGATGTCGCGGGTCCCGTCGTCGTCGACGCCTTCCCCGTCCTCGTCGTCGCGGTCGGGAGCGCTCTGGTCGAGGCTCGCCACGTCGTGGGCGCCGACGATGAGGAAGGAAGTGCCCGGTTCGTCGTTGTCCCGGGTCAGGTGGAGGCGTTCGACCGTCTCCTCGTCCGCCCACCACGAGCGAGCCACCTGCGCCCCCGGGCTGTCCGGATCGGGGCGCCCCAACCAGGCGGGTCCCGCGTACGACTCGCCGCCGACGGAGCGCCAAGGCAGTTCGAGTCGTCCGATGAGGCGGCGTTCGGTCCGTCCCTCGTGGGGGACGGAGAGCGTGGAGTTGATCAGGACCATGCCGAGTGCGCTGGTCGCCCAGAGCGTCGCCTTGCCCAGGCCGAACGAGCCTCCCGCCCCGCGACCCGACTTGAGGCTCTCCAGCTGGCGACGGACGACGGCCGCGAACTTGCCGTCGTCGTAGTCGTCCCCGGTGAGGCCGGAGGCGTTGTAGTCGTCGACCCGGAGCAGGACCAGCCGGCCCTTCTCGAACATGTCGCGGACCCCCGCGTCCACGACCCGACCGACCTTCTGGTGCGAGGCCGACTGCGACACCGCGGCGTAATGGGGGTGGAGGTCGTCCCAGAGGACGGCCTTGCGGAAGGCCTCCAGCGCCTCGCCGGTCAGCTCGTGGATGGTGTAGCGCACCCGGACCGGGCGGCCGTTCTCCGTGAGTCGTTCGTCGAGACTGTTCTGGCAGGTCTCCCGGGCGAGAACCTGGACGTCGGCGTCGAAGGCGAAGGCGGCGGCGTTGCCACCGTCGCGGCCGCCATCGGGGTAGCCGGGCCGGTGGTACCAGGTGACAGGAAGGCCCGCCTGCGTGTCGGTGGTGCGCGTGTGCACCGTGCCGACGTCCGTACCGAGTGCCTTGGCGATCTCCTCCATCACGGTCGGGCGCGGGATCGACCGTTTGGTGATCCAGGCCGAGACCGCGGCGCGAGTCAGCCCCAGCTCTTCCGCCAGCTCCGCCTGTGTCTTCCCCGCGAGCCTGAGCTGACGGGCCAGCCAGGGCCCGAACTCCTCACCGTCGGCCTCCATGCGACCACTCCGTTCCTGTGCCGTGCCCCGTGTCCCTGGACACAAGGAGGCTAATTTGACGGAGTCGATCATGTCAACTTTTACTTGACGTCACCCCACCACCCATGGAGGGATGCCGGTCGGAACAAAAATACCTTTCGCCCACCAAGGGTGGAGAATGCCCGATTTGCCCATCGAAACCGGCCGGATCTTGTCGGCTGATTTTCGCCTCCACAACCGGCCTCTCATCGACTATGATCAAGGGTGACGGAAAAGCTGTCTCGCCCGGGAGAACCCCGCAGCGGCCTGGCGGAGCCCTACCCTTTTGCTCCTTTCCCTCCGTCGCGTTCGCGTGTCTCCGAAAAACGCACGACGAATTTCCGGAACCGCCTGGTACGACAGAGCCACGTCCTCTAGCGTTCTCGAAGATCCGCTTGGCCCTACTCGTCGGCGCCAACGCGGCATTCAAGCGCGCTTCGGTGTATTACCTGTCCCGGAAAATTCCGCGACAGGACGTCCAGGGAGGGGAAAAATAGTGTTGGAAAATTCGGAGGACTCGGATTCGTACTGTGCCGCCCATACCGTGCCCCACGAACCGCCTTCGTCCGCACGGGAGTGGAGCGCGTATCACCTGAGCTTGAGCATGGCACCGGACGAACAGGCGCGGAAGCACATCGCCGAGACGTCCGGGGTGACGGACGCCCACTTGGCCCACTTCGGCGAGTGCCACGACATCGGCTTCTCCGACGACGACGGCTGACGGCTCGCCCGGCAGTTCGCGGCGGGCCGGCCAGGCGCACGGGACCGAGTAGCGTCCGGCGTCCTTGCGGCGGGCCGGCCCGCCGCGGTCCCCTTCCCCTTCTTGTTCGACTCCAGGAGCCGCAGAGGCATGGCAACCATCGACCCTTCCGTCATCCGTACCGTCGTCGAGCAGTCGGCTCGCGTGCTGCAGACCTACGAGGTCGATCCCGGCCTCATTCCGGAACACGCCAACAGTGAGCGTCGCATCACCCAGGGCGGATACGGCGACCGCCAGCTGTTCGAATTGGTGCAGAACGCGGCGGACGAAATCGCGGCCGATCCCGGTGGAACCGTCCATGTGGTTCTCACCGCCACGCATCTCTACTGCGCCAATGAGGGAACTCCGGTTACCCCAGAAGGCGCGGAAACTATTCTGCGCATGAGCATGTCGCGCAAGCGCGGTGGCCAGATCGGGCGCTTCGGCGTGGGCGTGAAATCCGTTCTGGTCGTGACCGACACCCCTCAGTTCTTCAGCGCCACCGGTTCTTTCGGTTTCGACCGCGAATGGGCGTACGAACGCATTCGTTCGGTGCCGGGCGTCGAGAAACTCCTGGGTACGGAATTCGAAGCCCCGGTGCTGCGCATGGCACGCCCCCTCGACATGGCCGTCGAACGCTCCGAGGATCCCGTCCTTGACGAGTTGCTCGGCTGGGCCACCACCGTCGTACGACTGCCCTTGCTCGCCGGCGCCGCCGACAGGCTGGCCCAGGACATGCACGGCGGACGGACGGGGGCCGGCTCCTCCCGCGAGGAGTTCCCGGTCGGCTTCCAGCTCCTCTCGCCCCACGTGGCGAAGGTCGTCCTCGAGGACCGCAGGCCGCGCCCCGTCGTCCGCCGGGTGCTGACCACCGAGCAGCGGGGCGACCTGCACACGGTGGTCGAGGAGCGGACGGGGAAGCCCACGGCCACCGGCCGGTGGCGGGTCTTCTCCGTCACCCACGAGCCGGGGCCGGCCGCCCGCGCCGACGCCGGTGAGCTGCACGACCGTCTCACGCTCGACCTCGCCTGGGCCGTTCCCGCACTGGAGAAGGACGAAGAGAGTGGGCTGTACCTCTCGAAGTCACGGGGAAGGGGCCGCTTCTGGTCCTTCTTCCCGACCAAGTACGAGATGTCCCTGAGCGGCATTCTCAACGGTGCCTGGAAGACCAACGAGGACCGGCAGAACCTGCTCGACTCCTCGGCCTTCAACGAAGAGATGATCAAGGTTTCTTCGGCCCTGGTCGTCGATTCGCTCACCCGGCTGGCTCCTGCCGAGGATCCCGCCGCCTACCTCCCTCTGCTCCCCGGTCGTGTGAAGGAGTCGATCAGCTGGGCGGACGAGTTCCTGACCCGGGAGATCTGGGCGCGGGCCGCCGTGCGTCCGTCGCTGCCCGACCAGGACGGAACCCTTCGCGCTCCGAACGACCTGCGTGTCCACCCGCGTCTCGACAAGGATCCCAAGCGCCTCGTGGGCTGGCTGCGCATGTGGCACGAGTGCCCCGGCCGCCCCGTCGACTGGCTGCACCCCAGCGCCGAGGTCGACACCCTGCGCTCCGGAAAGGTGGAGCACATCCTCGTCGCGGCCAGGCACGAACGCGCCGGTGTCCGGGAGTGGCTGGAGGCACTGGTCGAGTGCGCCACCGCGGAGGCGTCCGCGGTGGCGATCCGCATCCTCGCGGACATGGTGGAGATCCACTCCCCGTACGCCGAGGAAGCCCGGAAGGCACGGATCGTCCTCACCGAGGAACACGGTTTCGTCGCCCCCGTCCACGGACGGGTCTTCCGTCGTGCCGACGAGGGCGGGTTGCGCGAAGCCCTCGTGTACGTGGTCGACGAGATCGCCCAGAACCCCTCGCTGGCCCACGCCCTCGGCGTTCTCGGCATCCGGGAGGCGGATGTCGAAGGTCGGTTCATCAGCGTCCTCGACCGAGGTTTCGGCGGGTACGGGGACACCGAGTGGAAGCATTTCTGGGAACTGTTCCGCCAGGCGGGAGGGCGCCGTCTGGCCCACAAGCTGCTGGAGCGCGTCCCGAACCCGCGCGAGACGCTGTACGTGCGGACCGCGGACGGAAGATTCCGGCCGGTGCGCGACTGCATGCTGCCCGGTGCGGTCGTCGACCCGCAGCGCGACCCGAGCATCGCCGTCGACAAGGAGTTCCACTCCGACGACCTGGCCTTCTTCCCCGAGATCGGACTGCGGGAGCGCCCCTCGGCAGCGGTGCGACCGGAGGGAGAGGCATGGTTCGAGGAGTACCGGGAGGCGGTCCACTCCGCCTATCTGCGTACCTTGGACGACCGCGCCCCGCGCCCCGCTCTCGCCCGGATGAAGGTGGAGGGCTCCGCCGTCGGCGGCCCCCTGCACCTTTTCCGCGCCCTGTCGGACGAGTCCCGTGCCGCTTTCCTGAAGGCGCTGCCCGACGACGCCGTCGTGGACCACTGGACCCGCCAGATCGGTGCGCAGACCAGCACGCGCCAGGCTGTCGCCTCACCCATCCGCTGGTTGCTCAGGAAGTACGGGACCGTGGCCACCTCCCAGGGGATCAAGCCCCTGAAGGAAGCCGTGGGGCCACAGCTGGCCGCCTACCGCGACGTACTGCCGGTGGCCGACATCTCCCCGGAGAAGGCCCGCAAACTCCGTCTGCCGACCACGGTCGACGAGGTTCCGGCCGACCGCTGGGAGAACCTCCTCGTCGAGGTGTCCCGCAGTGAGGACGACGTCTTCGTCGGCAGTACCTACGTGATGCTGACCCGGTTCGGTGCGGAGTTCCCCGAGGACACGCTGACCCGATGCAGGATCGGCGACACCTGGGGCGCCCGTCCGGACGACGAGATCACCGTCGCGGTCGGTGCCGCCGAGTACCGGGCGCTGCGTGCCGAACAGCTCCCCGCCCTGCTCGTGACGAGGGCCGAGGACGCCGAGCTGATGGTCGAGAAGTGGGGCATGCTCCGCTACGCCGACGTCATCAGCCGGGAGACCCGCGAGGTCCCGGACGGTGACCCGGTGCCCCTCGTCGAGCTGTACCCCGGCCTTCGTCAGCGGTTGAACAGCGCCACCCGGAACAGCATGGTGCAGCGGTGCGTCGAGCTGGAGGAGGTGACCCGTACCCCCAACGGCGCGAAGCCCCGCCCCCTGGACGCGGTGCGCCAGGGCGGCACGGTGAAGGTCCGCGTTCCGCTCGGTCCGGAGCCGATGCTGCGGTTGATCGACCGCGAGCTGGAGCTCGGTCTCGGGGCAGCCGGTTGCAGGGCGGTCATGGATCACCAGGAGCGCATGGCCCGGGACAGCGAGACGAGGGCCGCGATCAAGGCCGTACATGACGCGGAGGACGTGGTCACGAAGATCGAGCTGCTGATCGGGGCGGAGGCCCTGCGGTCCGGGCTGCCCGAAGGCCTGATGGACGCCGAACTGCAGGAGACGGGCGGCGCGGAGCCGACCGGACACCGGATCGCGCAGATGGCCTTCAACGCGCACGGTGACGGAGTCCTCCAGCAGCACGCCCGGGACATCCAGGCCAGGTTCCCGAACGCTCCGGTCGGCTACGGAGGCTCGTCGGCCGCCATCGCCTTCGTCTCGGACCTGAGGCTGCCGGTGGCGTTCGCCGGCTCCCGGACCCCGTCGCCTCCCGCCTTCGAGACGGTGGACGGCCCCCGGGACTTCCCTCGTCTCCACGGCTACCAGGAGGACCTGGTCCGGAACATCAGCTCCCTGCTCGATCGGCTGGCCCCGCAGCGCGCCATGCTGTCGCTGCCCACGGGTGCCGGCAAGACCCGAGTCACCGCGGAGGCCGTGATCCGCTGGGTGAAGCAGGTGGGTGATCTGCAGGGGCCGCTGCTGTGGATCGCGCAGACCGAGGAGCTGTGCGAGCAGGCCGTACAGAGCTGGAAGTTCGTCTGGAACAAGGTGGGCGCGGAACGCCCCCTCACGATCAGTCGGCTCTGGAGCACCAACGAGGTGGGAAACGTCGTCGACCATCCGCACCTCGTCGTCGCGACGGACGCCAAGCTGGAACGTTGCCTGGGTACCGAGGCGTACGACTGGCTGCGCCGCGCCTCCCTGGTGATCGTGGACGAGGCCCACACCGCGGTCTCCAAGCGCTACACGGAGATTTTGGGACACCTGGGCCTGACGCAGTTCGATACCAAACGGCACCTGCTGGGCCTGACGGCCACCCCGTTCCGGAACACCAACGAGGAGGAGACCCGCCGGCTGGTCAACCGCTTCGGCAACAAACGTCTCGACGAAGGCGTCTTCCCCTCCGGGGACCCGTACCGGGACCTTCAGGAGTGGGGCATGCTCGCGCAGGTGGAGCACCGCACGCTGGAAGGCGGTCGGATCGAGCTGACCCGGGAGGAAAAGGCGCAGGCCGACCGGATGGCGACGCTCGCGAGGGCGGCCGAACAACGGCTCGCCGACGACCACGCGCGCAGTCGCCGCATCGTCGACGAGGTGGTCGGTCTGCCGGAGGACTGGCCGACCCTGCTCTTCGCCACCTCCGTCGACCACGCCAAGTACCTGGCGGCCAGGCTGAACGACCGCGGTGTGCCCTCTGCCGCCGTGGACTCGACGACGAGCGCCCAGGACCGGCGCCGACGCATCGAGGACTTTCGGGAGGGACGCATCCGGGTCCTCGCCAACTACGGCGTCCTGACCCAGGGGTTCGACGCGCCCGCCACCCGTGTCGTGGTGGTGGCTCGTCCGGTCTACAGCACCAACGTCTACCAGCAGATGATCGGTCGCGGTCTGCGCGGTCCCAGGAACGGTGGCAAGGACACCTGCCTGATCCTCAACGTCAGCGACAACATCGCGAACTTCGACACCCGGCTCGCGTTCACCCAGTTCGAGCACCTCTGGAGCCCCAAGTGACCGGTCCCTACCTCGACAGTCCCTCGCTCACCGACGAGCAGCGGGCCGTGGTCGAGCAGCCCTGGGACGCCCGGGTCCTGGTCACCGCAGGCGCCGGAGCGGGCAAGACGCACACCTTGGTGCGCCGGCTCGACGCCCTGTGCGGACACGCGGATCCGGAAGAGTCTCTGGAGGCCGCCGAGATCCTGGTGCTCACCTTCTCGCGCGCCGCGGCGCGTGAGCTGCGGGAACGAATCGCCCGCCACGGCGACCGGGCACGCCGGGTCCGGGCACAGACTTTCGACGCGTGGGCGTACGGGGTGCTCCTGCAGGCGTATCCGGACGGCGAATGGGGTGGGGTCGGCTTCGACGAGCGGATCACGGCCGCGGCTCGGGCGATCGAGAAGGGGGCTCTGGAGGCAGGTGACGCCGTTCCACCCGCCCATGTCGTGATCGACGAGGTGCAGGACCTGCTGGGAGCCCGCCGTGAACTGGTGGAGACGCTTCTCGACCGGTACCAGGACACCTGCGGCCTCACGGTGGTCGGTGATGCCGCCCAGACCGTTTACGGTTTCCAGATCGAGGACCTGGCCGAACGCGCCGACGAGACCGGCCGATTCTTCGACTGGCTGCGTTCTTCGTACGCCGACGACCTGGTGGAACTGCACCTCACGCGGAACTTCAGGGCCGACACCCCCGAAGCCGGGGTGGCATTGGCCCACGGCCCGCTGCTGCAGCGGATCACCGATGCGGACCGGGCGGCGACGCTGTACGAGGAGCTGCGCGACCTGCTCCTGGAGCCCACCAACGGGTTGGGCGAACTCGTCGATCCGCTCGTCCTGGACGGTTTGCGGGACTTCCCCGACACCTGCGCGATCCTCACCCGGGACAACCGTCAGGCCCTGGTGGTCTCCGAGCTTCTCCACGAGCACGGAATCGCACACCGGCTGCGACGCCCCCTCGAGGAACGGCCGGTCCCGTACTGGGTGGCCGCATTGCTGCGCCGTACCGAGGCGAACAGTCTCACCGAGGAACGGTTCCGCGCACTGCTCGCGGAGATCCCCCTGCCCTACGAACCGCACGTACCCACCCTGTGGGCGGTGCTGCGCCGCGCCGCACGCGGAGCCGGACGCGCCACGCTGGACATGGAGCGACTGCGCCGCTCGGTCGCCGAGGGCAGGTTTCCCGATGAGGCGGCCGATCCGGAGGCCTCCCGGCTCGTCGTCTCCACCGTGCACCGCGCCAAGGGGCTCGAGTTCGATCGGGTGATCGTCCTGACGCCGCCGAGCGTCGCCGAGCTCCGCAGGCAGTACAAGAAGGGCGAGTTGGACCTCCCGGCCGAGGCCCGAGCGCTCTACGTGGCGATGACACGCGCCCGCCAGGACCTCTACCACGTGCGCTGCCCCGAACTGCCGATTCTGCGGCGCGCGGGAGGCAGGAAGAACGGCCGCAGATACGTGGGGGGATGGCGGTCGCACGACAGGTACGGAATCGTCGCCGAGGCGGGCGACGTGTCCAGGGACCACCCGCCCGGCCACGACACCGATGCCGTGGCGACCCAGGCCTACCTTCTGGAGCAAGTCGTTCCGGGTCACGAAGTGACGCTGCGCAAACGCCACGATCTACCGATGGGCGAACACCAGAGCCCACCGTACGTCCTCCTGCACGACGGACGGGAGATCGGTGAGGCCTCGGCACGCTTCCGTGAGGAACTCTTCCAGGTGCAGAAGGTGAATCGGGCCTGGGACCCCTGGTGGCCCGATGAAATCCGCGGTTCGAGGATCGACACCCTGGAGACCGTGACGGGCAGCACGGCCGCCGGCGCCAACGCCGGGCTCGGAGAGCGGGGCGTGTGGATCATTCCCCGGATCACCGGCATCGGTCGGTATCGACGGGCCGACGACAACGAGGAGACGAGCGCATGACAGACGTGGAAGGTCGGCACGCCGAGCACTACCGGGTCCGGGACGAGGAGATCCTGGTGGGGTTGCGCCGCGAGCTCCTCGGCCCTCCCTCCGACGCCGCACCGGAGGACCGGGACGAGGTCCTCACCCAGGACGCCCCGATCGACCGTTACCTCGCGGGCATCCTCTACCCGAGGCCCGCGAACCCGGCCGCGCGGGAGCGCAGGAGCGAGGACGAGCAGGAACAGGAGGGCCTGGACCGGGTCGCGGTGGGTTCCCGTGACACCGGCGAGGAGCCGGCCGCGACGGACGAGACCGGCGCGGGGTCCCGGCGCCCCTCGTCGATGGGGCTCACCTTCGCGGTGAACCCGCACGAGGACGACATGATCGTGATCCGGGCCCGGGCCGCCGTCTACGAGGCGACCGATGCGGACGGCAACCCCGTCCCGGCCCGCCGTGCCGAGGCCCGCACCACCTCCGACCAGCAGGAACGGTGGCGGCGCAAGGTGCTCGAACTGCGGGAGGTCTCGGTCGACGTGACCGTTCCCGACCCCAACAAGGTCGAGAAGCTCGGCCATGACGTGGAACTGCGCGTCAACGTCCGACGCCGTGACCCGGTGGCCGGCACCGTCACGGTCACCGTCACCCTGGTCAACGCCCGGCAGATCGGTGAGCACGACCTCCAGGACGCCGCCTCCCTCTTCCAGTGCGGGCTCACCGTTCGCGCGGCCAACGGCTCCAGCGCCTTCGTCGAACGCTCGGCCCCGACCGCCGCGTACGACCCCGAGGTCGCCGTCGGCCGACTGCTCCATCGTCATGCCCCGACCTTCGCCGTCGGACACGGCTGCGCCGCGGAATGGGACTGGACGCCACCGCCGATCGGCATGACCGAATCCGTACCGGCCGCGGTGACCGAGGTGCGCAGCGAGTTCGTGCCCACCGTGGAGGTGCTGCTCACCGACTCCAACCCGGAGATCGACAGCTCAGCCCTGTCCATGCTGGGTCTCGCCGAAGGCTCGGACACCGAGGTCCTGGACGCTCTGGGGGCGCTGGTCACGGGCTACGCGCACTGGATCGACCGGAAGGAGGCGGAGGCAGCAGCCCTGATCGACACGGTGCACGAGAAACCGGCCCGCGAGCAGGTCGATGCCTGTCGCGAAGCCCTCGGGAGAATCCGCGAAGGCATCGAGCTCCTCGGTGACAAGCCCGACCTGATGCGGGCGTTTCGACTCGCGAACCGGGCCATGGCGGATCAGCGTGCCCGCAGTGCCTGGGTCAAGGGCGGACGGGTCGGCACTCCGCATGCGGCGGCCGGCCGCTGGCGCCCCTTCCAGATCGCGTTCCTGTTGCTCTGCCTGGCCGGTATCGACGATCCCGAGCACGACGACCGTGACGTCGTGGACCTGCTCTGGTTCCCGACCGGTGGTGGCAAGACCGAGGCCTACCTGGGCCTGATCGCGTTCACCTCGTTCCTGCGTCGCATCCGGCGCGGTGCCGAAGGCGGTGGTGTCACCGTGCTCATGCGCTACACGCTGCGTCTCCTCACGCTCCAGCAGTTCGAACGTGCGGCGATCCTGCTCTGCGCCATGGAGCTGATGCGACGCGACCTGCCCGCGGAGTTGGGCACCGAGGAGTTCTCCATCGGCATGTGGGTCGGCCGGTCGGCCACGCCCAACACCCTTCAGGAGGCCGAGGAGAGGCTCACGGAGCTCCACAGGGATCCGGACAGGCGCCTGGCCACCAAGAACCCCGTGCAACTGCACGCCTGTCCCTGGTGCGGCACCCGCCTGGACGCCCGCAACTACGAGGTCGACCGCGACGAGAAGCGGATGCACGTCCGCTGTCCCGGCGAGAGCTGCGACTTCGACCACGGTCTGCCGGTCCACCTGATCGACGAGGCCGTCTACGACGCCCGCCCGACCCTGGTGATCGCCACTGTCGACAAGTTCGCCTCGATGCCGTGGCGTCCCGCCACCTCGGCCCTCTTCAACCTCGACGAGCCCACCGACGCCACACCGCCCCCCGAGCTGATCGTCCAGGACGAGCTCCACCTCATCTCGGGCCCGCTGGGAACGCTCACCGGCCTCTACGAGACCGCTGTGGACGCGCTCGCCGGCCACCCCAAGGTGATCGCCTCCACGGCCACCATCCGTCGCGCCGCCGATCAGGGAAGGAAGCTGTTCGACCGTGGCGTGCGGCAGTTCCCGCCGGCCGGACTGGACTCCCGCGACTCGTGGTTCGCCGTGGAGACGCCCCGGGAGGAGAAGGCGAGCAGGCGCTACGTCGGGCTGTTCGCTCCCGGTACCAGTCAGTCCACGCTCCTCATCCGTACCTACGCCACCCTGATGCACCGCGCCAAGCAGGCCCGGACCGGGGACGAAGTACGTGACGCGTACTGGAGTCTCGTGGGCTACTTCAACAGCCTCCGCCTGTTGTCGGCCGCCGAACTCCAGGTCCACGACGACGTCGTGGCCTACCTGGAGCTGCTCGCCGAGCGGGAGGGGGCGGAGGTCCGGTCCGCCGCCAACTATTCGGAGCTGACGAGCCGGATCGACGCCAGCGAGATCCCCACCCGCCTCAAGGGGATCGAGAAGAGGTTCCCGGACGAGGACGCCGTGGACGTCCTCCTCGCCACCAACATGATCGCGGTCGGCGTCGACGTGGACCGCCTCGGTCTGATGGCCGTGATGGGTCAGCCCCAGACCACCGCCGAGTACATCCAGGCCACCAGCCGTGTCGGCCGTGCCCACCCCGGCCTGGTCGCCGTCTTGCTCAACGCGACCCGCTCGCGCGACCGTTCGCACTACGAGAACTTCCTGCACTTCCACTCCGCCCTGTACCGCGAGGTGGAGTCCACGTCCGTCACCCCCTTCTCCGCCCGCGCCCGCGAGCGGGGCCTGCATGCCGTGGTCGTCGCCCTGACCCGCATCCTGGTTCCCGAAGCCCGCCCCAACGACGCCGCCGGTCGGATCGATTCCTACGAGTCCCGGATCCGTGGGGAAATCAAGGTCATCCTCCTCGAACGTGTGGGAAAGGTGGCACCGGAGGAGACCGAGGCCGTCTCCCGTGCCTTCGACGAGTTCGTCGACTGGTGGTGCGAGGAGGCCGACATCCACGGCGGTCTCCTCTTCGAACCGAAGAAGGGCGACCGCAGACCGTCGCTCCTGAAGCCGTACGACGACGAGTCCGAGGACGCGGAAGCGTGGCCGACCCTGTGGAGCCTGCGCGACGTCGACGCCGAGTCCGCCCTGTTCATGGAGGCATCCCGATGACCCCGCCCCCCGCACGTCGCCGCCGCACCGGCACGGACGGCCGCGCCCCCGCCCACAACCTGCCCCGCCGGGGCGCGGTCCGCCGCTCCCAGGCGATCACCACCTACGGTGTCGGGTCCCTGATCGCCGTCGACCACGAGTCCTTCGTGGTATCCGGCCTGGACGGAGCCGACACCCACTGGAGCA
Source organism: Streptomyces sp. NPDC001744 (assembly GCF_042892575.1). NCBI lineage: Bacteria > Bacillati > Actinomycetota > Actinomycetes > Kitasatosporales > Streptomycetaceae > Streptomyces > Streptomyces sp. NPDC001744. The sequence continues at coordinate 266,110 of NZ_JBIAUG010000004.1, forward strand.
CCGACGAGTCCCCCAGGATCTACGAGCATCGGCTCGCCCGTCTCCTGGGCGTCCAGTACTTCCGGCTGCCTCCCGCATCCGACGAGGCCAGCAAGGACGGAGTCCGGGTCCGTCGCTTTCCCGTCATGCACTCCTGCCCCGAATGCAACGAACTGCGTCGGCACCGCGACTTCAACCCGCCTCCCGGCAAGAGCGTCTGCGGCACCTGTGAGGTCGATCTGGTCCCCTCCCGCTTCGTGATCGCCTGCGAGGCGGGACACCTCGACGAGTTCCCCTACTGGCACTGGATCCACAGGGCGGCCGGTACCGGCACGACCACCGCGGGCCAGTGCGGGGGAACCCTCGAGCTGCGCTCCTCCGGGCGCAGCTCGTCCCTCCGTTCCATCGTGGTCTCGTGCACCTGCGGAGTGCCGGAGGTTTCGATGGAGGGCTCCTTCCGCAAGAAGGCCCTGAAGGACCTCGGGCTCCGCTGCCGCGGCACCCGTCCGTGGCTCGGTACATCGGTCCCTGCCGATCCGTCCTGCGGTTTCGCCCCCCGTACTCTTCAGCGTGGTTCCTCCGCGGTGTGGCAGCCGGTGCTGAAGTCGGCGCTCTCCATCCCGCCGTGGAGCAACGGGCGTGCCGACCCGCTCGCCGAGCACTGGGAGAAGCTTCGTGCGTTGAACGGGCGCAACGAGATCGAGATGTGTCTCAAGTTCGTCTTCGACGGTGAGTGCCCGGTACCCATCGACGAGGTCATGGCCCTTCTGGACGCCGAACGCGCGGAGGACCCCGAGAGCGAGGAGGCCCCGAGCTTCGACCACCGGTACCGCGCCCTGCGCCACAAGGAGTACGAGCGCCTCCGCGCCGGCAACGACGAGGGCGCCCGTTCCCACGACGAGCAGTTCGTCTGCGAGTCCCCGCTCAGTGACTCCACGGAGCTACGCCCGTTGGGGATCGCCGGTCCCATGCTGGTGAAGAAACTCCGAGAGGTCCGTGCACTCAAGGCGTTCACCCGGCTCGCCGAGCCCGACATGACGACCGAGGGCAGGGAGGCCGCGCTCTCCACGTCGAAATTGACCTGGCTGCCCGCCATGGAGGTCCGCGGCGAGGGCGTCTTCCTCCGTCTCGACCACACACGGCTCGACGAGTGGTCGCGCTCGACCGCCGTGGCGGCGCGTGCCGAGCGGATGCGCGCCGCGCACGAGAGGCTCATGGGGCAGCGCGCCGCCGATCCGTCCCTGCTTCCGCCGTCCCCGGCGTCCCCCCGCATGGTGCTGCTCCACACGCTGGCCCATGTCCTCATCAATGAATGGAGCCTCGACGCCGGTTACCCCGCCGCCGCGCTGCGCGAGCGCCTTTATGCCGATGCCGATATGGCGGGAATCCTCGTCTACACGGCGACGAGCGACTCCGCAGGGAGTCTCGGGGGCCTCGTGGCCCAGGGCGAACCGGACAGTCTCGCCCGCACGATCCGTTCCGCCGTCCGCCGCGCGGAGTGGTGTTCCTCCGACCCGCTCTGCGTCGAGACCGAGGCGTCCGGCACCGGCGGCACCAACCTCGCCGCCTGCCACGCCTGTGTGATGCTCCCGGAGACGAGCTGCGAGCACAACAACATCCTCCTGGACCGTGCGCTGCTCGTGGGCACGCCGGAGGACCCCGAGGTCGGTTTCTTCTCGCACCTGCTGCACTGATGCGAGGCCGTGGGCGGACGTGCGTCGGAATCGGACGCCCGCCCACGACCTCGACTTGTGGTCCGCCGAGGGCTGTGGAGGTGCGTCGGCGTCTCGGCCGAGGTAGGGGGAGGTGCCGGCGAGGTAGTCACCGATCTGCCGGCGCATGCTGGGGTGGATGTCGTACTGGTCGAGGACGGCGGGTTGGAAAAGAAGATCGCCACGTGTGTCGTCGCTCGGCCCTACCGCACTGCGGGGTTCGGCGACTTCCCATGGTTCCGCCAGTAGCCACGGGGGAGTCGACGGCCGGACCGCTCTTCATCAATACATCGTCGATGACGTCGCCAGGTACGTCGGCGGGGTTTTCCGCAGCGAGGAAGTACGGCGCTCGCTGTACTCGGCTGCGGCCGAAGCGGTGTACGTGGCCGGGTGGATGGGCTTCGACGCCTCCCGGCACGAGGCCGCACGACGCCACTTCACCCTCGCGCTCAAGCCGGCCGCCGAAGCCGACGACGCTCCCCTCGCCGGCTACATGGGCACGGTCCAGGCCGGGCAGGGCGATGTCGACGCGGCCTGCCGGACGTGGTCCCGTGCCCTGGACGCCATGGACGGTGTCCAGTCCGGCAGGGCGCGGGAGGCGGTCGTCACCATGCGTACGGTCCTGCCCCCGTTCCGCCACCGCGGCATCCCCTCCGCCTCGGCGGTGGACGCACGGGCCCGAGCCGTGCTCCAGCGAGTAATCTGACGTCGCCGCATCCCCAAGTGGCCCCGCCGAGAAGGAAGAAGGTCCGACCGTGACCGCGGAGTTCGTTCAGGTGCCGGTCATCGCCGACGTCGTCGGGGGGCACGCCGGGAAGCGTGACGACTTCAAGGGCGGAGTGGAGTCGGTCATCCGTCTGCGGCCGGAGTTTCCCGTCGAGACGCTGCGGGGCATCGAGGAGTTCTCCCACCTCCAGGTCACGTGGTTCTTCAACCTCGGCTCCCCGGACGACGTCGCCCTGCACGCGCGCAGTCCCCGCGACAATCCCGCCTGGCCGGCGACCGGGACCTTCGTGCACCACAACCACCGGCGCCCGGCCCGGCTCGCGACCTCTTTCCCCAGGCTCCTCAAGGTCGACGGACTCGACCTGCACGTCACGGACCTCGACGCCGACGAGGGGACCCAAGTCGTTGACCTCGTGGCCGTGTTCCGGGAGATGCTTCCCCGGGGCCCCGTCACCCAGCCGGCGTGGCCGGGCGAGATGCTGGCGGACTACTGGCGGGACGCCTCCGAGCGCTGAGGCGAGGGGGCACCGGTCTCACCGGTGCGCGTGCGCGCCTCAGGCCGAGGCAGGGGTACGGGACAGGGCCGTGCGCAGCGCGAAGACGCCGAGCAAGCCGCCTGCCGCGTACCGCTGGGCGGCCATCACGCGGGGCCGAGTGGCCAGGAACCCCGACACCCGTGCCGCGCTCAGCATGATCAGGGCGTTCACGGAGAGCCCCACGACGATCTGCACACTGCCGAGTTGCAGCAGTTGCGCCCAGGACGGGCCCGCCTGCGGGTCCATGAACTGGGGCAGGAGAGCGGCGTACAGGAGAGCGATCTTCGGGTTGAGCAGATTGGTCAGGAGACCCATCGAGAAGAGGCGGGCGTCGGAGACGGGAGGCAGGTCTCCGGCCGGAGCGAAGGGGGAGCGGCCACCGGGCCTGAGCATGTCCCAGGCCAGGTAGGCGAGGTAGGCGGCCCCCGCGAGTTTGACCACCGTGTACGCGAGCGGCACGGCGGCGAACAGCGCGGACAGGCCGGCGGCCGCGGCCACCAGGTAGCACAGGAATCCCACGGCGGTCCCGCTCAGGCTGACGAGGCCCGCCCTGCGGCCCTGGGTGATCGCGCGTGAGGCGAGGTGGATCATGTTGGGTCCCGGGGTCAGGGCCATGCCCAGTTCGACCAGGGCCACTCCCCCCACTGCGGCCAGGCTGATCACTGCCAACTCCCCATCGTCTGCCGGGAACCCGATGCCCGGCGTGGACGGCTGCGCCGCACCGGACGTGCCCGCGTTGCCCGGCTCAGGATACGGCGCTGCCGTTCGGTTCCCCCGTGCGCCCTCGCTCCAGCCCGGCCGGATGCTTCCGGGCGCCGGGCCGAGGGGCGCGTGGGCGTCCCGGTGAGGCCGGCGGCTGCGGCACGGCCCTGGTGATCACCCACATAGGTGATCTTCACTCCGTGTGTCCTACTTGACACGTTGCGTGCTGTACGGTCGTGCAAAACGGCCCTCGCCGATGACGCCAACCATCGACGAGGGCCTGAACCACTAGTGGAAGCAACCCACCGTGATCTACCGCCACGTTATCGTGCCCTCCCGCGCCTTCGGCCAGTACTCGCACGAGATCATCCGGCACCCCCGCCTCAACTCCGATGCCGTGCGCCTCCTGACCTGGCAGCTTTCGCTCCCCCGGGACGCCCGTGAATCACTCTCCCGGAGCGCCGAACGTGCCCGGATCGGAGCATGCGCGTTCACCCGCGCCAAGCGGCAGCTCAAGGCGGAGGGGTTCGTACACGAGCGGCGGGTCCAGGGGGCCGGAGGACTCTGGATCACCCAACAGCTCGTCTCCAGCTCCCCCCTGACAACCGGTGAGGCCGCCAAGATCCTCGCCCGGACACCCCTCTCCGACGGCTCGGACGAGGTGTCCCCGCAGCTCGCACCGAGTCCTCGGAAACGAGCCGTCGGTGTCCCGGCCGCCGGTGCTCCGGAGGCCCCGTCGACCGGCGGTCATCCAGAGAAAGACCTTGGGGAAGACACCTCCCACCTTCCGTCGGCCGCCGGTGAACCGACCGGCGAACCCGACGACGAACCGGCCGACGACCCCGCCGACGAGCCGACCGACGACCCCGCCGGGCCCGGCCGCCGAACCGCGCCCGCCCCCCTCCCCGCCGACGAGGCGTCCACCGGCCCGCGACAGGAGGAAGCCCGCGCCCTCGTCGGCGCGCTGCCGCTCCTCTCCCCCGCCCTGCGTCACATCCCGCCCGGCATGCGCGACGAACTCGTCCGCCTCGCCGCCCGCTGGCTCGACGCCGGGCACACCTCCGCCGACGTCCACGAGCACGTCCTGCGCGGCCTTCCCGGTGCCGGGACGCCCGTCCACCGGCCCGGCGGGCTGGTCCGGTACCTGCTCCGCGACGTGCCGCCCCGCGCGCTTCCCCGGGCGGCCCCGCCGTCCGGGCTCCGGCTGTCCCCGCGCCTCGAAGGCACGCGCGAGTGCTCCGGCGACCACGTCCAGCCGATGCTGTTCCGGCCCGTCGGGGACGAGACGCTGTGCGCCCGGTGCGCCTCCCGCGTCCCCGGCGGGTCCTCGCCGTCGCCCGGCCGGGAAGCCTCCGGCGGCACCCGCGCCCCCGCCGGACCCTGACCCCGCGCGAAGGCCCCGTACGCACCTCGTACGCTCGGAGGACGACCCGTCCGACCCGAAAGGCCCCGCCATGCCCCGCATCCCCTCCCCCGCCGTAGCCGCCGCCGGACTCGTCGGCGGGTACGCCGTCGCCCGGTGGACCGGGAAGCGACCGCTCGGCGGTGCCGTGCTCGCCGTGGCCGGCGGGGTGGCCGCGCGGGAGTGGCAGCGGACGGGCGGGACGAAGGCATCCGTGGGGCTGACCACCGCCTACGCCGCCGCGTTCGCCGGGTCGCACCCGCTCGCGAAGAGGATCGGGGCCTGGCCCGCCGTGTTCTCCGTGGCCGGGGCCGTCGCCGCCGCCTCCTGGGCCGTCACCCGCGACAAGGGCTGAGCCGCCGGGATGCCCGTCCCTCGCCGCCGTTGATCACCGACCCCTACTCTGTAGGCCATCCGAGTGGCCGGACCAGGAGTGGGGATCCGTATGGAGGAGCGAGTGGGCGGCGTGCGGAGAGACGGTGCGGCGGCTCCGCGTACATGGCGGTCCGTGCTCGGCTTCCTGGCCGCCGTCGGTGTTCTGCTGGGGATCGTCGTCGGGCTCGGCGGGTTCTTCCTCGGCCCCACGGGCTACTGGCCGGGATCGTCGATGACGACGGCCTGGGAGGCCCCGAGCGACGGCCCGGCGCCCGAGGGCGGCGTCCACCGGGCCTGGCTCGCCGGTGACACCCTCGCCCGCGCCCGGTACGACGCCGTCACCGGCTTCGACGCCGGATCGGGCGGCAGGAGCTGGGAGTTCGTGCCGCCCCGGCGGACCGACATCTGCGCCGCCGGGAAGACCTCCGACGACGACCGCGTGCTGATCGCCCACACCGGAGGGACCGGCGGGGGCTGCTCCGTCGTCGTCGCGCTCGGCCTCGCCGACGGGCGCGAGCTGTGGCGCGCCTCCCTCGCCCCGACGGACGGGGACGCCCTGGCCGTGGGCGGCGGGCTCGGCGTGGTCCTCGACGCCGGGACCGGGAAGGGCGCACCCGTCGTGCGCGCCCTCGACCTCCGCACCGGCTCCCCGCGCTGGACGGCCGCGGCGCCGGAGGGATGCGCCCCGGTCCGTACCGACGTCGCGCCGCGGCAGGTCGTCGTCGTCCTGGCGTGCGGCGAGGAGATGAAGCTGGCCGCCTTCGACCCCGCCGACGGCCGGGAACGCTGGACCACGCCCCTCGACGCCCGCGACGGCGTCTCCACCGGGGCGAACGTGGCCCTCACGGCCACCGACCCGGTCGTGCTGCGGGTCGACGAGGGCGACCGGGGCGTCGACGCCTTCCTCGTCTTCGGACCGGACGGCCGTCCCGGGGCGCGGATCCGGTCCACCGGCGACGGCTACGGCACGATCGGCCCGCACGTCGCGGTCTCCGACGGCCGGCTCTTCGCGCTCACCGACGGCGGCCCGTGGGGGCGTCTCGTCGCCTTCGACCTGACGACCGGTGGCGAGCTGTGGCAGGACGACGACATCGGCGGGGCCGCCTACGTCGTCCAGGGCCTGCGCGCGGAGGCCGGCCGGGTCATGGCGGTGTCGGGGTCCGGCAAGCACGGGGACCACCTGTACGTCTTCGACGCCGCCACCGGCGACGTGGAGGAGGAGCGGGCCTTCCGCGACGACGCCGGCTCCTTGGTCGGCCTGCTCCCGTACGAGGACCGAATCATCGCCGTCCGTTCGGGCGGTCGCGCCAGGCCCTTCAGCGCGTACGAACGCTGGTGACGCCCGGGGCCGCCCGTGGGAGCGGCGTCCCTCAGCCGCCCAGCGCGTGGCTCACCGCGTAGATCAGGAGCCCCGCGAGCGCGCCCACCACCGTGCCGTTGATGCGGATGAACTGGAGGTCGCGGCCGATGTTGGCCTCGATCTTCCGGGAGGTCTGGGTGGCGTCCCAGCTCGCGACCGTGTCCGTGATCAGGGACGTGATCTCGGTGCGGTACGTGGTGACGAGGTAGGCCGCCGCGTCCTCCGCCCAGCCGTCGACCTTCGCCTGGAGGCGGGCGTCCGACGCGAGGCGCCGGCCCAGGGAGATCAGGGAGGCGCGGGCGCGCAGGCGGAGCTGGCTGTGGTCGTCCTCGGCCGCCGCGATGATCAGCGCCCGGACCGACGCCCAGGCCGAGGCGATGACGTCCTGCACCTCGGGCCGGGCCAGCAGGTCCGACTTCAGGCGCTCGACGCGGGCCCGGGTGTCCGTGTCCGCCTGCAGTTCGGCCGCGAAGTCCGCGAGGAACCGGTCGATCGCGCCCCGCGCCGGATGCCCCGGCATGTCCCGCATCTCCGTGACGAAGCGGAGCAGTTCCTTGTAGACGCGTTCCCCGATGCGCTTGTCCACGAAGCGCGGCGTCCAGCCCGGCGCACCGCCCTGGACCGCGTCCATCACCGAGTCCCCGTGGGTGACCAGCCAGTCGTGGGCCCGGGCGCAGATCAGGTCCACCCCCCGGCGGTGCGCCCCGTCGTCGACCACCTTCTCCAGCGTCTTGCCCAGGGGCGGCGCGATCTCCATCGCCTCCGCCCGCCGGGTGATCGCCTCCCCCACGACCGCCTGCACGTCCGCGTCGCGCAGCACCGTCAGCGCGCCCCGCAGGGCCGTGGAGAGTTCCGCCACCACCCGGTCCGCGTGGGCCGGGTCCGCCAGCCAGGCGCCCAGCCGGCCGCCGACGCCCAGGGCGGTGAGCCTGCCGCGCACGACGTCCGCCGACAGGAAGTTCTCGCCGACGAAGGTGCCGAGGGACGCGCCGAGCTGGTCCTTCTTCTTCGGGATGATCGCGGTGTGCGGGATCGGCACGCCCAGCGGGTGCCGGAAGAGGGCGGTCACCGCGAACCAGTCCGCCAGCGCGCCGACCATGCCCGCCTCCGCCGCCGCGGCGACGTACCCGGCCCAGGCCCCCGCTCCCGCGTTCCGCGCCCACGTCGCCAGGGCGTAGATCACGGCCACGAGGAGCAGCAGGGACGTCGCCAGCGTCTTCATCCGCCGGACGCCCCTGCTCTTCTCCTCGTCCGCCGCCGTGTACGAGAAACTCACCATGGTCGACCTCCTACATCAGGGACTCCCGGCGCTCGTCCCGAGTTCCCCCGTACATCTTCGCGATCACCGCCTCGATGTCCGGTTCCCGCACCGAGAGGTCCACCAGGGGATGCGTCGCCGCCACCGCCGCGACCAGGGGCGCCGCCGACGCCGTGGCCGGGAAGGCGAGCCACTGGCGGGGCCCCTCCGCGCGGACGAAGCGGGCGCCGGGCACCTCGATCGGGGGCAGCTCGCGCTCCAGGTCCACCACGAGGAGCCGTTCGCTCCCGCCCACCGCGTGCAGGCCGGCCGGTCCGCCGTCGTACACCAGGCGCCCGTGGTCGATGACCATCACGCGGGAGCAGAGCCGCTCGATGTCGGTCAGGTCGTGGGTGGTGAGGAGGACCGTCGTGCCGCGCTCGCGGTTCAGGTCCCCCAGGAACTCCCGCACCCGCGCCTTGGAGACCACGTCCAGGCCGATCGTCGGCTCGTCCAGGTACAGCACCTCGGGGTCGTGCAGCAGGGCCGCCGCGATGTCGCCGCGCATCCGCTGGCCGAGCGAGAGCTGCCGTACGGGCACGTCGAGCAGGTCCCCGAGGTCCAGGAGCTCCACGCACCGGCCGAGGTTCTCGCGGTAGCGGGCGTCCGGGATGCGGTACATGCGGTGCGTCAGCTTGTACGAGTCCTTCAGGGGCAGGTCCCACCAGAGCGTGGTCCGCTGGCCGAACACCACCCCCATCCGCCGGGCCAGGCGGGTGCGTTCCCGCGCCGGGTCGATGCCGGCGACCCGCAGCCGGCCGCCGCTGGGGGTGAGGATGCCGGTCAGCATCTTGATGGTGGTGGATTTCCCGGCGCCGTTGGGGCCGATGTAGCCGACCATCTCGCCGCGCTCCACCCCGAACGAGATCCCGTCGACCGCCCGGACCTCGCGCTTCTCCCGGCGGAGCGGGCCCGTCCGGCGGCGGACCGTGAAGGTCTTCTCCACCTCGTCCAGATGGATGAAGGGTTCGGTCGGAACCATGGCCTCAGCTTCCCGTCGATCGGTACGAACGGATTCCCGCCCGCCAGGCGAGGCCCGCGGCCCCGCAGCAGGCGAGCGCCACCGGGGGCGACGCGAACGCCGCCCACTCCGGCACCCCCGGCGGGGCCGGCCGGCCGAGTACGTACAGGGCGGGCAGCCAGCTCACGAACGCCAGCGGCACGACGTACACGACGCCCCGCACCAGCTCCTGCGCGAAGACCGACGGCGGGTACTGGAGGAGGGTGTTCCCGCCGTACGTGAAGGAGTTCGTGACCTCCGCCGCGTCCTGGATCCAGAAGAGGGCGGACGCGCCGATCACCATCACGGCGCTGAAGATCACCGCTCCGCAGACCACCGCCACCGGCAGCAGCACCGCCTTCGCCGGCGTCCAGTCCACGTCGAGCAGGAGCAGGCTCCAGACCAGGACGGACAGCGCCTGCGCGACCCGGCCGAAGCGGCGCAGCGCGAACTTGTCCGCCGCGACCTGGGCGAGCAGCGGCGCCGGGCGCGTCAGGAAGACGTCGAGCGAACCGTCCCTGACCCGCTTCCCCATCCGCTGGAGCGAGCCCATCGTCAGGTCCGCGATCCCGAAGGACGTGCCGGCCGTCCCGTACAGGAGGGCGACCTCCGCGAAGGAGAAGCCGCCGAGCCCTTCCACCTGACCGAACATCAGGAGGATGACGACGAAGTCGAAGAAGGTCACGCAGAAGTTGGTGAGGAGGGTGAGGGCGAAGGAGACGCGGTACGCCGTCGTGGACCGGATCCACATGGCAGCCACCATCCGGTACGTACGGAGGGAGTCGGCGGGGCCGCGGTACGTACGGGGCGGGCCGTCCGGGCCCGTACGGGGAGGGCCGTCCGGCCCGCCGTCCGCGGGCGCGGGAGCCTCCTCCGGGAGGCCCGCCTCCGTCTCAGCCACCCTGCACCACCGCCTTCCGCGTCGCCGCCGCCTGCGCCGCCCGGCCCGCGCCGAGCAGGACCAGGGCCCAGCAGCCCTGGAAGCCGTACGCCCCCGCGAGGTCCCAGCCCTGGTACCTGCCCAGGTACACGTCGGCCGGGACCTGGAGGAGCGAGGCCCAGGGCAGCAGCCGGGCGACCTCGCCCAGGGTCCCCGGGAAGACGTTCAGCGGGAGCAGCATCCCCGAGAAGAAGAGGCCGCCCAGCCAGGCCACCTGGACCACTCCCTGGCCGTCGAGCAGCCAGAACGCGCTCATCGCCACCAGGTACCAGAGGGCGAAGCCGACCACCGAGCCCAGCGCCACCGCGAGCAGGAACGCCGCCCAGCCGCCCGGCCCCGACGGCAGGGTGAAGCCGAAGACGAGGGCACCGAGCGTCATCGGGGCGACCCCCCGGCCGAGGAACTGGAAGGCGCACCGGCCCGCGTTGGCCGAGAACCACCACGCCTGGAGGTCGGCGGGGCGGTAGAGGTCGACGGCGATGTCACCGGTCCTGATCCGTTCGATCAGCTCGTCCTCGAAGCCGCCGCCCATCAGGCCGCAGACGGTGATGAGGGCCTGTCCGATCCACACGTAGGCGAGGGCGTCGTCCGCGGAGTAGCCGCCGAGGTGGGGTCGTTCGTCCCAGAGGGCGATGTAGGTGCAGGAGAGGACGAGGCCGAAGACGCTGTTGGTGAAGACGCCCGCCGCCGTCGCCACCCGGTAGGTGGCGTAGCGCCGGAACCCGCCCGCGGCCACCGTCGCGTACAGCCGCAGCATGGGGCTCCCTTCCCTGGGTGGAGAACGGCGGGCGCGCCCCTCGCGGAGGACGGCGCACCGCCCCCGCCGGGGACGGCGAAGCGCACGACCCTAGCGGGAGCGCGGCCGCCGCCGCGACCCGTTTTCGCGTCACTTCCGGGTCGCGTTCAGATGTTTTGCCGCTTTAAGGGCAATATGCTGTTTTATGTCCGCCTCCTCTGGTTCCTCTGGTCCCTCCGGTACGAGCGGTCCGGGCGGCAACCCCCGGGCGTCCCGCCCGGGCTGGGAGCCCAGGGACCCCACCCTTCCCGCGCCGAAGACGGCCGGCGGGCCGGGCACGAAGCCCCGCCCGCCCCGCCGCGGCCCCTTCCGCCGCTTCCTGCGGGGCCTCCTCGGGCTCCTCCTGCTCGGCACGCTCCTCCTCGCCGGCGCCCTCGTCGCCGGCTACCTCCTGGTGGACGTCCCGCCCGCCAACGCCGCCGCCGTCGCCCAGACGAACGTCTACCTCTACCGGGACGGCACCCCCCTCGCCCGCGACGGCGAGGTCAACCGCGAGAACGTCCGGCTCCGCCAGATCCCGCTCTCCTTCCGGCGGGCCGTCCTCGCCGCCGAGGAGCGCGACTTCCCCACCTCGCGCGCCGTCGACCCCAAGGCGATGGTCCGCGCCGCCTGGAACACCGTCACCGGCAAGGGCCGCCAGTCCGGCTCCACCATCACCCAGCAGTACGTCAAGAACTACTACCTGGGCCAGGAACAGACCCTCACCCGCAAGGCGAAGGAGTTCTTCATCGCGCTCCGGCTCAGCCGCGAGAAGAGCAAGGACGAGATCCTCCAGGGCTACCTGAACACCAGCTACTTCGGCCGGAACGCGTACGGCGTGCAGGCCGCCGCCCGCGCCTACTACGGCAAGGACGTCGAACACCTGGACACCGCCGAGGGCGCGTACCTCGCCTCCCTCCTCAAGGCCCCCAGCGCCTACGACGTCACCACCCACCCGGAGAACCGCGCCAAGGCCGTCGCCCGCTGGCACTACGTCCTCGACGGCATGGTCACCGAGGGGTGGCTCGGCCGCGCGGAACGCGCCGCGCTCCGCTTCCCCGTCCCGCAGGCCGCCCGCAGCGCGCCCACCCTGTCCGGACAGCGCGGCTACCTCGTCCGGGCCGTCGAGGACCACCTGACCGGGCGCGGGATCGTCGACGAGAAGACCCTCGCCGCCGGCGGCTTCCGGATCACGACCACCCTCGAACCGGCCGCGCAGGACGCCCTCGTCCGGGCCGTGGAGGACCGGGTCGTGTCCCGGCTCGACCCGGCGCGCCGCCCCGCCGACCGGTACGTGCGGGTCGGGGCGGCGGCCGTCGATCCGGCGACCGGCAAGGTCCTCGCGATGTACGGCGGGGTCGACTACACCCGCCAGTACGTCAACAACGCCACCCGCCGCGACTACCAGGTGGGCTCCACCTTCAAGCCCTTCGTCCTCGCGGCGGCCGTGCAGAACGGCGCGCAGACCCAGCAGGGCCTGCCGATCACCCCGCACACGCTGTACGACGGGACCAACCGGCGCCCGGTGGAGGGCTGGAGCGGCGCCCCGTACGAACCGGCCAACGAGGACGACGCGAGTTACGGCGAGATCCCCGTCACCGCCGCCACGGACCTGTCGGTGAACGCCGTGTACGCCCAGATGGCGGTCGACGTCGGCCCCGACCGCGTACGCCGGACCGCCGTCGCCCTCGGCCTGCCCGGGTCCACGCCCGACCTCACCGCCTCCCCCTCCATCGCGCTCGGCCCGGCCACCGCCAGCGTCCTGGACATGACCACGGCGTACGCGTCGCTCGCCGCGCACGGCAGGCACGGCGGGTACTCCCTGGTCGAGGGCGTCTCCCGGGAAGGCACGGAGCTGTCGCTCCCGGCCCCCCGGCCCCGGCAGGCGGTGTCCCGGGAGGCCGCCGACACCACCACCTCGGTCCTGCGGGGCGTCATCGAGACGGGCACGGGAACGGCCGCGCGATCCGTCGGGCGCCCGGCGGCGGGCAAGACGGGCACGGCGGAGGACGACAAGGCCGCCTGGTTCGCGGGGTACACCCCGGACCTGGCGGCGGTCGTCGCGCTGATGGGCCAGGACCCGGAGACGGGACACCAGAAACCGCTGTACGGGGCCCTCGGCCAGCCCCGGGTCGCCGGGGGCGGGGCGCCCGCCGAGATCTGGGGCGCCTTCGCCCGGGAGGCGCTCGCGGAGACGTCCCCGAAGGAGTTCGACCTGCGGCTGATGCCGGGAGCGGAGGCGGAGGAGACGACGGCGCCGGACGCGTCCGGCGCACCGGCCCCGCCGAACGCGGCGAACTCCGCGAACACGGCGAACTCCTCCCGTCCCGCCAACCCTTCGAGCGCGTCGGGCTCCCCGGTCCCGCCGTCGCCGCCGGACCCGTCGCCCTCGGACCCGTCGCACCCGTCCCCGTCCCCGTCGCCCCCGTCCTCGTCGGAGGAGGACATGGCCGGGGAGTACGCACCGGGGGCGACGGGGAAGCCGGGAGCGACGGGGGCGGCAGGAGAGGCCGGGCCGGGAGCGGCCACGCGGAGCCCGGCGGCCGAACGGGCGGCCGGGGCGGACGGGCCGCCCGGCGGCACCGGCCCGGAGGCCGGACGCCCCCGCACCGCCGCCCCGGAATCCGGCCCCGCCCGTACCGCCGAACGGGGTCAGTGACCCGAGGTCGCCTTCAGCCCCACCACCGCGACCACCAGCAGACAGACGAAGAAGACGCGGGCGGCGGTCGCCGGCTCCCCCAGGACCACCATGCCGAGCACCGCCGCGCCGGCCGCGCCGATGCCGACCCACACCCCGTACGCCGTGCCGATCGGCAGCGTCCTGGCAGCCTGCGAGAGCAGCAGCATGGACGCGACGATCCCGGCACCGGTGAACACGCTGGGCCAGAGACGGGTGAACCCGTCGGTGTACTTCATCCCGACCGACCAGGCGACTTCCAGCAGACCCGCGACGACGAGCAGGACCCACGCCATGACGACAACACCTCCGTGAGACGGAACAACAGGGGTGCGTCGTCTTGTCGTGTACCCGGTACGGCGCGTCTCGTCGGGGGTTCCCACGCTAGCAAACAACGGCCGAGGGCCCCGGTGACCGTGGTCACCGGGGCCCTCGCGCACCCGTCGTCACAGATAGAGCCCGGTCGAGTCGGACGTCCCCTGGAACCGGTCCGCGGCCACCGCGTGCAGGTCGCGCTCCCGCATCAGGACGTACGCGACGCCCCGCACCTCGACCTCGGCGCGGTCCTCGGGGTCGTACAGGACCCGGTCGCCGGTCTCGACCGTACGGACGTTCTGGCCGACCGCGACCACCTCGGCCCAGGCGAGGCGACGGCCGACCGCGGCGGTCGCCGGAATCAGGATGCCCCCGCCGGAACGCCGCTCCCCCTCCGGGGAGTCGGTGCGGACCAGGACCCGGTCGTGGAGCATCCGGATGGGCAGCTTGTCGTGCGTGTTCTCGCTCACGGGGTGAACCTACCCGCCCGGGCGCGGCGCCCGTGAACGGGCGCCGTCACTTGCCCTTGCGGGTGGTGGCGGCGACCAGCCCGATCACCGCCACCACCGCGAGCGCCGCCGGCACCACGCGCTCCAGGCGGGGCGAGCCGTCCGCGTGGGTGAGATGCGCCTTCACGTCCGAGACCACCCGGTTGACGGCGACGAAGGCGCGGCCGGCGGTCTGGTCGACCGTCGACGCCACCTTGGCCTTCGCGTCTCCGATGATCGTCTTCGGGTGCACTCGAATGCCGATCTCGTCGAGAGTGACGGCGAGCTGCTCGCGCCGGCGGACGATGTCCGCCTCGATCTGCGCAGGGGTCCTGGCCTCCGACACCGCGCTGCCTCCGTAGTCGTGATCCGGTCGTTGATGGACAGTCTGTCAGTTCCGCCGCCGAAGGGACGCCCCAGACCCCCATTAGGCTCTGCACGCGTACGCGAACGTTTCCCGAGGAGAGCCATGAGCGAGCGACTGCAGCCCGGCGACACCGCCCCCGCCTTCACCCTTCCCGACGCGGACGGCAACGAGGTCTCCCTCGCGGACCACCGGGGCCGCAAGGTCATCGTCTACTTCTACCCCGCCGCCCTCACCCCCGGCTGCACCAAGCAGGCGTGCGACTTCACCGACAACCTGGAGCTGCTCGCGGGCGCGGGCTACGACGTCATCGGCGTGTCGCCCGACAAGCCGGAGAAGCTGGCGAAGTTCCGCGAGAAGGAGGACCTGAAGGTCACCCTGGTCGGGGACCCGGAGAAGAAGGTCCTGGAGGCGTACGGCGCCTTCGGCGAGAAGAAGCTGTACGGCAAGACGGTGACGGGCGTGATCCGCTCCACCGTGGTCGTGGACGAGGAGGGCGGGGTGGAGCGGGCCCTCTACAACGTGAAGGCCACCGGCCACGTCGCCAAGATCATCCGGGACCTGGGCGTCGAGGCCTGACGTCCGGGAGGGCGTGACGGAGATCGCACTTTCGGCTGATTTTCGTTTGCGAACGGCATGACCGTGCAAGAAGAGCCTCTTGTGTTCGCCCTTCCCAGAGAGGACGTACGGTCATGCCGGCCACCGACCCCGCCCCCGCGCCCGACCCCGGCGCCCTGAGACGCCACCCCCGCCTGTTCCGGGCCGCCGGCCGGCGCAAGCAGCCCCGCCTGCGGCGGACCGACATCACCGTGACGGACGAGGCGGCGGTCAGGCGGGCCGTGAAGGCGGCCTCGCTGGGCAACGCCATGGAGTGGTTCGACTTCGGCATCTACGCCTACCTCGCCGTCACCCTCGGCCACGTCTTCTTCCCCTCCGGCAACGACACCGTCCAGCTCCTCTCGTCGTTCGCGACGTTCGCGGTCGCCTTCCTCGTCCGCCCGCTCGGCGGCACGTTCTTCGGCCCGATGGGCGACCGCCTGGGCCGCAAGAAGGTCCTCGCGCTCACCATGGTCCTGATGGCGGTCGGCACCTTCGCGATCGGCCTGATCCCGTCGTACGCCTCGATCGGCTTCTGGGCGCCGGTCCTCCTCATCTGCTTCCGGATGCTCCAGGGCTTCTCGACGGGCGGCGAGTACGGCGGCGCCTCGACCTTCATCGCGGAGTACGCGCCCGACCGGCGCCGGGGCTACTTCGGCAGCTTCCTGGAGTTCGGCACCCTGGCCGGGTACGTCGCCGCGGCGGGCCTGGTCACGGCGCTCACCGCGTGGCTCGGCACCGACACGATGGAGGCGTGGGGCTGGCGCGTGCCGTTCCTGGTGGCGGGCCCCCTGGGCCTGGTCGGCCTCTACCTGCGGCTGCGCCTGGACGAGACGCCGGCCTTCCAGCGCCTGGAGTCCGACACCGCGCACGTGCCGGAGGCGGTGGACGCCCCCGAGACCACGACCAGGGGCGAACTCGCGAAGATCTTCCGACGCCAGTGGCCGACGCTGATCCTGTGCGTCGCCCTGGTCGGCGCGTACAACATCACCGACTACATGCTGCTGTCGTACATGCCGACGTACCTCTCGGACGAACTCGGCTACAGCGAGACGCACGGCCTGCTGATCCTGCTCCTGGTGATGGTCCTCCTGATGGTGCTCCTCCCCCGGGTCGGCCGGCTGAGCGACCGCCTCGGCCGCAAGCCGGTCCTGATGACGGGGATGCTGGGCTTCCTCCTGCTCTCGCTCCCCGCGTTCCTGCTGATCGGCCGGGGCGGCGTCCCGGCGGTCACCGCGGGCATGCTGATGCTCGGCCTGTCGCTGCTGTGCATGCTCGGCACCATGTCGGCGGCGCTCCCCGCCCTCTTCCCCACGGACGTCCGCTACGGCTCCCTGTCCGTGGGCTACAACCTCTCCGCGTCCCTCTTCGGCGGCACGACCCCCCTGGTCATCACGGCCCTGATCGGCGCGACCGGCAGCAACCTGATGCCGGCGTACTACGCGATGGGCGCGGCGCTCGTCGGCGTGATCGCCGTGGCCTGCATGAAGGAGACGGCCCAACAGCCCCTGGAGGGCTCGCCCCCGTCGGTGGAGACCCGCGAGGAAGCGGCGGAGATGGTGATGGCCCGGGCGCCCGAGCCGAAGTTCTGACCGTCCCGCCCCTTCCGCGCGCCGGCCGCTCGCTCCGGCGGGGAACCGGTCCGGCGCGGCCGGCGGAGCCCCTGCGGGAACTTCGGCACAGCCCACGAACGGGTGCCGGGGGACCGCTACCATGGCCGTGCGAGCGGCCGTTGCTGAATGGTATAAGCGGAGGTTTTAGGTGCCTCTGGGCTTTCGCCCATGTGGGTTCGAATCCCATCGGCCGCACCGTCGAAGAGCCGCCCTCGGGGCGGCTCTTCGCGTGCCGCCCCTCAGCCCAGCAGCTCCCTTACCACCGGCACCAGCGCCCGGAACGCCTTGCCTCGGTGGCTGATCGCGTTCTTCTGCGCCGGGGTCAGCTCCGCGCAGGTGACGTCGTACCCCTCCGGCTGGAGGATCGGGTCGTAGCCGAAGCCGTTCGTGCCGACGGGGGCGCGGCGCAGGGTGCCCGGCATCCAGCCCTCCACGACGCGTTCCGTGCCGTCCGGGAGGGCCAGGGCCGCCGCGCAGGCGAAGGAGGCGCCGCGGTGTTCGTCCGCGATGTCGGAGAGCTGGGCCAGGAGCAGGTCCAGGTTGGCGCGGTCGTCGCCGTGGGTGCCGGACCAGCGGGCGGAGAAGATGCCGGGGGCGCCGTTGAGGACGTCCACGCAGAGGCCGGAGTCGTCGGCGACGGCGGGCAGGCCGGTGGCCCGCGCCAGGGCGTGGGCCTTGAGGAGGGCGTTCTCCGCGAAGGTGACTCCGGTCTCCTTGACGTCGGGCACCTCCGGGTACGCGTCCGCGCCGACGAGTTCGAGGTCGAGGCCGGCGTCGGCGAGGATCGCGTGGAGTTCGGTGATCTTGCCCGCGTTGCGGGTGGCGAGGATCAGACGGGTCATGCGGGTGATTATCCCGGGGGCGGCCGTCCCCGGGACGACCGCCCGGGCCGTCACCCCGGGGTGCAGACCTTCGCGACCTCGCCCGCCGCGTTCGTGATCGGCGTGATGTCCGGGGTGGTGTCGCCGTTCTTCACGGCGGTGCGGACCGAGTCCACGCCCTTGGTGAGGTCGTCGACCGCCTTCGAGAGGTCGGCGTTGTCCGTCGTGTTCTTGAGGTTGCCGAGTTCGGTGGAGATCGAGTTCAGCGACTCCTCGATCTGCGTGACGTCGTTGGTGGCGTTGGAGGCGGCCTGCTGGAGTTTCTGTACGGACGTGGCGATGGCGTCGGCGGTCTTGACGCAGTCCATGGCCGTGTCGAGGGCTCCGCAGCCGCTCAGGACGGCGGTGAGCGTGACGGCCGTGGCGGCGGCGAGTGCGAGACGGCGCTTCAAGACGGGTCCTCCCCTGTACGCGTCGGTGGCGCGGGCGCACGGAACGTGTCCGTGCGCCCGTTGTCCGTCAGGACGCCGTGCGGCGCCCGGGGGTTGCGGTCAGAGGGTTCCTTCGAGGGCCTCGCGCTGGATCCGGGCGAGGTCGGCGCAGCCGCCGGAGGCCAGGTCGAGGAGGGCGTTCAGCTCCTCGCGGTCGAAGGGCTCGGCCTCGGCGGTGCCCTGGACCTCCACGAAGCGTCCGTCGCCGGTGCAGACGACGTTCATGTCGGTGTCGGCGCGCACGTCCTCCTCGTAGCAGAGGTCGAGGAGGGGGACGCCGTCGACGATGCCGACGGAGACGGCGGCGACGGTGCCGGTCAGGGGCTTGCGGCCGGCCTTGACGAGCTTCTTGGACTGGGCCCAGGCGACGGCGTCGGCGAGGGCGACGTAGGCGCCGGTGATGGCGGCGGTGCGGGTGCCGCCGTCGGCCTGGAGGACGTCGCAGTCGAGGACGACGGTGTTCTCGCCGAGCGCCTTGTAGTCGATGACGGCGCGCAGGGAGCGGCCGATGAGGCGGGAGATCTCGTGCGTGCGGCCGCCGATCTTGCCGCGGACGGATTCGCGGTCGCCGCGGGTGTTGGTGGCCCGGGGCAGCATGGAGTACTCCCCGGTGACCCAGCCCTCGCCGCTGCCCTTGCGCCAGCGCGGGACGCCCTCGGTGACGGAGGCGGTGCAGAAGACCTTGGTGTCGCCGAAGGAGACGAGGACGGAGCCCTCGGCGTGCTTGCTCCATCCGCGTTCGATGGTGACGGGGCGGAGCTGTTCGGGGGTACGGCCGTCGATGCGAGACATGCGACGAGCCTAGCGGGACATGGGGAAGGGCCCGTTCCCCTGCCGGAACGGGCCCTGCCGACGCGCGTCAGCCGCTCACATCATGTCTTCGATGTCGGCGGCGATCGGGTCCGCGTCGGTGCCGATGACGACCTGGATGGCGGTGCCCATCTTCACGACGCCGTGGGCGCCGGCGGCCTTGAGCGCGGCCTCGTCGACCAGGGCCGGGTCACGGACCTCGGTGCGCAGGCGGGTGATGCAGCCCTCGACCTCTTCGATGTTCTCGATGCCGCCGAGCCCGGCGACGATCTTCTCAGCCTTGGTGGCCATGTGTTTCTCCCTGTCCGTTCCGTTCGCGGGGACGCGAATCTCGGCGCACTTGCGGTCCGCTCGGTCACGTTAACCCACGGTTGGCCCACCTTCGCGAGCGAGTGGCACCTTTCTGCCGAATGATGACGATCACCGGCAGCCTGTCCTCGGTGGGCTCCCGGAGCCTACCGCAACTGGTCTACACCAGTGTGCGCCACGACGCGGACCCGGGCCGTTCCGGGCAGGGAGGACGCCGATGAGTACCGACAGAGCCGCGGCCACGCCGAGGAGGTCCTGGGGAAGCGGCCTCTTCCAGGGCCTTCAGAAGATGGGGCGCAGCCTCCAGCTCCCCATCGCCGTGCTCCCGGCCGCCGGCATCATCAACCGGCTCGGGCAGCCGGACGTCTTCGGCGCGGACGGCCTGGGCTGGGACAACGTCGCCAAGGTGATGGCGGGCGCGGGCGGCGCCCTGCTCGACGGCAGCCTCGGCCTGCCGCTGCTGTTCTGCATCGGCGTCGCCATCGGCATGGCGAAGAAGTCCGACGGGTCGACCGCGCTCGCGGCGGTGGTCGGCTTCCTCGTCTACTACACGGTGCTCCGGCAGTTCCCGAAGGACTGCCCGGAGGGGACGCGGGACATCACCGGCGGCTGCCTGGGCGCGGACGACGCCTTCGCCGGGTACACGTACCAGAACCCCGGCGTCTTCGGCGGCATCGTCATGGGCCTGTTCACCGCGTACCTGTGGCAGCGGTTCCACCGGACGAAGCTGGTGGACTGGCTGGGGTTCTTCAACGGGCGCCGTCTCGTCCCGATCATCATGACGGTCGTGGGGATCGCGTTCGCCGCACTCTGCCTGTGGGTCTGGCCGCCGATCGGCGACGCCCTGGAGAGCTTCAGCGACTGGCTGGTCGGGCTGGGCGCGTGGGGTTCGGGCATCTTCGGCGTGGCGAACCGGGCGCTGCTCGTCATCGGCCTCCACCAGTTCCTGAACGTGCCGATCTGGTTCCAGTTCGGCACGTACGAGAAGCCGGACGGCACGGTGGTCCACGGTGACATCCCCATGTTCCTGGCGGGCGACCCGGACGCCGGCCAGTTCCTGACGGGCTTCTTCCCGATCATGATGTTCGCGCTGCCGGCCGCCGCGCTGGCGATCACCCACTGCGCCCGGCCGCACCGGCGCAAGGAGGTCGGCGGCCTGATGCTGTCGGTGGCGCTGACCTCGTTCGTCACCGGCATCACGGAGCCGCTGGAGTACTCGTTCCTCTTCATCGCCCCGGTCCTGTACGCGATCCACGCGGTCCTCACCGGTGTCTCCATGGCGGTGACCTGGGCGTTCGGGGTGAAGGACGGCTTCAGCTTCTCGGCCGGCCTGATCGACTACGTGATCAACTGGAACCTGGCGACGAAGCCGTGGCTGATCATCCCGATCGGTCTGGCCTTCGCGGTCGTGTACTACGCGGTCTTCCGCTTCGCGATCACGAAGTTCAACCTGCCGACCCCCGGCCGCGAGCCGGAGGAGGTGGAGGCGGAGATGGAGCGGGACAACGTGAAGTAGGACAGCGGCGGCCTCGCCGCGCCTCCCTCGGCGAGCCCCGAACCAGGCCCCCGGACCCCACGGTCCGGGGGCCTTTCCGTGCCCGTCACGGAGCGTGTCCGGGCGGGTGAGAATTCACAGGTTCCTTATCTAAGTCGCGCGTGCTAAAACTGGTCTACACCACTCATTGGTGTAGACCACGCGGTCCAGACCACCGCGTTCCACGAGACGCCGCCGTCACCTCTTTCCCTGTCCTCTGGCGGCGCCTTGCCTTACTGGAGGAAGTTGATGAGTACGGCCACCGCCCCGGCCGCCGCTCCCGCGAAGAAGCGCGGGGCCGGCCTGTTCCAGGGTCTGCAGAAGGTCGGTCGCAGCCTGCAGCTCCCCGTCGCCGTCCTGCCCGCCGCCGGCATCATGGTCCGCCTCGGCGCCGACGATGTCTTCGGCAAGGACGGACTCGGCTGGAACAAGGTCGCCTCGGTCTTCGCGCACGCCGGTGACGCCATCCTGGGCCAGCTCCCCCTGCTGTTCTGCATAGGCGTGGCCATCGGCTTCGCCAAGAAGGCCGACGGTTCGACGGCGCTCGCCGCGCTGGTCGGCTTCCTGGTCTACTCCAAGGTCCTGGAGGCGTTCCCGGTCGCCGAGGCGGTCGTCAAGGCCGGCAAGGACGACCCGGCGAAGTACAACAACCCCGGCGTGCTCGGCGGCATCATCATGGGCCTGCTCGCCGCCGTGCTGTGGCAGCGGTTCTACCGCACCAAGCTGGTGGACTGGCTCGGCTTCTTCAACGGCCGTCGCCTCGTCCCGATCATCATGGCCTTCGTCGGCCTGGCCATGGGCGTCTTCTTCGGCCTGGTGTGGGAGCCCATCGGTGAGGTCATCACCCACTTCGGCGAGTGGATGACCGGCCTGGGCGCCGCCGGCGCGGGCATCTTCGGCGGCATCAACCGCGCGCTGATCCCGGTCGGCATGCACCAGTTCGTCAACACCGTCGCCTGGTTCCAGATCGGCGACTTCACCAACGCCGCCGGCGACGTCGTGCACGGCGACATCAGCCGCTACCTGGCCGGTGACCCGTCCGCCGGCATGTTCCAGTCCGGCTTCTTCCCGATCATGATGTTCGGCCTGCCGGCCGCCGCCCTGGCCATCGCGCACACCGCCCGCCCGGAGCGCCGCGCGGCCGTGACCGGCATGATGGTCTCCCTGGCGCTGACCTCGTTCGTCACCGGCGTGACCGAGCCGATCGAGTTCTCCTTCATGTTCATCGCGCCGCTGCTGTACGTGCTCCACGCGGTCCTGACGGCCGTCTCCCTGGCCGTCACCTGGGCGCTCGGCGTGCACGCCGGCTTCAACTTCTCGGCCGGCCTGATCGACTACCTGCTCAACTGGAACCTGGCGACCAAGCCCTGGCTGATCATCCCGATCGGCCTCGTCTTCGCGGCGGTCTACTACGCGGTCTTCCGCTTCGCGATCGTCAGGTTCAACCTCGCCACCCCGGGCCGCGAGCCCGAGGAGGAGGTCGAGGACCTCACCAAGGCGTGAGTCCCCGCCACGACGCCGAAGGGCCCCGGAACCGTCACGGTTCCGGGGCCCTTCCCCGTACGCGGGACCTGCCCGTCCTCAGACCTCGTACACCGCGCCCGGTCTCGCCAGCTCCGCCGGTCCCGCGTACACCGCGCGCGCGTCCGCCAGGTTCCGCCCGGCGTCCGTCCACGGCGGGATGTGCGTGAGGACCAGGCGGCCCACCCCGGCCCGGGCCGCCTGGACGCCGGCCTCGCGGCCGTTGAGGTGGAGGTCCGGGACGTCCTCCTTGCCGTGGGTGAAGGACGCCTCGCAGAGGAAGAGGTCGGCGCCCTCGGCCAGCTCGTGCAGCGCCTCGCAGGCCCCGGTGTCCCCGGAGTACGCGAGCGAACGGCCGCCGTGCCCGACCCGGATGCCGTACGCCTCGACCGGGTGGCACACCTTCTCCGTACGGACGGAGAACGGGCCCAGCTCGAAGGTGCCCGGCTTCAGCGTGCGGAAGTCGAAGACCTCGCTCATCGAGGTGGGCGAGGGCGTGTCCGCGTACGCCGCGGTCAGCCGCTGCTCGGCGCCCTCCGGCGCGTAGACGGGGATCGCGTCGCAGCGCCCGCCCTCGTGCCGGTAGTAGCGGGCGACGAAGTACCCGCACATGTCGATGCAGTGGTCGGCGTGCAGGTGGCTGAGGAAGATCGCGTCGAGGTCGTACAGACCGATGTGGCGCTGCAGCTCGCCCAGGGCGCCGTTGCCCATGTCGAGGAGCAGCCGGAAGCCGTCGGCCTCGACGAGGTAGCTCGAACAGGCCGATTCCGCGGACGGGAACGACCCGGAGCAGCCGACGACGGTGAGCTTCATGGAGCGTGAACCTCCGTGGACGGGTGCGGGAAGCGCGCTGGGGGAGGGGAGGCTGTGCGGTCTGTCGAGCGTAAGGCGCGTCCGGGCGCGTCGCTCCTCCGTGGTGGCCCGTTGTGGGCGAACTCACGGGCTCTGTCACCGGTTCGGATGGATGGCGGGGCGTCACGGCGGGGGGAACCGCGCACCGGTAACGTCGTGCGGTATGGACACGTCGTGGTGGCCCGCGCTGGCCGCGGTGGTGGTGCTCGCCCTGGTGGTGGCGGTCGTCGACGGGCGGAAGCGTTCCCCGCGCCGGCCCCCTTCCCGGCCCTCCTCCCGCCGTCCTCCGGGGCGGACCCGGCCGCCCGGACGGCCGGCGGAGCCCGGACCCCGGCGGGGGCGGGGGCCGGAACCGGCCGAGATCTGGTGGGCCGACGTGCCCTTCGAGGACGGGCCCGGGTCGAAGGACCGGCCCTGTCTGGTGCTCTCGGTACGGGGGGACCGCGCGCTCGTCGCCAAGATCACCAGCAAGCACCACGAGGAGCGGCCGGGGGTGATCGCGCTGCCGCCGGAGGCGGTGGGCGACGCGCGGGGGCGGCGCAGCTTCCTGGAGACGGACGAGCTGCGGGAGGTGTCGGTGGCGGACTTCCGCCGGAGGGTCGGAAAGGCGGACCCGGCCCTGTGGGACCGGGTCCGCCATCTGGCGCGCTGAGGCCGCCCGCCGGGGCCGGGGCTCACGCCCAGAGCTGGCCCTGGACCGTCTTGACGGCCTCTTCGGTCGTCGCGGCCGTGTAGAGGCCGGTGGACAGGTACTTCCAGCCGCCGTCGGCGACGACGAAGACGATGTCGGCGCTCTCCCCCGCCGTGACGGCCTTGTTGCCGACGCCGATGGCCGCGTGCAGGGCCGCGCCGGTGGAGACGCCCGCGAAGATGCCCTCCTCCTGGAGGAGTTCGCGGGTGCGGGTGACCGCGTCGGCGGAGCCGACGGAGAAGCGGGTGGTGAGGACGGAGGCGTCGTACAGCTCCGGCACGAAGCCCTCGTCGAGGTTGCGCAGGCCGTAGACGAGGTCGTCGTAGCGCGGTTCGGCGGCCACGATCCGCACGTCCGGCTTGTGCTCGCGCAGGTAGCGGCCGACGCCCATCAGGGTCCCGGTGGTGCCGAGCCCGGCCACGAAGTGGGTGATCGAGGGCAGGTCGGCGAGGATCTCGGGGCCCGTGCCGGCGTAGTGGGCCCCGGCGTTGTCGGGATTGCCGTACTGGTACAGCATCACCCAGGACGGGTTCTCGGCGGCCAGCTCCTTGGCGACGCGGACCGCCGTGTTGGAGCCGCCCGCCGCCGGGGAGGAAACGATCTCCGCGCCCCACATGGCGAGCAGCTGCCGCCGCTCCTCGCTGGTGTTCTCGGGCATGACGCAGACGATGCGGTAGCCCTTGAGCCTGGCGGCCATGGCGAGGGAGATGCCGGTGTTGCCGCTGGTCGGCTCCAGGATGGTGCAGCCGGGGGTGAGCCGGCCGTCCTTCTCCGCCCGCTCGATCATGTGGAGCGCGGGGCGGTCCTTGACCGATCCGGTGGGGTTGCGGTCCTCCAGCTTCGCCCAGATGCGGACGGAGTCCGAGGGCGAGAGCCGGGGGAGGCGGACCAGCGGCGTGTTGCCGACCGCCGCGAGCGGGGAGTCGTAGCGCATGTGGATCAGACCGCGCCGCCGGCGACGGCCGGCAGGATCGTGACGTTGTCGCCGTCGGAGAGCTTGGTGTCGATGCCGTCGAGGAAGCGCACGTCCTCGTCGTTCAGGTAGACGTTGACGAAGCGGCGGAGCTTGCCGTCGTCCACGATGCGGGCCTCGATCCCGGTGTGGCGGGTCTCCAGGTCGGCGAAGAGCTCGGCGAGGGTGCCGCCGGAGCCCTCGACGGACTTGGCGCCGTCGGTGTAGGTGCGGAGGATGGTCGGGATGCGGACCTCGATGGCCATGGCGTGGGCTCCTGTCGGAAGGGGCGTGAGGGGCGCGCTGCTGGCCCCCGCGCGGAGGGGTGGTGCGGTGAGGGGCGCTCGGCCGGTCGTTCAGAGCGCGGCGCGGGCCGGGCGGACCGCGGCCCGGCCGGGACAGATCGCGCTGGCGAGGCGGCCCAGGTCGACGTGCAGGCGCGCCACGAGCAGGAGGGTGCCCGGAGTCTCTTCGCTCACGTCGTGGGAAACCATGGGCTCATCGTATCGATTCCCGGTCCGGGTTCCGGAATGTGATCTCACATGATGGAAGGTTCCTGACCGCCTGCCGGACCGTGCAGGTAGACGACGGTCGGGCTGCCGGTCCTGGGGTGCGGGATCACGTCCGCCCCGACCCCGTAGACGGCGTCCAGGAGGGCGGGGGTGAGGACCTCGGCGGGGGTGCCGCCGGTGACGACCCGGCCCCGTTCCAGGACGTAGATCCGGTCGCAGTACGCCCCCGCCAGGTTGAGGTCGTGGAGGGCGAGCAGGTTGGTGGTGCCCAGGGCGCGGACGAGGGCGAGGACGTCGAGCTGGTGGCGGACGTCCAGGTGGTTGGTCGGCTCGTCCAGGACGAGCAGGGCCGGGTCCTGGACGAGGGCGCGGGCGACCAGGGCGCGCTGGCGCTCGCCGCCGGAGAGGGTGGGGTACGCGCGGTCGGCGAGGTCCGTGAGGCCGACGCGGGCGAGGGCGGCGGCGGTGCGTTCGTGGTCGGGGGCGGTGTCGCCCTCCCAGAAGCGCTTGTGCGGGGAGCGGCCCAGGGCGACCAGTTCGCGGACGGTCAGCTCGAACTCGGCGGCGCTGTCCTGGGGAACGGTGGCGACGCGGCGGGCGCGGGCCCGGGGGCCGAGGGCGCGCAGGTCGTCGCCGTCGAGGAGGGCGCGTCCGGCGGTGGGGGCGAGGGTGCCGTAGACGCAGCGCAGGAGGGTGGTCTTGCCGCTGCCGTTGGGGCCGATGAGGCCGACGGTCTCGCCGGGGCGGACGGTGAGGTCGACGGAGCGGAGGCGTTCCCCGTACGAGAGGCCCTCCAGGCGCAGGCCGGTCACAGGAGCGCTCCTTCCGGGCGGCGGCGCATCAGCCAGAGGAAGAACGGGCCGCCGGTGAGGGCGGTGAGGACGCCGACGGGGAGGTCCTGGGGCGCGGTGACGGTCCGGGCGCCGAGGTCGGCGAGGACCAGGGCGAGCGCGCCGCCGAGCGCGGCGACGGGCAGGAGGCGGCGGTGCGGGGCGCCGACGGCGAGCCGGGCGGCGTGCGGGGCCATGAGGCCGATGAAGCCGACGGCTCCGCTGGCGGCGACCATGACGGCGGTGAGGAGGGAGACGAGGACGAAGACGGCGGCGCGGAAGCGGGCCGTGTCGAGGCCGAGGACGGTGGCGTCCTCCTCGCCGACGAGGAGCAGGTCGAGCGGGCGGGCCAGGGCGAGCAGGGCGCCGGTGCCGAGGAGCAGGACGGCGGCGGGCAGGACGAGGGTGTCCCAGCGGGCGCTGCCGAGGCCGCCGAGGGACCAGTACAGCGCTTCGCGGAAGTGCTCGGGGCGGCCGGCGGCGGCCAGGATCAGGGTGGTGAGGGCGGAGAGGACGTAGGAGACGGCGACCCCGGCGAGGACGAGCCGGGGGCCGGTCATGGTGCCGCCGCGCCGGGCGAGTCCGTAGACGAGGACGAGGGCGGCCAGGGCGCCGGCGAAGGCTCCGGCGGGCAGGGCGAGGGTGGTGGTGACCCCTCCCCCGACGCCGACGACGAGGACGAGGACGGCCCCGGCGGAGGCACCGGAGGAGATGCCGAGGAGGAAGGGGTCGGCGAGCCGGTTGCGGACGAGGGCCTGGAGGACGGCCCCGGCGACGGCGAGCCCGGCGCCGACGACGAGGCCGAGCAGGACCCGGGGCAGCCGTACGTCGAGGACGATCGTCCGGTACGGGGAGGGGCCCGACCGTCCGGTCAGGGCGTCGAGGACCTGTCCGGGCGGGACGGCGACGGAGCCGAGGGCCAGGGAGGCGAGGCAGGCGGCGGCCAGGGCGAGCAGGAGGCCGGTGACGACGGCCGGGAGGCGCATCCGTCCGGGGGCCGGGGCGCCGGGGCGCGGGGCCCGCGCCGGGGCGGCCGGTTCCTCCGCCGTGCTCACGGCGCGGGTCCCGGCGCTCATCGGGCGGCGGCCGGGTGGAGCTGGGCGGCCAGCTTGCCGACGGCGGCGGGGACGCGGACGCCGAGGACCGTGTCGGAGAGGGGCAGGACGGCGAACCGGCGGTTCCTGATCGCGGGGACGTCCCGGAGGGCGGGGTCGTCGAGGAGCCGCTTCTTCTTCTGCTCGACGGTGGTGGAGCCGTAGTCGTAGAGGACGACGACCTCGGGCCGGCGGGCGACGACCTGTTCCCAGGTGGCGTCGCCGAACGCCTTGTCGAGGTCGGCGAAGACGTTGCGGCCGCCGGCGCGGGTGATCATCTCGTTGCCGATGCCCTTGCCGCCGGCGGTGAACGCGGTCTTGTCGCCGCTGTCGTAGACGAAGACGGAGACGGGCTCGACGCCCTCGATCCGCTTCTCGGCGGCGGCGAGGGCGGCGCGGGCCCCGCCGATCCACTTCTCGGCGCGGTCGGGGACCCCGAAGGTCCTGCCGACCTCGCGGACCTCGCGGTAGAGGTCGTCCACGGAGGGCGAACCGGAGGGGCAGTACTCGGTGTTGAGGCGGGTGGCGATGCCGGAGCGTCCGAGGTCGTCGCGGCCGCGCCCGTCCTTGGCGTCGAAGGCGGAGCCGTAGCCGCCGTAGACGAAGTCCGGGGCGGCGGCGAGCAGGGCCTCCCTGGAGGGGTACTCCTTCGCGAGGACGGGGACGGAGTCGTACGCCTTCCGGTAGGCGGGCAGGACCGCGTCGTCCAGGTAGGCGGTGCCGACGAGGGACTTCTCCAGGCCGAGGGCGAGCATGATCTCGGTGACGTGCTGGTTCATGGTGACCACGCGCTTCGGCGGGGCCCGGAAGGTGTGCTCCACACCGCAGTTGGCGACGGTGTACGGGAATCCCGGCGCGGCCTTCGCGGGCGGGCCGGCGGGTCCGGGGGCGGCCGAGCAGGCGGTGAGGAGCGGGAGCAGGACGGCGGCGAGTGCGAGCGGGCGGCGCCAGGACATGACGGAACGTTCCTCCTCCGGGGATTTCCACGTCCCCGTTCGGTGGTGCGGGCGGCAGGTCAGTTCCTGGCTTCCGCCTCCGGGGAGGCGGTCACAGTGGCGGGACCGTGCCGGATTCGCACCGGCTTCCTGGGTCCTGCCGCCCGTTGGGTTTCCGTCAGTGTCTCATCGGCCGCGTCACGCGTGGCTCTCGACGACCTTCACGTCCTCCTCGGTCACCACGCCGTCCACGATGGAGAAGGAGCGGAACTGGAAGGGGCCGGCGCCGTCGGTGTCGGCGGTGGAGACGAGGACGTAGTGGGCGTGCGGCTCGTTGGCGTACGTGATGTCCGTGCGGGACGGGTACGCCTCGGTGGCGGTGTGCGAGTGGTAGATGACCACGGGCTCCTCGTCCCGGTCGTCCATCTCGCGGTAGAGCCGGAGCAGGTCCGCGGAGTCGAACTCGTAGAAGGTGGGCGAGCGGGCCGCGTTCAGCATGGGGACGAACCGCTCGGGGCGGCCGCTGCCGGCCGGGCCCGCGACCACGCCGCACGCCTCGTCCGGGTGGTCCGCGCGGGCGTGGTCCACGATCTGGTCGTACAGGGTCCGGGTGATGGTCAGCATGGCGACAGGATAGACAGAAGGACCGTCCCGTACCGAGGGGTGGTACGGGACGGTCCGCAGGATGGGACGGGGCCGGTCAGGACCGCTTGGCGAAGGCGGCACCCTCGGGGTCGCGGGACTTCAGGACCAGGTAGGAGACGCCCAGGACCAGGGCCCAGACCGGCGCGCAGTAGAGGGAGACGCGGGCGCCCTCGTCGATGCCCATCATCACGACGACCATGCCGATGAAGAGGAGCGCGAACCAGCTGGTGTACGGGGCGCCCGGCGCCCTGAAGGAGGACTGCGGGAGCTCGCCGCGGTCCGCCTTGCGGCGGTAGCGGATCTGGCAGACCAGGATCATGATCCAGGCCCACATGCCGGAGATGGTGGCGAAGGAGACGACGTACTCGAACGCCTTGCCGGGGGCGACGTAGTTGATCCAGACGCCGACCAGCATGAGCGCGGCGGAGAAGGTGGTGCCGAGCAGCGGGATGCCGCTCTTCGTGAGCCGGGTGAAGAGCTTGGGGCCCTGGCCGTTGAGCGCGAGGTCGCGCAGCATGCGGCCGGTGGAGTACATGCCCGAGTTGCAGGAGGAGAGGGCCGCGGTGAGGACCACGAAGTTGACGACGGCGGCGCCGACGCCGAGGCCCATCTTCTCGAAGGCGGCGACGAACGGGGAGACGCCCGGCTGGAACTCGGTCCACGGGACGACCGAGAGGATCATGATCAGGGCGCCGACGTAGAAGACGGCGATGCGCCACGGCACGGTGTTGATGGCCTTGGGCAGGACGGTCTTCGGGTCCTTGGACTCGCCGGCGGTGACGCCGACCAGCTCGACGGCGAGGAAGGCGAACATCACGATCTGGAGCGTCATCAGGGTGCTGCCGACGCCGTTCGGGAAGAAGCCGCCCTGGTTCCACAGGTGGGCGACCGTGGCGGTGTCCCCGGCGTCGGAGAAGCCGACGGTGAGGATGCCGGCGCAGATCAGGATCATGCCGATGATGGCGGTGACCTTGACCATGGAGAACCAGAACTCCAGCTCGCCGAAGAGCTTCACGGAGATCAGGTTGGCGCCGTAGAGGACCACGGTGAAGACGAGGGCGGAGATCCACTGCGGGATGTCCCACCAGTACGTCATGTAGGTGGCGGCGGCGGTGACCTCGGTGATCCCGGTGACGACCCAGAAGAGCCAGTACGTCCAGCCGGTCACGAAGCCCGCGAAGGGGCCGACGAACTCCCGGGCGTACTCCGAGAAGGAGCCGGACACCGGGCGGTACATGAGGAGCTCGCCCAGGGCCCGCATGATGAAGAAGATCACCAGGCCCGCGATGGCGTACGCGAGGATGAGGCTGGGGCCGGCCTTGTGGATGGCCTTGCCCGCGCCGAGGAAGAGGCCGGTGCCGATGGCGCCGCCGATCGCGATCATCTGGATCTGCCGGGCGCCGAGGCCGCGCTGGTAGCCCTCGCCGCCGCCCACGGCCCCGTCGTGCTGCTTGTCGACCTGCACAGAGGTCATGGTGGTGCGCCTTTCTCCATGCTGATCCGCGCGACCACGAGTGCGTCGGTCACGGATCAGATCCTGATCCCCCCGGATGTGGATGGAGTGCCGCCGGCGGTCAGCCGGCCGAAGCGCCCTCGGGAACAGGGGTGGCGTCCCCGAGCGGTCGTGAAGGTGTATCACGCACCCGGAGGCGGCCTCCGGGTGCGCGGGTGGCGCGCACCACAGGGAAAGGGGAATCCGGCGCACCCAAGAGGACAAAGCGGACACTCCGATAACGTATTCGTTATCCGGATTTGAGCGTCCGCTGAGCGAACGGTCCCCGATGTCACCCCTACGGCCCCCTCAGGAGGGCATCAGGGTCTCCACCAGGGACTCCTGGAGCATCCCCAGCCAGAGGTACGCCATCACCATCGGCTTGCGCGGGTCGGAGTCCGGCAGCCGGTACAGCCGCTCGCTCTCCTCGTCGTCCGCGATCTCCAGGCGGGCCGCGATGGTCAGCCGGAGGTCGTTCAGCGTGCCGAGCCAGGCCCGGGACTCGTCCGGGGCGAGCTTCAGGACCCCGCCGCCCTCCTCCGCCCCGGCCGGGAGGGAGTCCAGGGCGCGCACCACCACGAGGGCGTCCTCGCGCTTGCGGGCCCGCAGGTCGTTCTCGGTGTAGCGGCGGAAGTCGGAGGCGGCCTCCCGCAGCTCCTCGGTGTCGTCCCCGTACGCGTCGGGGAAGAGGCGCCGCAGGGCGGGGTCGGACGGCGGCTCGCCGGGCCCCTCGGAGAAGAGCGCGGCCAGCGGGTCCGCGTCGGCCGCCGGCTCGTCGCCGGGGCCGATCAGCTCCAGGAGCTGGACGGCGAGGGAGCGGAGGATGGAGATCTCGACCTCGTCGAGGGCCACGGCCGCGCCGCCGCCGGGCAGCGCCTCGAAGCGGCCGGCCATCAGCCGCGGTCCTGGGTGAGGGTCGCCCAGAGCCCGTAGCCGTGCATCGCCTGCACGTCCCGTTCCATCTCCTCGCGGGTACCGCTGGAGACCACCGCGCGGCCCTTGTTGTGCACGTCGAGCATCAGCTTGTGCGCCTTGTCCTTGGAGTATCCGAAGTACGACTGGAAGACGTAGGACACATAGCTCATCAGGTTGACCGGATCGTTGTGCACGAGGGTCACCCAGGGCACGTCCGGTTCGACGACCGCCGTGACCCCTTCGGCCGGCTCCGTACGTTCGATCTCAATAGGCGCGACGCTCACTCACCCCATGCTGCCACTCCCGGGCCCCCCTCGCACAAACGGGCCACGGCCTCCCGAACAGAAATCGTCACTCTGACGATTTCTGGGTTAGCATCGCCGGCATGAACGCTGCGGACCTTGGGCTGCCGGTGGACGTTCCCTCCACCGCGCTCTTCACCGATCAGTACGAGCTGACCATGCTCCAGGCGGCCCTGCGGGGCGGCACCGCCGACCGGCACTCCGTCTTCGAGGTCTTCACCCGGCGGCTGCCCGAGGGGCGGCGCTACGGAGTCCTCGCGGGCGTCGGACGGGTCCTGGACGCCGTCGAGAACTTCCGCTTCGACCCGGCCGTCCTGGAGTTCCTGCGCGAGCGCGCCGTCGTGGACGAGCCGACCCTGGAGTGGCTGGCCCGCTACCGCTTCTCCGGCGACATCTGGGGCTATCCCGAGGGCGAGGCGTACTTCCCCGGCTCCCCCGTCCTGCGCGTCGAGGGCTCCTTCGCGGAGTGCGTGCTCCTGGAGACCGTGATCCTCTCGATCCTCAACCACGACTCGGCCATCGCGGCCGCCGCCTCCCGCATGTCGGCCGCGGCCGGCGGGCGGGACCTGATCGAGATGGGCGCCCGGCGCACCCACGAGCTGGCGGCCGTCGCCGCCTCCCGCGCCGCGTACGTCGGTGGCTTCGACTCCACCTCGGACCTGGCCGCGGGCTTCCGCTACGGCATCCCGACCGTCGGCACCTCCGCCCACGCCTTCACCCTGCTCCACGACAGCGAGCGGGACGCCTTCCGGGCGCAGGTCGAGACCCTGGGACGCGGCACGACCCTGCTCGTGGACACCTACGACGTGACCGAGGCCGTGCGGATCGCCGTCGAGGTGGCCGGGCCCGAGCTGGGCGCGGTCCGGATCGACTCCGGCGACCTGCTGCTCGTCGCCCACCGGGTGCGGGCGCAGCTGGACGAGCTGGGCGCCCGGGACACCCGGATCGTCGTCACCTCGGACCTCGACGAGTACGCCATCGCCTCGCTCGCGGCGGCCCCGGTCGACGCGTACGGGGTGGGCACGCAGCTGGTCACCGGCAGCGGCCACCCGACCTGCTCCATGGTCTACAAGCTGGTGGCGCGGGCCGCGTCGGCCGACCCGAAGGCGCCCCTCGTGCCGGTGGCCAAGAAGTCCCTGGGCGGCAAGGCGTCGGTCGGCGGGCGCAAGTGGGCGGCCCGCAGGCCCGACGCGGCCGGGATCGCCGAGGCCGAGGTCGTGGGCACCGGGCCCGTCCCTCCGGCGCTGGCCGGCCACCAGCTCCTGGTCGAGCTGGTCAGGGGCGGCGAGGTGGTGGGCCGCGAGCCGCTGGAGGCCGCCAGGGCCCGGCACATCGCGTCCCGTGCCGGACTGCCGATGTCGGCGATGCAGCTCTCGCGGGGCGAGGCCGTCCTGCCGACCGAGTACGTGTGAGAACCGCGTACGTGTGAGAACCGCGTACGGGGGAGACACGTGTCCGCGTGGGGACGCGCGCGTGCGCCGCGCGCGAGGGTCCGCGCGCGGCGGCCCGGACGGCGCCCGCCCCCTCCCGGCGTCCCGGTGACCGGCCGGGCCGCCGCCGGGCCGTCCGGCCGCCGGGGCCGTCCCCCTCCCCCGGGGGTGGGGAAGTCTCTAGGCTCGAACCCGTCCCCCTTCCCACCCCCCTCCGACGCGCTAAGGACACCCCCCATGCACCGGGCTTTGATCGTTGTGGACGTGCAGAACGACTTCTGCGAGGGCGGCAGCCTCGCGGTGACGGGCGGCGCGGACGTCGCCGCCGCCGTCACCGACCTGATCGGCCAGACGGCGGGCACCTCCTACCGGCACGTCGTGGCCACCCGTGACCACCACGTGGACCCGGGCGCGCACTTCGCCGCGCCCGGCGAGGAGCCGGACTACGTCAGCTCGTGGCCGGTGCACTGCGTGGCGGGGACGGAGGGCGTCGGCTTCCACCCGAACTTCGCGCCCGCCGTCGCCAGCGGGGCGATCGACGCCGTCTTCGACAAGGGCGCGTACGACGCCGCGTACAGCGGCTTCGAGGGGCGGGACGAGAACGGCCTGACGCTCGCGGAGTGGCTGCGCGCGCGGGACGTCACCGAGGTGGACGTGGTGGGGATCGCCACCGACCACTGCGTCCGGGCGACCGCCCTGGACGCGGCCCGGGAGGGCTTCCGGACCCATGTGCTGCTCGGCCTGACGGCGGGCGTGGCGCGGGAGACGACCGAGCGGGCCCTGGAGGAGCTGCGGGCGGCGGGCGTGGAGCTGACCGGCACGCCGGTGGTCTGAGGCCCCGCCGCGAGAGGAGCCGCCGGAGCCGTCTCCGCGCGGTCCCGGGCGCCGGGCGCTACGCCGCCGGCGCCTTCGGCAGCGACCGCACCGGGTGCCAGAGCTCCTGGTCGGCGCCCGGCGCGGACCTCCACAG
The DNA here is from genome assembly GCF_042892575.1 of Streptomyces sp. NPDC001744. NCBI lineage: Bacteria > Bacillati > Actinomycetota > Actinomycetes > Kitasatosporales > Streptomycetaceae > Streptomyces > Streptomyces sp. NPDC001744. The sequence continues at coordinate 300,074 of NZ_JBIAUG010000004.1, forward strand.
CAGGCCGTCCGGATGGTGCAGGACGGCGGTGACCTCGTCCGGCGTGGGCGGTTCGCTGTTCCCCCGGAGGTAGACCGCGCGCAGCCCCAGGTTCCGCAGCCGGGTCAGGGCGCGGGCGCGGTTCGCGGCGTGGACCAGGAAGCGGACCTTGCCGCCGTCGCCGGCCGGGCTGGGCAGCCCTATGGCGACGACCACGCTGCCCCCCGGCAGCTTGCAGAACCCTCCGTTGGGCATGCGGAACCACTCCCCCGTGGGTCGGTGTCAAGAGGAAACGCGTCAGACGCACCTAAACACGATCGGCCGCCGCCCGCTAGAGGGCGACGGCCGATCATGCTTTGACCTGCGGTTTTACGGGTTACTTCGTGGACGGACCCACGCGGACCGTGATCGTCTCGCCGTTCTTCGGCTCCTTGACGACCTCGATCTTGGTGTTGGTGTCAGTTACCTGGACACCGGCGCGGGCGGTCTCCTGGAACCAGTAGGTGCCCTTGCGGTCGTCGAAGACCGGGTTGCCCGGCAGGGACGGCACGAAGGTCGCGACGTCCGCCTTGTGGAGCTGGAGGGCGTCGGTCCGGTAGGTGCCGAAGGTGGAGTCGTACGCCTGGACGCGGTTGCGCATCAGGGTGCCGTCCTTCCACTTCAGCGGGGCCGGGTGGGCGTCGACCGGGAGGATCAGGCCCTGGCCCGGGTGGACCGCGGTGTTGTTGTCCTTCTGGGACAGGTCCCACTTCCAGACGAGCAGGCCGTTCTGGTACGGGTAGTGCTCGACCCAGGTCGACTTGTCACCGGTGAACCCGAAGTTGTACGGGCCGACCTTCAGGGTCTCGTCGTACGAGGTGTACTGCCGGTTCTCGGCGATGTAGTACTGCTCGTACGCCTTGGTGAAGCCCTTGCCGACGCGGGAGAAGCCCTTGGCGGCCCAGCCGTTGTCACCGTTCTCGACGTTGTCGGAGAGGACGGCGGCACCGTCGGCGGTCACGGTGACGGCGTCGGCCGTGAAGCCCTTGCCGCCCGCGCCGCCGTCCGTCTGGTAGCGGAAGCGGAGGTCGACCTTCTTGCCCGCGTAGGCGGACAGGTCGTAGGCCAGCTTCTTGTGGGTCTCCGAGACGCCGGTCAGCGCCGGGGCGCCGGCCGCGTCGCGCGGGAGCGCCTTGCCGTCGGCGGTGCCGTCCAGGGCGGTCCAGTTGGCGCCGCCGTCGGTCGAGACCTCGGCGTACAGGTAGTCGTAGTCGAGCTCGATGTCGTACCAGCCCTGGAGCTCCAGGGAGGCGGACGACTTGCCGGTGAGGTCGACGGAACGGGTCAGGGTGTTCTTGAGGTCGTCACCCATCCCGCTCCACCACTGCGTGTTGCCCTCGGCGGGCGCGACGATGTCGGTGGTGACCTGCTTCTTCGGCAGCTCGACGATGAGCGCCTGCGGGTTCTTGGTGTTGTACTCGGCGACGCCCAGCTTGTGGGTGGAGTTCCACTTGCGGGCCTCGTCGGCGACCTTGGTGTAGTTCAGCCAGCCGAGCTGGAGCTTGTCCCAGGCGTTCATGTCGCCGGGCAGGTCGCCGATGGCGTCCTTGCCGCGGCCGAGCCAGGAGCCGGAGGACATGAGCGACCAGAAGCCGGTCGAGTTCTCGGCGCCCTTGAGGCCGGAGGTGTCGTACAGGTCCGGCAGACCGAGGTCGTGGCCGTACTCGTGCGCGAAGACGCCGAGGCCGCCGTTCTCCGGCTGCATCGTGTAGTCGCCGACCCAGATGCCGGTGTTGCCGATCTGCGTGCCGCCGGACTTGTTGTTCTCCGGGCCGGTCTTGCCCGCGCTGGTGCCGTACGCGTACCAGCGGTGGGCCCACAGGGCGTCGCCGCCCTGGGCGCCGCCGCCCGCCGACTCGTCCTCGCCCGCGTGGACGATCTGGAAGTGGTCGATGTAGCCGTCGGCCTCGTTGAAGTTGCCGTCGCCGTCGAAGTCGTAGCGGTCCCACTGGTCGTACTGCGCCAGGTCGGCCTTGATCTGGGCGTCGGTGCGGCCCTTGGCCTTCTGGTCCGCGGTCCACGCAGTGACACCGTCGCGGACGGCGTCCCAGACGTTGGAGCAGTTGCTGTTGCCGCAGTAGTTCGAGCCGTAACGGGCCTCGTTGTACTCGACCTTGACCCAGTCGGAGACCGCGCCGTCGACCGAGTAACGGCCGGAGGAGGTGCGCTCGTAGTAGGTCTTCAGCGACTGCTTGGGCTGGCCCTTGGCGTCCTTGCCGGTCCCGAAGTACAGGTCCTGGAAGTGCGCCTGGTTGTAGTCCGCCTGCCAGGCCGTGGAGTTGTCGTTCTTCCGGTCGGGCTGGGCTATGCGGTTGTGCAGCGGGCCGGGCGTGCCGCCGTACTTCGGCTTCGGCTCGGCCGTGTCGTCGTCGGCGCGGTCGACGAGGGTGGTGTTGTCCACCTTGTCGCCGAACTCGACGAGGATCGTGAAGATCTTGTCGGTCTTCTCGCGGCCCAGCTCGACGTACTTCTTGGCACCGAGCTTGACGACCTGGGAGCCACCGCGGCGCTCGACCTTCGCCTCGCCGCTCAGGACCTGCTCCAGGGCGGCCTTGCGCTGCTGCTCCTGCTGCTTGCTGTAGGGACCCTCGAGGTCGTGGTCGACCGCCGTCTTGTCGGCGTCCTGCCCGTGGCCGGGGGCCGGGTCGTGGCGGACGTCGGCCGGCGTCACGTTTCCGTGGTTGTCGGCCCAGGCGGTGGTGAACGTCGAGGCGGTGGCGGCGGTGGCCGCGAGCGCCACGACAACTGCGGACGCTCTGATCGCCCGTCGTCTGTTGGTCACTTGAAGTATGTCCTCCCCGGCGTCCGCGCCGGCGGACCGAAAGGTGGGGTGCCCGTCCGGCGGGTCGCGCGTCACAAGTGACGACATTCGACCGGAGTGAGGAGAGAAAAGACAGATCTTGACTTGGACATACCAACTGCACTATGCAGGAGCGATTTTCCGATAATCGAACATCAGATGGGCGCACGGCGAAGAATTCTTGACGATCACGTGACCCTGTGCGCCCCCCTGTGCACCGGCACCGGACGGGACCGGGCATACCCCGCGCCCCGTCCGGGCATCCACGGTCGTAGGGTCGGAGCGACGTCGCGAAGGCTTGGGGACTTGGGGACTCGAGGGGCGGTACTCGTCATGCAGCGTCCGGACACCGCGCGGCTCACCTGGGGTTCGGCCACCGTCGTCCTCGCGACCGTCGCCCTGCTGCTGCTCTCCGGCACGACGACCACTCCCGGCATCGCGGCGGCCTGTGCCGCCGGCCTGCTGCTCGGCGTTCTCGTGGCGGTGACGATGCCGGTGCGCGCGGGACGCGTCAAGACCTCCGGGGCCGTTCCGCCGGACCCCGGGAACGAGGAGGTCCGGGCCGCGGTCCCGCGCGTGCGCGCGGGGACCGGGACCCGGACCGGTTCGTAACGTTCCGTCCGTTCCGCCCGTTCCGGCGGAGGACCCCTCATCGCGGGACGGAGACCACCACCGTCTTCGCGGCCTTGTCGTGCAGACCCTGCTTGTAGGGCTTGTCGACCAGGATCAGGATCAGCAGGAGCAGCGGCCACAGACAGGCGCAGCAGATCAGCGCGGGCAGCCACAGCACCACGGCGCGCAGCAGCGACTGGTTCATCGGGGGCGTCGAACCGTCGTTGAGCATCGCGACGCGCAGCTTCATCAGCTTCTTGCCGACGGTCTGGCCGTTCCTGGCCGTCAGGACCGTGTCGTACGCGACGTACGCGACGATCGTGATGAGCTGGAAGACGAGCTGCCCGCCCCCGTCGAAGCCGCCGACCGCGTCCCCGAAGTCGTCGTCGGACGTCACCCGGTCGTAGATCCTGAACGGGATGCCGATGAGCGCGAGCGGCACCGCGACGATCACCCAGTCGATGAGCCGGGCGAGGACGCGCCGGCCGGTCTCGGCGAGCGGCGGCATTCCGGAGAGCGGATCGGTCCCGCCGTAACCGCCACCGTAGCCGTTCCCGTACGGGGGCGGGGGCGGGCCGCCGTACGGGGAGCCGTAGGGGTCACCGGGCGGGGTCCCGTACGGGTTCCCCGGCGGAGGGCCTCCGGGGGGCGGTCCTCCGGGGGGCGGTCCTCCGGGCGGGGGCTGGCCTCCGGAGGGCGGCGGGGGCTCCTGCGGCCTCTTGAGGAACGGGTCCTCCTCGGGCGGCTGGCCGGACGGCGGCTGGTCGGTGCTCATGGGGGCAGTGCATCCCGGGCGGAACGGCCCCGCAAGGAATCACCGCCCGTTCGGGGGACCGGCCGCCCCGCCGCCCGGCCCCGGCCGTTCCCTCAGCGGGCCACGAAGGTGCGGGCGGCCTTGTCGTGCCAGCACTGGCGCCACGGGCGGTCGAAGAGGCACCACAGGACGTTGAGGAGACCGACGGCCAGAAGGCCCAGGACGCTGTAGACGAGCCAGCGCCGCAGGGCCGCGCCGAACCCCGGCGGCTCGTGCGCCTCGATGTCCCGCACCTCGATCCCGCAGAGCTTCTTGCCCAGGGTGCGGCCCCACTTGGCGGTGGGCAGCGCCTCGTACAGGGCGCCGATGACGAACAGCGCGGCCAGCGCCAGGCCGAACTGGACGGAGGTGGTCGAGTCCACCAGCCAGACCTGGACGGTGGTGCCGGACCGCCGGGCCGCCTCGATCTTGGCCTCGATGTGGTCGAGGGCGGCGGTCACGAGCGGGAGGGCGGCCGCGCCGACGAGCCCGCCCAGGACGACGGAGTCGATCAGCCGCGCGAGCAGACGCCTGCCGAGCCCGGCGGGACGCGCGGACGCCTGCGCGCGGGCCGCCCGGAGGAAGGGGTCCTCGACCGGAGGCTTCCAGGGGATGACCGGCTGCGGCTGAGGCTGCGGCTGCTCCTGGGCGGGGGGCAGGGGCTGGAGCCCCGCCTGCGGCGGTTGCTGCTGTGCCCAGGGGGCGGGGGCGGGGGCCTGCGCCCGGGTGGGCGCGGGGGCCGGGGCCGCCGGCGTGGGCTGCGGGGCCGGTGCGGGGGTGGGGACCGGTGCGGGGCCGGGGGCCGGGGTGACGGGCATGCCGCCGAGGCGGGCGGCTCCGCCGGCCGCGCGGGGGTCTGCCGTCCGCTCCGGGACGCCGGCGGGCGCCTCCTCGGGCCCGTTCCCGCCCGCGACCGGCCACTCCGCCGGGCTGCGCGGATCGGCGGCGCGGGGCGCGCCCCAGGAGACCTTCCGGTCGCGGTCACCGCCGAACCCGGTCTGCCGGGAGGCGTCCGCCTGCCACGCCGGGGCGGGCTCCGGCACGGCCGGCTCCTCGTCGAGGAAGACGGGCCCGGTCTCCTCGACCGCGGGGACGGCGGCGGGAGCCGGGACCTGGGCCGGGGTCGGGGAGGGCGCCCGCCCCTGGTCGGGCACGTGCACGGGGGCCCGGGACGCGGGGGGCTGGGACCGGGCCGGTGTCCGGTCCGGCACCTGCGCCCGGTCCGGCGACTCCACCCGGTCCGGCGCCTGCCCCTGCGCCGGCACCGGGGCGGCCGGCCGCGCGGGGGCGGAGACCTGTGCGGGGGCGGGCGCGGCGGCCGGGCCGCCCTGGGCCACCGGGGCGGGCGAACGGGTCCCGTCCTCCGGCGGGGCGGGGCGGCTCGTGCCGGGAACCCAGGCGCTCCCGTTCCAGTACCGGATGTACCCGGGAATGGACGGGTCCGGGTAGTACCCCGCCTGCGGTACCTCTCCGCCGCCTCCAGGAGGAGTAGCCACTGCCCCGACTCCGTTCAGTCACAACGCCTTTGATCCGCACGGCAGCACGCCGGGCGTGCCGCGCCCAGGGACGACAGTAACGAAGAACACCGCCGGGGGGAGAAAGAGCCCGCGAAGAAAGCCCGTCTTCGGGCGACGGACCCCGGAATCGGTCACTCACGGTCACGCTGGGGCCGATGCATCCGGTCCGTTCGGCCCCGGGAGCATGCCCGGAACGCGGCAGGGCACACGGGGGCGGAAAAACTTCCCCGAAAAAACTTCCCGAAGTCGCGTAATGAGCCGCGGGGACCCCGCTCTCTCCTGGTGAAGGCCCGTCCGGGGCCACCGCGAGAAGGAGTACGACCATGCAGAACACCGGCCACACCACCGTCGAGCGCGAGCTGGAGCTGAAGTTGGTGCTCTCCCCCGAACGCGCCGTCCCCGTGCCCGCCCGCCTCGCCTACCGCACCGGTGACCCGTACGCGGTCCACATCACCTTCCACATCGGCACGGACCACCCGGTCCACTGGACCTTCGCGCGCGAACTGCTCGTGGAGGGCGTCTTCCGGCCCTGCGGCCACGGGGACGTCCGCGTCTGGCCCACCAAGGTGGACGGCCGCGGGCTCGTCCTCATGGCGCTCTCCTCCCCCGACGGCGACGCCCTCCTCGAAGCCCCGTCCGCGCAGGTGTCCGCCTGGCTGGAGCGGACCCTGCGCGCCGTGCCGCCGGGCACCGAGTCCGAGCGGCTCGGCATCGACGACGGGCTCGCCGAACTCCTGGCGGCCACCGTGGCCGCCGACGACCTGTGGCTGCGCGACCCGTGGCCGTCGGACGAGTCGCGGGACGGCGAGCTGTGACCTCCGTACGGAGACGCGCCGGGGGGCCTCAGAAGAGCTTTCCGGGGTTGAGGAGGCCGAGCGGGTCGAAGGCCGCCTTGATCCCGCGCTGGAGTTCCAGGCCGACCGGCCCCAGCTCCCGGGCCAGCCACTCCTTCTTGAGGACGCCCACGCCGTGCTCGCCGGTGATCGTGCCGCCGAGGGCGAGCCCGAGCGCCATGATCGCGTCGAAGGACTCGCGGGCCCGCCGCGACTCGTCCTCGTCGGCGGGGTCGAAGCAGACGACGGGGTGGGTGTTGCCGTCGCCCGCGTGCGCGCAGACGCCGATGGTCAGGCCGTACTCCTCCGCGACGGCCGCCGTGCCGGCGAGCATCTCAGCGAGCCGGGTCCGGGGCACGCACACGTCGTCGATCATCGTCGCGGGCCTGAGCGTCTCCAGGGCGGTGAGGGAGAGCCGGCGGGCCTGGAGGAGGAGTTCGGACTCGGCGGCGTCGGCGGCCGGGACGACCTCGGTGGCGCCCGCCGCCGCGCACAGCTCCCCCACGGCGGCCAGGTCGGCGGCCGGGTCCGGGGTGTCGAAGGCACACAGGAGCAGCGCCTCGGTGGTGTCGGGCAGGCCCATGCGCGCCATCGCGTTGACGGCCCGGACGGTCGTACGGTCCATCAGTTCGAGGAGCGAGGGGGTGTGGCCGCGCTCCATGATCGCGCAGACGGCCGCGCAGGCGGCGGCGGTCGAGGGGAACTCCGCGGCGAGCGCGAGCTGGGCCGGGGGCCGCGGCCTGAGCGCGAGGACGGCCCGCACGACGATGCCGAGACTGCCCTCCGAGCCGACGAAAAGCCGGGTCAGGTCGTACCCGGCGACGCCCTTGGCGGTGCGCCGGCCGGTGCGCAGGAGCCGGCCGTCGGCGAGGACGACGTCGAGGCCGAGGACGTATTCGGCGGTGACCCCGTACTTCACGCAGCACAGGCCGCCGGAGGCGGTGCCGATGTTCCCGCCGATGGTGCACATCTCCCAACTGGACGGGTCCGGCGGGTAGTACAGGCCCCGTTCGGCGACGGCGCGGGACAGGACGGCGTTGATCACGCCCGGTTCGACGACGGCGATCCGGTCGACCGGGTCGATCTCCAGGATGCGGTCCATCTTCACCAGGGAGAGCACGACGCAGCCGTCGGAGGCGTTGGCGCCGCCGGACAGGCCGGTGCGGGCACCCTGCGGGACGACGGGGACGCGCAGTTCGGTGGCGGTCCGCATGACGTGCCGGACCTGTTCCACGGTGCGCGGGAGCACGACGGCCGCGGGGGTGCCGGCCGTGCAGAAGCCCGCCATGTCGTGGGCGTAGGAGGCCGTCACGTCCGGATCGGTGAGCAGGGCCTCGGGGGGCAGTCCGGTGCGCAGGCGCTCGTGGAGCCGTGACCGGAGGTCGTCCTTCTGCTGCGTCGGAAGATCGTCCATGCGTCCAGCGTGGCACCCGGGGCCATCGGTGTGAACCCGCCGGAGGGAGCGCTTCGGGCGTTCTTCGCGGCGGCGGGCGCGGGCGCACAGTGGGCGCCATGGAGAACCGGAACGCGTGGAGGACGGTCCTGGTGGCCGGAGCGGGCGCGACGCTCGCGGCGACGGCGCTGCTGTGCGCCGCGGAGTTCGCCGGCCAGGAGCCGCCGCCCCCGCCGGGGCCGGTGGAGCGGGCGGTGGCCGCGGCCCGCGCGGGCGCGCAGGCGGCGCTCCCGGATCTGGCCGCGCTGATCGCGGACCGGGAGGAGCGGCTGCGCGCCCGCCCGGACGACGGGGCGGCCTGGGCGGAGCTGGGCGCGGCGTACACGGAGCGCGGGACGCGCCTCGGGGACGTACGGGACTACGCGCGCGCCGGGGAGGCGCTGCGCCGCTCCCTCGGCGGACGTCCCGCCGCGCGCGGCGGGACGGCGGCGCGGCTGGGCCTCGGGGTGCTCGCCGGGGCGCGGGGCGACTGGCGGACGGCCGGGGAGTGGGGCGAGCGGGTGCGGAAGGCGGAGCCGGGGCACTGGCGGGCGTACCCGCTCCTGATCGACGCGTACAACGGCCTGGGGCGGTACGAGGAGGCCCGGAAGGCCATGGAGCGGCTGGAGGAGCTGCACACGGGCGCGGTGGTGCGGGGGCGGGCCGCGCAGTCGTACCGCGACCGGGGCTGGCGCGAGGACGCCGACGCGGCGGCCCTCGACGCGGCGGCCCTCGCGGAGACGGACGCGGAGGGGACGGCGGCGCTGGCGCGGGCCGGGGACCTGGCGTGGGAGCGGGGGGAGCCGGAGGAGGCCCTCGGCCGGTACGGGGCGGCGCTGCGGCTCGACCGGGACCACGGGCCCTCGCTCGCGGGCCGGGCGCGGGCCCTCGCGGCCCTGGGGCGCACGGACGAGGCGGTGCGGGACTGGCGGGCGGCCCTGGCCCGGCTGCCGCTGCCGGAGTACGTCCTGGAGGCGGGCGAGCTGTACGAGGCGCTGGGCCGGGAGGAGGAGGCGCGGGCCCTGTACGAGCGGCTGCGGACGGGGACGTGGGCGCGGGCGGAGGCGGCCCTGGGGCTGCTCGGCGCGGACCACGGCGACCCGGCGGGCGCGGTCGCCGCGCTGAGGGCGCAGTGGGCGCGCGGGCACCGCTCGGTGGAGGTGGCGGACGCGCTGGGGTGGGCGCTGTTCCGGTCGGGGCGGGCGGAAGAGGCCCTGGGGTACGCGAAGCGGGCCACGGACGAGGGGCGGCGCAGCGCGCTCTTCTCGTACCACCGGGGCGAGATCGAGCGGGCCCTGGGGCTGACCGGCCCGGCCCGCCGCCGTCTGGCGGAGGCCCTGCGGATCAGCCCGGTGTTCTCGCCCCTGCACGCGCCGAGGGCGGCGGAGGCCCTGGCGGCGCTGGGCGAACCGCCGGACGAGCTGCCGGAGGGGCTGTGACCGGCGGGGCCGCGACCGGGGCCGTGGCCGGCGGGAGACGTGGCCGGGGCCGTGGCCGGCGGGAGACGTGGCCGGGGCCGTGGCCGGCGGGAGCCGTGGCCGACGGGGCCGCTACCGGTGAGGGCCGTGGCCGACGGGGGCCGCTACCGGCAGGGGCCGTGGCCCGCAGAGGCCGCTACCGGCGGGGCGGGCACGCGCGCGTGGCGTCCGAGACGCGCCGGGAGGCGCGGGAGCCCCGTCGTCTCCCGCGACCCCGGCCGGCGGGGCGGGCACGCGCGCGTGGAGGGGCGCGGGGGTCCGGGGTGCTGCCCCGGGCCCCCGCGCCGCGCGGAGGCGGGCCTCAGAGGTTGCCGCGCTTCTCCTGCTCGCGCTCGATCGCCTCGAACAGGGCCTTGAAGTTGCCCTTGCCGAAGCCCATCGAGCCGTGGCGCTCGATCATCTCGAAGAAGACGGTCGGGCGGTCCTGGACCGGCTTGGTGAAGATCTGGAGCAGGTAGCCGTCCTCGTCGCGGTCCACCAGGATCTTCAGCTCGCGCAGGGTCTCGACCGGGACGCGGGTCTCGCCCGCCCACTCGCCGAGGGTGTCGTAGTACGAGTCGGGGGTGTCGAGGAACTGGACGCCGGCGGCCCGCATGGTGCGGACGGTGGCGACGATGTCGTTCGTGGCGAGCGCGATGTGCTGGACGCCGGCGCCGCCGTAGAACTCCAGGTACTCGTCGATCTGCGACTTCTTCTTCGCGATCGCGGGCTCGTTGATCGGGAACTTCACCTTGAGGGTGCCGTCCGCGACGACCTTGGACATCAGCGCCGAGTACTCGGTCGCGATGTCGTCGCCCACGAACTCCTTCATGTTCGTGAAGCCCATGACCTCGTTGTAGAAGCCGACCCACTCGTTCATCCGGCCGAGTTCGACGTTGCCGACGCAGTGGTCGATGGCCTGGAAGGTGCGCTTGGCCGGGGGCTCCACGATCGGGTTCGCGGAGACGAAGCCCGGCAGGTACGGGCCGTCGTAGTGGGAGCGCTCGACCAGGGTGTGGCGGGTCTTGCCGTAGGTGGCGATGGCGGCGAGGACGACCTTGCCGTGCTCGTCCTCGACCTCGTACGGCTCGGCGACGCCGGTGGCGCCGTGCTCGACGGCGTACGCGTAGGCGGCGCGGGCGTCCGGGACCTCGATCGCCAGGTCCACGACGCCGTCGCCGTGCTCGGCGACGTGCTCGGCGAGGAAGCGGCCCCGGTCGGTGGACGCCTTGATGACGGAGGTGAACACGAAGCGCGCGGCACCGTTGGTGAGGACGTAGCTCGCGGTCTCGCGGCTGCCGTTCTCCGGTCCGGAGTAGGCGACCAGCTTCATGCCGAAGGCCGTGGAGTAGTAGTGGGCGGCCTGCTTGGCGTTGCCGACGGCGAAGACGACCGCGTCCATTCCCTTCACGGGGAAGGGATCGGCCTGCCGCGCCGTGGAGGGGGTGTGATCGATGGTCTCAGTCATGGGAGAAGCGTCCCGCCGGTTCGCAAGGTGCGCAATAGTTCGCTGATCCTCTGGTCAATGTGTACAGCGATCCGCCAAGGTGGCCGTGCGACTTGTACATCCTGACCACGGGGAGGCCGCTGTGGCGATCGATCATCTGGACGGACGGCTGATCGCGCTCCTCGCGCGCGAGCCGCGCATCGGCGTCCTGGAGGCGTCCCGGCGGCTGGGGGTGGCGCGCGGGACGGTGCAGGCGCGCCTGGACCGGCTCCAGTCGGCCGGGGTGATCCGGGGGTTCGGCCCGCAGGTGGACCCGGCGGCGCTGGGCTATCCGGTGACGGCCTTCGCGACCCTGGAGATCAAGCAGGGGCAGGGCGCGGACGTGCGGGGGCACCTGGCGACGGTGCCGGAGGTCCTGGAGCTGCACACGACCACGGGCCACGGCGACATGCTCTGCCGCCTGGTCGCCCGCTCCAACGCGGACCTCCAGCGGGTGATCGACAAGGTGGTGGCCTTCGAGGGGATCGTGCGGGCGTCCACGGCGATCGTGATGGAGAACCCGGTGCCGCTGCGGATCATCCCGCTGGTGGAGCAGGCGGCGGGCGGGTAGGCACGAGGGGCCGACGCGGAGGAGTCAATGCAAAAAGGACTCTGCAAAGAAGAGGATGCAAAGAACCCCTTGCAACTCTTTCTTTGCAACTCTACGATTCAGGCATGTCCGAGCCCGAAGAGCACCTGAGCCGTACCTTGAACCCGCGTTCCCTGCGCGGGCTCGCCCACCCGCTCCGGATCCAGCTGCTGCGCATCCTTCGCCGGAGCGGTCCCGCCACCGCCTCCCAACTGGCCGAGCGGCTCGGCGAGTCCAGCGGCGCGACCAGCTACCACCTGCGCCAGCTCGCGGCCCACGGCTTCGTCGAGGACGACCCGGCGCTCGGCAAGGGCCGGGAGCGCTGGTGGAAGGCGACCCTGCAGAGCACGACCTTCGACGAGTCGCTCTACAAGAACCCGGACCCGGAGGTTCGGGGCGCCATCGCGGTCTACACCCACGAGATCGCCAACATCCACACCCAGGAGCTGAACACCTACCTCGGCACCCGGCACGACTGGCACGAGAGCTGGCTCGGTGCCTCCGACATGAGCGACTTCACGCTGCGCCTTCCGGCCGAGAAGCTGCGCGAGCTGGACGAGCGGATACACGCGCTCATCGAGTCGTACCAGGACGTCGAGGAGAAGGACGCACCGGACGCCGAGCGCGTGCGGATCCACTTCCACGCGTTCCCGCAGCGCGAGGACTGATCCGAGCCCCGCCCCGCGCGTCCGTCGGCTACTGCGCCGCCCGCCCCTCGCCCCACCGCCCTCACCGCAGCGCTCCATCCTCACCGTCACCGCCCGCACCCACGGAAGGACCCGCATCATGCATCCCGACATCCACCTCCAGCTGCACGCGCTGACCGCCGAGGAGCTCCGGCACGCGGCCGCCGTCACCCGACCGGTCTCCCCCGCGCGCGTCCCGGCCCTCCGCACCCAACTGGGCTGGAAACTCGTCGAGCTGGGCCTGCGGCTGGTCACCCCCGCCCACCACCCGGCCGCCTTGGCCGCGTGAGCGAACCGGGGGGAGCGGGGCCGGGGGGACACCACATGACGACAAAAGCAAAACAGAACGGCCGCACTCCGCTGGTCGGCGTCCTGGCCTCCAACACCGTGTCGGTCACCGGCAATTCACTCACGCTCATCGGCGTCCCGTGGTTCGCGCTGGAGACCACGGGAAGCCCCGGCAAGGCCGGACTGGTCGCCTTCTGCGCGGCCGTCCCCGTCGTGCTCGCCGCCGTCGCCGGCGGACCGGTCATCGACCGCCTCGGCCGCCGTCGAGTCAGCATCACCTCCGACCTGGTCTGCGGCCTCGCGCTCACCGCGATCCCGCTCCTGCACCAGACAGGGCTCCTCCGGTTCTGGATGCTCTGCGCGCTGATGGCGGTCACGGGCCTGTTCCACGCGCCCGGCGAGATGGCCCGGCACGTTCTCGTCCCCGACCTGGCCGGGCAGGCCGGGACCTCACTCACCCGGGCCGCCAGCCTGTACGACGCGGTGGCGCGCGGGGCCCGGATGACGGGCGCCGCGATCGCCGGTCTGCTCGTCGCGTTCATGGGCCCCGGCACCGTGCTGTACGTCGACGCGGCCACCTTCGCCGTCTCCGCGCTGCTCGTCACGGCGACCCTGCGCGGGGTGCCGTCGGCGGAACCCCTGCGCGCCGGACCCCGGCTCTCCGTCGCCCGCTATCGCGCCGATCTGCGCGAGGGGTACTCCTTCCTGTTCCGCGCCCGGCTCATGCTCGGGATCACGGCCATGGTGATGGTGACCAACGGACTCAGTCAGAGCTGGAGTTCGGTGCTGCTGCCGGTCCACTCCCGGGAGAATCTCGATGGACCCGCCGCGCAGGGCCTGCTCGTCTCGGTCTTCGCCGGCTGCGCCCTGGCGGGCGCCCTGCTCTACGGGGCGATCGGGGAGCGTTTCCCGCGCCGGGCCGTGTTCACGGCGGGCTTCCTGATAGGCGGCGCCCCGCCATATGTGGTGGCCGCCCTTACCGACACCACCGCGCCGCTCCTGGTGACCCTCGCGGCGTCGGGGCTCGGCGTCGGGGTCCTCAATCCGATCCTGACCACCGTTGCCTACGAGCAGGTGCCCGACGAGCTGCGCAGCCGGGTCATGGGCGCGAGTACGGCGGGCGTGCTGCTCACGAACCCACTGGGCGCGCTCGTGGCGGGTCTCCTGGTCGAGCGGGGCGGGCTGACGGCGACGCTGCTCGGGATCGGGACGCTCTACTTCCTCGTGACGCTCTCGCCGATGCTCTTCCCGGCCTGGCGCGGCATGGACGCCCCGCCGAAGGCCGGCCCCACCGGCCCCGCCGAGGACGTCAGCAGGACGGGACCTTCGACTCCTGCCCCTGCCCCAGGGCCCTGAGGGAGGCCACCGCGTCGTCGAGGGCGGTGACGGGAACCAGCCGCAGCCCCTTCGGCAGCTCGGCCTCCGCGTCCGAGCACTCCGCCTTCGGCACCAGGAAGACGGTGGCGCCGTCCCGGGCGGCGGCCTGCGTCTTGAGGGAGACGCCGCCGACGGCGCCGACCTTCCCGTCCGGGGCGATCGTGCCCGTACCGGCGACGGTCCGGCCGCCGGTGAGGTCGCCGCCGGCGCCGTTCCCGTCGAGCTTGTCGACGATGCCGAGGGAGAAGAGGAGACCGGCGCTGGGGCCGCCGATGTCCGCGAGGTGCAGGGTCACCTTCACCTTCGCGGGGTCCTTCTTCAGGTGGCCGAGGGCGGCGAGCGCGGCGGCGTCCTGCGACTCCTTCATCTGGCCGAGGTTGTGCTCCTCGACCTCCGCGTCCGACTTCCCCGAGGGGTAGACGGAACTCTTCGGCAGGACGGCCCGGTCGGTGCGGAACCAGGCGTCGGCCACGTCCGTGAAGCGGATGTCCGCGGACGGCCCGGTCGCGAGGATCGTCGTCATCCTCAGCTGCCCGCCGGTCTTCCGGACCGGGGCGCCGGTGATGGTGATGACCTCCTGCCCCCTGTCCGCGCCGAGCACGTCGGCGGTCGAACCGGGCTGCGCGATCGCGTACGGCAGCGGCGCGAGCCCGACGGCGGCGAAGAGCGCGACGACGGGCAGCGCGCAGAGCGCGAGGGCGCGGGGACGGGAGAGGCTGGAGAACACGCCCCCAATCTACTGGGGCGCGCACCGGGGCGGGGGCGGGGGCGCACGCCGGGGCGGGGCCGGGCGCGGACCGCTCCTCGTCACGGCCGTGTTCCAGGTCCGGGGGCGCCGGCGCCCCCGGAGAGCGCCGGAGGTACCGTGCCCCGCATGACGTCCGACGCCACGCCGGGCTGACGGCACCGTCCCGCGCCTCAGCGGAGCGCGTCCGCGACCTCCCGGGCCGCGTCCACCACGCGGGGTCCCACCCGCTCCGGCACCGCGTCCGCGAGCATGACGACGCCGACGCTGCCCTCGACGCCGGTGACGCCGACCAGCGGGGCGGCCGCGCCGCTCGCGCCGGCCTCCAGTTCGCCGTGGGTGAGGGTGTAGCCGGGTTCGGTCAGGCCGCCCTGGCGGGCGGCGAGGATCGCGCGGCCGGCCGCGCCCCGGTCCAGCGGGTGGCGGAAGCCGGCCCGGTAGGCCACGTGGTAGTCCGTCCAGGTCGGTTCGACGACCGCGACCGCCAGCGCCTCCGCCCCGTCGACCAGGGTGAGGTGGGCCGTCGCCCCTATGTCCTCGGCGAGCGAGCGCAGCGCGGGCAGCGCCGCCTCCCGCACCAGGGGGTGGACCTGGCGCCCGAGCCGCAGCACGCCCAGGCCGACGCGGGCGCGCCCGCCGAGGTCGCGCCGGACGAGGGCGTGCTGTTCGAGCGTGGCGAGGAGGCGGTAGACCACGGTCCGGTTGACGCCGAGTTTGTTGGACAACTCGGTGACGGTCAGACCGTGGTCGGTGTCGGCGAGCAGCTTGAGGACTCTGAGTCCCCGGTCGAGCGTCTGGGAGGTCTCCGCGGTCACGACGCCCTCTCCTTCGGAGTGAGTGGAGGCGGGACTCTCACGGGGGTTGCCTCGCCGGTCCCGCGGCGACGCACGTCAGAGGCCGCCGGCAGGAAGGGGTACACCGGCTGCGCTCCGCGGCGGCGCTGCCACGGGGCGATTGCTTTTGAGCCGGGACAGTAGCGACCCGCTCCGCTCAGCGGAAGACCTCGTCCAGAATCCGGTCATGGGCGACCGGATGAAGGCGGTTCGGGACTTTTACCGGTCCGACGAGGGACTTCGGCGGACAAGATCGGCTTTGTCGCGCGGGGGCGCGGGGCGGTCCGCGGACCGGCCGGGAGGGTGGTCGGGAGGGGGGCGAGGGGGCTCGGGAGGTCGGTCACGGGATCGCCGCCCGGGCCCCGCTCAGGTCCCCGCCCGGGCCCCCGCCCAGACCCCCGCCCCGGTCCGCGAGCGACGCGGCCGGGGCCCGTACGCGTCTCCGCGCACGGGCCCCGGCCGGCCGTTCACAGGGGGTCACCGCATACGGGTGGCCCACTCCTGCACCTTCTTGATCCGTTCCCGGATCTGCCCGGCGGTGGCCTCCGCGCTCGGCGGGCCGCCGCACACCCGGCGCAGCTCGGTGTGGATGACGCCGTGCGGTTTGCCGCTCTGGTGGACGTACGCGCCGACCATCGTGTTGAGCTGCTTGCGCAGTTCGAGCAGCTCCTTGTGGGAGACGACGGGCCGCCGCTCGGCGGGCAGTTCCAGCAGGTCCGCCTCGGTGTCCGGCTTCTTGCGGCTGTGCGCGATCTGCCGGGCCTGCCGCTTCTGGAGGAGGAGCTGGACCTGGTCGGGTTCGAGGAGTCCGGGGATGCCGAGGTAGTCCTGCTCCTCCTCGCTCCCGGGGTGGGCCTGCATGCCGAACTCGGCGCTGTTGTAGAGGACGCGGTCGAAGACGGCGTCGGACTCCAGGGCCTCGAAGGGCAGCATGTCCTGCTCGCCGGTGTCCTCGTCCTGCTGCTTCTCGGCCTCCGCCATCTCCTTCTCGGACTCGGCGTACGGGTCCTCGTCCTCGCCCGCCTTCTTCGGCCGGTCGAGCATGTGGTCGCGCTCGACCTCCATCTCGTTGGCGAAGCCGAGGAGGCTGGGGATCGTGGGGAGGAACACCGAGGCGGTCTCGCCGCGCCTGCGGGAACGCACGAAGCGGCCGACGGCCTGGGCGAAGAAGAGCGGGGTCGAGATCGTCGTCGCGTACACCCCGACCGCGAGGCGCGGGACGTCGACGCCCTCGGAGACCATGCGGACCGCGACCATCCAGCGGTCGTCGCTCTCGCTGAACTCGTCGATGCGGCCGGAGGCGCCCGCGTCGTCGGAGAGGACCAGGGTGGCGCGGTGGCCGGTGATCTCGCGGATCAGCTTGGCGTACGCGCGGGCCGACTCCTGGTCGGAGGCGATCACGAGGCCGCCCGCGTCGGGGATGGACTTGCGGACCTCGGTGAGGCGCCGGTCGGCGGCGCGCAGCACGTTCGGCATCCAGTCGCCGCGCGGGTCCAGGGCGGTGCGCCACGCCTGCGAGACGGCGTCCTTGGTCATCGGCTCGCCGAGGCGGGCGGCGATCTCGTCGCCCGCCTTGGTGCGCCAGCGCATGTTGCCGCTGTAGGAGAGGAAGATGACCGGCCGCACGACCCCGTCGCCGAGGGCGTTGCCGTAGCCGTACGTGTAGTCCGCGGACGACCGGCGGATGCCGTCGTTCCCCTCCTCGTACGTGACGAAGGGGATGGGGTTGGTGTCGGAGCGGAAGGGGGTGCCGGTGAGCGCGAGGCGGCGCGTGGCGGGCTCGAACGCCTCCAGGCACGCCTCGCCCCAGGACTTGGAGTCACCGGCGTGGTGGATCTCGTCCAGGATGACGAGGGTCTTGCGCTGCTCGCAGCGGTTGCGGTGGAGCATGGGCCGGACGCCGACGCCCGCGTAGGTGAGGGCGACGCCGTCGTACTCCTTGCTGAGCGGCCCCGCGCTGTACTCCGGGTCCAGCTTGATCCCTATCCGCGCGGCGGCGGCGGCCCACTGCTTCTTGAGGTGCTCGGTGGGCGCGATCACGGTGATCTGCTGCACGACGTGGTGGTGCAGGAGCCACGAGGCGAGGGTCAGCGCGAAGGTGGTCTTGCCGGCTCCGGGGGTGGCGACCGCGAGGAAGTCGCGGGGCTGCTCCTGGATGTACTTCTCCATCGCTCCCTGCTGCCAGGCTCGCAGCTTTCCGGCGGTGCCCCAGGGGGCGCGGCCGGGGAAGGCGGGAGAGAGGTGGTGTGAGGAGGTGGCGGTGGTAGTCACGATCTCCGGTTCGGCGCTCGTCCAGATATGACAACCGGGCCACCTTACCGGCGGCCGGGCCCGGTCCTCGTACCCGGCGGGAGGTCTGCCACCCGGGTGCGGCAAGCGTCACACTTCACGTCGCGGTCCCGGTTCAGCGCGCGAACCGGGGCAGTTGTGCGGCGATCTTGGGGACGTCGAGGGCGCCCTGGCAGACGTCCAGGACGAACGCCTCCGCTTCGTCGACGTCGAAGGCCGAGTCCAGGGGATGTCCGTTCAGGTGGAGGAAGACCCAGGTCGCGTACCAGGCGATGCGCTTGTTCCCGTCCACCAGCCCGTGGTTCCGGGCGAGCGATTCCATGAGCGCCGCCGCCTTCTGCCAGACGTCCGGGTAGGCGTCCTGGCCGAACACGCTCGACTTCGGACGCGCCAGGGCGGAGTCGAGGAGACCGTAGTCCCGCACGTCGTCCGCACCGAGCCGCCGCGCGAGGTTCAGGAGCTCGGGAAGCGTGAGGTAGTACGTCACGCGAGCCTCCGGTTCAGCTCCTCACTGGCCTTCAGCACGTGTTCGGCCGCCTCGTCGAAGAGGCGCGCGTGCTCGTTCACGGCCCGGATCACGGCGTCGTGCGCGAAGGACTGCATACTGCGCCCCTCCGCCTCGGCCCGCTCGCGCAGGGCGTCCAGCTCTTCCTCGGTGAACCTGACGTTGAGACCGGCCATGACGTCATGGTACCGCGCGGTACCACGTGGTGTCAGGAAGCTTTCGGGCCCCCGGGCCGTCCCGGCTCCCCGTGCAACCGCGTGGCGACCCACGCCCCCGCCGCCGCCACCGCGGCCATCGGCAGGAAGACCGCCGCGAAGGCTCCCGGGTGGGAGCCGGTGGCGGCCGTGGAGGAGGTCACGGCGTGGCCCACCGCGCCGCCGCCGAGGGCCGCGAAGGCCGCGCCGCCGATCGCGAGCAGCAGGACGTTGGAGAGGCCGTCGGAGATCTGGAGGGCGGCGGAGTTCGTCCCCGCCTCCTCGGGCGCGGAGAGCTTCAGGAGGAGCACGCTCGTGGAGGAGATCACGGCGCCCATGCCGAGGCACCCGAAGGCCCAGGCGACCGCGACGGTCCACACCGGGACGGCGGTGATCAGGACGCTCGGCGCCGTCAGGATCGCGAGCGCGACCAGGACCATGCCGAGGACGACGAGGCGTTCCCGGTACGGCTCCGTCCACGGCCGGGACTGGATCCAGGAGCCCAGCGCCCAGGTGAGGCCGCCGACGGCCAGGGAGAGGCCGGCGAGGGTGGGGCTCAGGCCCCGCTGGGTGACCAGCATCAGGGGTACGAAGGACTCGGCGGCGATGAAGGACCCGGCGGCGACCCCGCGCAGCAGGACGACCGAGGGCAGCCCCCGGGCGGCCCGGTAGGTGCCGTGCGGCAGCAGGCCGCGCACGGCGGGCACGAGGAGCGCGGCGCCCGCGGCGGCGGGGACCAGGGACAGCCAGCGCAGCTCCTGCCCGGCGTACTGGAGGAGCCCGGCGCCCGCGGAGATGCCGAGGGCGAGCCGGACGCGGCGCCGGTTCCAGGGGACGGGCGGCGCGGACGGGTCGGCGGGTCCCGAGGCGGTCCGGCGTATCGCGGGGAGCGCGAGGGCGAGCGGCAGGACGACGAGGACGGGGATGCCGGTGAAGACCCAGCGCCAGCCCAGGTGCTCGGTGATCGTGCCGGAGGCGAGCGGGCCGACGACCGAGGGGACGACCCAGCTCGCGGCGAAGGCGGCCATGATCGCGGGCCTGAGGTGTTCGGCGTAGGCGCGGCTGACGACCACGTACAGGGCGACGATGACCAGGCCGCCGCCGAGGCCCTGCACGGCCCGCCCGAGGACGAACAGCCACATGGAGCCGGCGGTCCCGGAGAGGAGCAGTCCGGCGGCGAAGGCGGAGATGCCGGTGGTGAGGGGTGCCAGCGGCCCGTTCCGGTCGGACCACTGGCCGGCCAGGACCATGGCGAAGAGGCTGGTGGTGAAGTACGCGGAGAAGGCGAAGGCATAGACGGAGACGCCGTTCAGCTCGCGGGCGGCGACGGGCATGGCCGTGCCGACGGCGGTCGCCTCGAAGGCGATGAGCAGGACGACGGAGACGATGCCGATGCTGAGCGCCCGGTGGGCCGGGTCGAGGACGGACCCCGGGGCGTCGGGGCGGTCGGTACGGGGGCCGGTCCGGGGACTTCCGGCGGTGGCGGCGCCGGTGTCGGCGTCGCGGGGTTCGAGGGCGCTCATCACCCCAGGGTAAGAGGTGTAGACCTGAATGACCCCTGTCGGAGGACCGGTGCCCGCTCGGTCCTCCGACGTACGACCGCGAACGGAGTGTTGCGGGCGTGTGGCAGTCGCGTGGCACGGCCCCGCACGCCCTTGAGCCCCCGCGGACCGCCCGCCTACGGTCGTACCAGCGCACCACCGCACGACCGCGCCACCTCACGACCGTGTGCCCGAGTGGCTCAGGGACTCGCCTGCAAAGCGGGTTACGCGGGTTCGATTCCCGCCACGGTCTCCCGGACGCTCCGGTCCTCCTCGGAGCACGACGGCCCCGGACCTCCCGGTCCGGGGCCGTCGTCGTACGGGGCCGGGAAGCGGCCCACCGCCGCGTCGTCGACGAAGAAACGGCGAAGCGGGACACGTCCACCCGGAGCCGGGACGCCTATCTCCCCCTCGCGGATTGGCCGAGGGAGCTCTTGACCGTGCTTGGTCGAGCGACTGACGCTCGTGCAACCAGACGCAACCGAGTAGTCAGGGAGCAAGACCATGGCTCTAGTCTTCTTCGGCAAAGATCCCGACAGTAAGTTGGAAGACTGCCCGTCCGTGTTCGTGGACGACGCAACGGCAGACCTGGTCTTCCAGGGCTGGAAGGCCGACGAGGCCACCGAAGCGGAATGCCGACAGGTGGGGAACCTCCCCGACACGGAGGCCGTCGTCAGGATTCCGGCCCGCATGGTGCCGCTGATCAGGAAGGCCCTCGATGACGCAGAGGAACGTGCCCGCGTTCTCTGATCTCCTGGCGGAAGCCCAGCACTCCGTGGTCCGCATAGAGATGCGGGACCACTACGGAGTGGAGGGAGAGGCAGCGGAGTTCGCCGCGTGGCGGGAGCACCGCACCATCGCGCCTGACGCGGCGGAGAACGCGCGGCCCTGGACGGAGATGATCCAGTCGGCGGTTCGGCGGGGCGTACGGGTGCAGCGGGCGCGGATCGTGTCCCTCCCTCCCTCTGAGTACATCCGGTTCGAGCACGCCAGTACCTTCCTGAACCTGGCAGCCGGCGAGGAGGTTCGCTGGCTCCCGCGTCGACTGGCTACCGGCCTGGCCCTGCCCGGAACGGACTTCTGGCTGTTCGACGACCGGCTGCTCCGGTTCGGCCACCTGTCTGGAGACGGGGCAGTGATTGGACACGAACTGAACGACGACCCGGCAACCGTGCGGCTCTGCTCCGACGCCTTCAAGGCGGTTTGGGAACTCGCCACCCCACACGAGGAGTTCGCGATCTGAGCACGGTGACGTAGTCCATTGCCCATCCCCCAGTCCTCCAGCGCCGCTCAGGCACGTACCGCCGTGGCTGAGCGGCTGAAGGAGCTCCGGAAGGACGCCGGCCTCCACGGCCACGAGCTGGCCTCCCAGTGCGGCTGGCACAAGTCCAAGGTGTCGCGACTGGAGAACGGCGTCACCGCCCCTTCGGATCAGGACATTCGCGCTTGGTGCGGAGCGTGCGGCGCCGATGACCAGGCCGCCGACCTCATCGCACGCTCCCGGACCGCCGAGGCCGCGTACGTGGAGTGGAGGCGAATCCAACGAGGTGGCCTCCTGCCCATGCAGGAAGCCTCCCGCAAGCTCAACGACCGGACCAGGCTCCGACGTGCGTACGCGTCCTTCTTGGTCCCCGGCCTCTTCCAGACGCCGGCGTATGCCACGGCGCTGTTGCGTACCGTCGGCACGTTCCACGACATCCCCGACGACCTCGAAGCCGCCGTGGAAAGCCGTATGAAGCGCGCCCGCGTCCTCTACGAAGGAGACCACCGCTTCACCATGTTGCTGGAGGAGTCCGTCCTCCGCTACCAGATCGGGGACGCCGAGTGCATGGCGGGCCAGCTCGGGCACCTGCTCTCGGTCATGTCGTTGCCCGCCGTCTCCCTCGGGATCATCCCTACCGGGCGCCCCAGGACCGGCATGTGGACCCTGGAGTCCTTCAACGTCTACGACGATCGGCGCGTCTTGGTGGAACTCCTGTCAGCCAAGATCACCGTCACCGCCCCCAGCGAGATCGCCCTCTATCTGAAGGCGTTCACGGAACTGCACAAGATGGCTGTCTACGGGGGACAGGCCCGTGCTCTGATCGCGAACGCCCTGGAAGCGCTGGGCTGAGAACCCGCGTGCAACCACGTAGAACTCACTTGGGTCCGATCCCTCCGGTTTCCTAGCGTGGCTGTCACGCAGACGACGCGAGGAGCGAGCATGGCCGAGTCGATCGCCACACCCAAGACCTACCCGAGCGCTCCGGTGGTGCTGCCGGACCGCGCGAGCGAGCAAGAGCCCTCCCCCGTCGACGGATGCGCCGGATGTGCCGAGCTGGCCGACGTGCGCGCTCGCGCTCGGCGAGGCGGCGACATGACCACGGTGTCCGACTGCAACGCCCTGATGCGCAGGCATCCCGAGGGGCACTGACGGCCGGGGCCGTCACTCCTCCTTGGTGACGAACGAGCCCCGACCCAGCTCGGTGTAGATCCGGCCCTCTTCGCGCAGGGCGACCACGGCCTTCTGCGCAGTGGACTGACTGACGTCGAACTCGGCGGCGATGTCCACCGTGCCGGGGAAGCGTTCCCCTGCCGGGTACTTTCCAGCGTCAAGACGGCGACGGAGTTCGTCTGCCACCTGCGGCCATACGGGCTTGCTGCGGTCGAGATCCATGACGTCAGCGTCCGCGCTTACGCGCCATTGAGCTATCGCGGTAGTGCGGTTTCGCGGTACCGCGATATCGCGTAAGATCACCATGCCCGCCCGAGTGCAACAGGCAACGGCACGACAGCTCGACCAGTACCCACACAAGAAAGACCCCGGCGAGGTGGCCAGACCTCCCGGGGCGTGGCCGATCACCCAAGGAGTGACCGACGTGCGTAGCGTACTTTCCCTCTTCCTCGCGTGGCTCGTGCCCTCCGCGGGCAGGCGCCGGGCCTGTGCCGACAGACCGGCGAACGGACGCGCCCCTCCCACGGCTTCTCCGGCGCGGCGGCTTCTGATCACGAGCAAGCCGGTCGGCGCAGGGCTCTCCGTCCTCCGCTCCCCCCGAGAGCCCCGGTACCTGCGCGGCGAAGACGTGGCGCTGGTCCGCCCCTACTACGTCCGCTTCGAGGAGGAGCAGGAGCGCCGACGCCGGCGTGACCGGCGCACGGCCCTGTTCCTCGCCACGGTCGGCATCGACTTCCAGGGGACCCCGGCATGAGCGGGAACCCCCGGCGCCGGCAGAAGCCGCTCCGGATGTGCTCGGACTGCGGGCGGATCACCGACCAGCCGATCGCCATCCGGCACGTCGAACCCGAGGACGGGATCGGCTGGAGCCTGTACGCGTGCCTCACGTGCGCGCCCGAGCACATGAGCGTGCCCGGCGCCCGGCTCCTCTGGCTCTCCCACGCGGCAGATTGCCGGGAATGCAACCATGAGGCCGAGTGTGCGACCAGTTTGATTCTGCGCCAGGTCTTCGCATCGGAGGTCAAGACCAGCGCCGGGGACGAAGCGGTATGACGTCCCCACCAGAACGGAAGCACCGGGTACCCCGGGCCGGCCGTACGGGTGGCGGGAAGCCCCGGTCCATCTGGTCGTTCGGGGATCTGTGCGGCTACTGCTGCGGCAGGCACTCCGTCTGGTGCCCGGACTGCGGCGGCTTCGCCGGGTGCGGAACGTGCAGGCGTGCGCTCGAGGTCCCCTGCCCGGCCTGCTCGGGCGGCCTGCTGGAGAAGTGGGCCCCGTGACCAAGGTTGTTCGGCTCTGACCACCGCTCCGGCCCTCCCCGGACACGGCGACGGGCCCCGGCCCCCCCGGTCGGGGGCCGGGCCCGGGTCCGGGCCCACGGGGGGGGCCCCCCCCCCCCCCGGCGGGGGGGGGGGGGGGGGGTGTACCGGGGGGCCGGGGC
>NZ_JBIAUG010000004.1:323953-394007 GCF_042892575.1 Streptomyces sp. NPDC001744
GGCCCGTCCCCGGCGTGCTGGGGGGGCCTGGTGTATATGTGGCCCCGTTCACAATGTTGTTGGGGCGGGGCCCCCCCCCCCGCCCCCCCCCGCCCCCGCCCCCGCCCCGGCCCCCCCGGGGCGGGGCCCGTCGCCGTGTCCGGTCCCTACGGGGTGGCCGCCACCGCCGCCTGCGGGCGGATCGGGAGGCGGTTGACCGGGCGGCCGGTCGCCGCGCGGACCGCCGAGGCCACCGCAGCGGGCGAGGTGACGACAGGGACCGCGCTCGCGGCCTTGGCGCCGAAGGGGGCCACCACGTCCCGCTCCTCGACCAGCTTCACGATGCGGATGTCCGGGGCGTCCAGGGAGGTCGGGAGCGCGTAGCCGGTGAAGTCGGGGTGCCGGACCAGGCCGCGGGCGGTGCGCAGGTTCTCCGTGAGGGCCGCGCCGACGCCCTGGGTGACGCCCGCCTCGATCCGGGTGGCGAGCTGCGCCGGGTTGAGGACGCGGCCGACGTCCTGGGCGACGGCCATCTCCACGACCCGTACGGAGCCGAGCTCCACGTCCACGTCCACGACCGCCCGGATCGCGCAGAAGGCGAGGCCCACGAAGGCGTCGCCCTGGCCCTCGTCGTCCAGGGGCTCGGTGGGGTGGGGGCGGCACTGGGCGGTGGCCCACAGCTCCTTGCCGTCGAGCGCCTCGGTGACCGTCGTGGACAGCACGCCGTCGTACGAGGTGATCTTGCCGTCGGCGATCTGGAGCAGCTCCGTCGACATGCCGAACTTGTGGGCGAGGGGCTGGAGGAGCTGCGTGCGGACCATCTTCGCGGCCCGTTCGACGGCCCCGCCCGACACCCAGGTGTGCCGGCCGTGGGCGGCCGGTCCGGCGGGCGGCTGGTCGGTGTCGACGGGGGCGACGTGGACCTCCTCGACGCCCAGGGTGTCCTGCACGATCTGCCGGGCGAGCGTCGAGAAGCCCGAACCGGTGTCCACGGCCGAGCAGATGACCGTGGCCACGCCGTCCATGACCCGCACGGTCGCCGTGGAGACCTCGTCGGTGCCCTCCGCGCCGAGCATGTGGACCATGCCGAGCGCGTAGCCCACGCCCCGCCGCACCGCGCCGGGCTCGCCCGCGCCCTCGGGGCCGCCGGGCAGCAGCCACTCGCCCTCCGGGATGTCCTTGGGCAGCGGGGGGAGCGGGAAGTCCCGTACGGCGGTGAGCAGTTCGGCCACCGGGGCCGGGCAGGTCACCGTCTGGCCGGTGGGCAGGAGGTCACCGGTCGCCATGACGTTCCGCAGGCGCAGCTCGGCCGGGTCCACGCCCAGCTTGGCGGCCAGCTTGTCCATCTGCGCCTCGTACGCCGCGCACACCTGCAGGGCGCCCTCGCCCCGCACGTGGCCGGAGGGCGGGTTGTTCGTGCGGACCGCCCAGCCCTCCACGAAGGCGTGCGGGACGACGTACGGGCCGCAGGCGAAGGCGACGGCCGCCGCGAGCGACTCGGACGAGGAGTCGGCGTACGCGCCCGCGTCGAGCAGGATCTGCGCCTCCACCTTCACCAGGCGCCCCTCCGCGTCCGCGTGGTGCCGGTAGCGCAGCAGGGTGGGGTGGCGGTGGGCGTGGCCGAGGAACGACTCCTCGCGCGTGGCGGTGAGCTTGACGGGGCAGCCGGTGCGCAGCGCGAGCAGGCCCAGCGGGATCTGGAAGCCCGGGTCCTCGCGGTCGCCGGTGGCGCCCGGGACCCCGGTGACGACCAGCTTGACCTGCTCGGGCGTCAGGCCGAAGCAGGCGGCGGCCAGGTCGCGGTCGGTGTGCGGGTCGGTGGAGGCCGTGTACAGCTCCACGCCCCCGTCCGGGCGGGGCACGGCGAGGCCGGCCTCGGCGCCGATCGGCGCAGGGTCCTGCCGCCCGATCCGGTACAGGCCCTCGACGACGACCTCGCCGGTGGCCTCCGGGTCGCCGAAGCGGAGCGGGATGTGCCGGATCAGGTTCCCGTCGGGGTGCAGGGGTTCGGCCTCGAACGCCTTCTCCGGGTCGGTGACCGGTTCGAGGACCTCGTACTCGACGCCGATCGCGGCGGCGGCGAGCCGGGCCGTGTCGGGGTGGTCGGCGGCGACGGCCGCGACGGCCTCGCCGTGGTGCCGGACCAGGTCGGAGGCGAAGACGGGCCGGTCGGCGACCCGGCGCCCGTAGGTGGCCGCGCCGGGCACGTCGGCGGCCGTCACCACGGCCCGCACGCCCGGCATGGCGGTCGCGGCGGTGGTGTCGACCGAGACGATCCGGGCGTGCGGGTGCGGGGAGCGCAGGATCGCCGCCCAGAGCAGGCCCTCGGCCCACAGGTCGGCGGCGTACGGGAAGGTGCCCTCGGTCTTCGCCCGGGACTCGGCCTGCGGGAGCGAGGTGCCGAGGCCGTGGGCGGTCGGCTCCGGTCCGAGGGGTCCGGGTCCGTCCGGGACCGTGGGAGCGGCGGTGATCGCGTCGCTGCTCACGCCATGCCTCCGTCGTGCGGGTGGGGGATCTGGTGCGGGACACGGGCGCCGTCGGCGCCCTCGGATGCGTGGGCCGCGGCACTCGCCTCGCGCTCGGCGACGACGTCCCGGACGGCCTGGAGCACGCCCCGGTAGCCGGAACAGCGGCAGAGGTTGCCGGCGAGCGCCTGGCGGGTCTCCAGCTCGGTGGGGGCGTGGTTGCCCTCCAGGAGGTCGTGCACGGTCATGCACATGCCGGGGATGCAGAAGCCGCA
Organism: Streptomyces sp. NPDC001744; assembly: GCF_042892575.1. Lineage (NCBI taxonomy): Bacteria > Bacillati > Actinomycetota > Actinomycetes > Kitasatosporales > Streptomycetaceae > Streptomyces > Streptomyces sp. NPDC001744. The sequence continues at coordinate 326,673 of NZ_JBIAUG010000004.1, forward strand.
CTGGACGGTGCCGCACGTGGCCATGGCCCGCTGCACGTCGGAGGGCTCCCCGTCGACCGCGAGGCCCTCGACCGTCCGGACCTCGCTCCCGGCGGCGGTCGCGCCGGGCACCAGGCAGGAGGCGACGAGGCGGCCGTCGACCTGCACGTTGCACGCGCCGCACTCGCCCTGCGAGCAGCCGTCCTTGGCCCCGGCGAGCCCCAGCCGCTCGCGCAGGACGTAGAGCAGCGACTCCCCGATCCAGGAGCCGGTGACGGGCCGCTCCACCCCGTTGACCCGCAGGGAGTACGAGGTGTGGGGGTGTTCGTCGCCGTCGGTGGACGCCCCGGTCCCCGGTGCGGCGGGGAGCACGGCGGAGGCGGTCGCGCCGGGCACGTCCGCGTCCGGGACGTCCGTGTCGAGGACGGTCTCCGCGCGGGGTGCGGCGTCCGCGCCGGGGACGGTCTCCGTACGGGGTGCGGCGTCCGCGCCGGGAACGGCCCCCGCCGGGGGAACGCCGTCCGCGCCGGTCCCGGGAGCGGGCTCCGCGCCGGGGCCGGGGCCCTGGTCGGGGGCGGTCTCCGCGCGGAGACCGGCATCGGTTCCCGGGGCGTCCTCGCCGTGCTCCGGGTCCGGGCCGTACGCCTCCGCCGGGTCCGCCTCCCCGTCGGCGGCCTCCGGGCTCCCGTCCGCCTCCGTGTCCGTGTCCGTGTCCATGGACACAGGCACGGGCGCGGGGATGTCCGCGGGCACGGCCTCCGGGGCGCCGGGCACCGGCTCACCCGGGAGGGCCCAGGGCGCGGGCGCGCCGCCCGGCAGGGTCGCCGGGGCGCCGTCGTACGAAGGGGGCGCGGCGGGCGGCACCGGAGCGGCGAACCCGCCCCGCTCCTCCGCCTCCTCGACGGGGAACTCCCACTGTCCCGTGGCGCCCGGCCCCGGTGCGGGCTCCGTCGTTCCCGCCGTCCCCGCCTCCTCGGCGAAGCGCCACTCGGCCGTCGCGTGCGGGTCTCCGTCGCCGTACCCGGCCCGGTCGGGGCGCCCGCCCTGCTCGAAGTACTCGAAGCCCCCGCTCGGCCCGAAGTCCTGGCCCCGGTCCTGATCCTGGTCCCGGTCCTCGCTCCGGTCCTGTCCGAAGGACCGCGACGGCTCGAAGAAGTCCGGCTGCCCGAAGGGCCCCGGCGACTCGAAGGACCGGGGCTCCTCGAATCCCTGGAGTTCCCCGAACCCCCGGGGCTCCTGCTCCTGCCCGAAGTACCCGTCCCGCGACGGGTCCCGGTCCGCCTCCGCCGACGGGTGCGCCGTCCAGCCGCCCGTGGCCGCCGGATCGGTCGCCGGGGCGGGGGTGAGCGGCTGGAGGGGGGTGATCATCGGCGGCACGTAACCGTGACCGGGCGCCTCCAGGGGCACGCCGTCCAGCATGAAGTCGGGCGGCAGCTGCACGAAGGCGGTCGCGTCGCCGTCGTACCCCTCGCTCTGCGGGATCGGCTCCCAGCCGCCCTGGTTGCCGTGCTGTTCGTCGTTGCTCACGCGAGTGCCCTCCCCAGTGCCCGTCGGGCGAGTGCGGCGACGGTGCGCCGCAGGTGCAGTACGGCGGGGGGCAGTTGCCCGCCCCCCTGCGGGTCCGGGACGCAGGCGGCGGCGACGTACTCGCCGAACGCCGTCAGCGCCTCCGGCGCGAGCCCCCGGTCGTTGTCCCAGTCCACGAGGGAGGCGATCCAGCGCTCGGCCTCCAGCGGGCGCAGCGGCATCGGCGCGACGGCGCCGACGGCGCAGCGCACCCCGCGCCGGGCCGGGTCGAGGACGACCGCGACGGAGGCGGTGGCGCGGGCCGGGCCGGTGCGGCCGGTGGCCTTGAGGAAGACCTGGGGGGCGTGGAGCAGCGGCACCCGGACGAAGCCCACGAGTTCGCCGGGGGCGAGCAGGTCGCGCCCGGCGAGCAGGTGGGAGACGGGGATCTCGCGGCTGCCCTGCGGCCCGAGGACGACGAGGTCGGCCTCCAGGGCGGCGAGGACGGGCAGCGAGTCGCCGGTGGGCGCGGCGGTGACGACGTTGCCGCCGAGGGTGCCCGCGTTGCGGATCTGGGGCGGCCCGGCGGCGCGGGCGGCGGCGGCGAGGGCCGGGATGAGGGCGGCGAAGTCGGGACGGCCCATCCGGGCGTGGGTGAGGCCCGCGCCGAGGAGGGCGTGGCCGTCCTGGTACTGCCAGCCCCTGATCTCGTTGACGCGGCCCAGGCCGACGAGTCCCGCGGGCCGGAGACGGCCCTGGTTGACGGCGGCCATCAGGTCGGTGCCGCCCGCGACCGGAATGGCGTCCGGCCTGGCCGTGAGGGCCGCCACGGCCTCGTCGAGCGAGGCGGGCAGCGTCACGGACTGCGCCGTCTGTGGTGCGTGCGTGGTCAACCCGCTGCCCCTTCCCGGTGTCCCGGCGGACCCCGACTGTCGCCCGGCCGTCGCGCCTGCGTGTGGGCGTACCGTACGTGCTCACAGGCCGGACGTGGCAACTCTGGCACATCTTCGGAGCCGTCCGGCGCGAGGGTCCGCGAAGGACTGTTTCGTCCGGAACATCCCTTTGAGGGCGGTGACTTCCGTTTCGTCGCCCCCGGATGCCGGGGACCGTCCCGCCCCGGTGGCAGGGACGGCCCCTCCCCGGCGGCGGGAGCGCCGCTCCCGGGTGACGGGGCCGCCGGGACCCTCACACGTTCGGGGGCATCCCCTCCAGGGGCCGGCCGAGGACTCCGGGCCGGCGCTGCCGGGGCAGCGGCCCGGCGGGCGGCCGGTAGTCGACGCCGAGGGCGTCCAGGCGCCGGTAGTGGGTCTCCATGCGGCGTTCGAAACCGGTGTAGTCGCGGGCCTCCGGGGCGGGGAGCGCGGACCAGGCGACCTCGGCGAAGGCGGCGAGGCGGGGGAAGACCTGGTAGTCGACGCGGGAACGGTTCTCCATGACCTCGGTCCAGACGTTGGCCTGGGTTCCCAGGACGTGGGCGGCGGCCTCCTCGGAGAGCTCCGGCGGAACGGGCTCGAAGCGGTAGACGTCCTCCAGGGTGCGGACGTACCCGATGGGCACCGGCTCGTCCTCGCCGGGCGCCTGCCGGTGGTCCAGGTAGACGTGCTGCTCGGGGCACATGACGACGTCGTGGCCGGCCTCGGCGGCGGCGATCCCGCCCCCGTAGCCGCGCCAGGAGGAGACGGCCGCGCCCTCGGCGAGCCCGCCCTCCAGGATCTCGTCCCAGCCGATCAGGCGGCGTCCGCGGGCGGCGAGCCAGCGGTCGAAGTGGCGGATGAACCAGGACTGCAGCTCGTCCTCGTCGGCGAGGCCCAGCTCCTCGATGCGGGCCCGGGCGGCCGGGGACGCCTTCCACTGGTCCTTGGGGCACTCGTCGCCGCCGACGTGCACGAAGGGGGACGGGAAGAGCTCCAGGACCTCCTCGAAGACGCCCTCGTAGAAGCGGAGGACGGCTTCCGTGGGGGCGAGGACGTTCGGGTTGACGCCCCAGGTGTCCCAGACGGCGAGGGCGGCGGTGTCCACGACGTCGGTGTTGCCGAGTTCGGGGTAGGCGGCGAGGGCGGCCTGCGCGTGGCCGGGCAGGTCGATCTCGGGGACGACGGTGACGTGCCGCTCGGCGGCGTACGCGACGATCTCGCGGATGTCGTCCCGGGTGTAGAACCCGCCGTGCGGGGTGTCGTTCCACAGCGGCGAGGCCCGGTGGCCCCACTTGGTGCGGGCCCGCCAGGAGCCGACCTCCGTGAGCCTCGGGTGGCGCCGGATCTCGACGCGCCAGCCCTGGTCGTCGGTGAGGTGGAGGTGGAGGACGTTGAGCTTGTGGGCGGCGAGGAGGTCGATCAGGCGCAGCACGTCGTCCTTGGGCGCGAAGTGCCGGGCGACGTCGAGCATGAGGCCGCGCCAGCCGAACCGGGGCCGGTCCTCGACCGTGACGTGCGGAAGGTCCCAGGGCCCGCCGGACACGGGCGCCCGGCGGTACGCGTCGGGGCCGAGGAGCTGGCGGAGGGTCTGGGCGCCCCAGAACACCCCGGCGGGGCCGCCGCCCTCGACGAGGACGGCGGCGCCGGGGTCCCCGGTGGTCAGCCGGTAGCCCTCGGGGCCGTGCTCCCGCGCCACCTCCTCGCTGATCCGGAGGCGTACGGCGCGCTCGCCCGTCCCGTCGGGGAACGGCAGCCCGGTGGCGGCGCCCAGGGCGGCGCGGAGCCAGCGGGCGGTGCCCCCGGTGCCGGGTCCGGCGTCGAGCGCGGTCCGCCCGTCGAGCGTGACGCGCCCGGGGGCGCCGCCCCGGCGCCCGGCCGACAGGGGTGCGGGGATCAGGTCCGTGGAACCGGTCATCGCGTCAGTCCTTCACCGCCCCGCCGAGTCCCGAGACCAGGCGGCGCTGTACGAGTACGAAGAAGACGAGCACCGGGACGGTCATCACGGTCGAGCCGGCCATGACGCCTCCCCAGTCGTTCTCGTCGGGCTTGAAGAAGACGAGCAGGGCCATGGGCAGGGTCGACTGCGAGGTGTCGCTGATGAGGAACGACTTCGCGAAGAGGAAGTCGTTCCAGGTGGAGATGAACGAGAAGACGCTGGTGGCGACCAGGCCCGGGAAGACCAGCGGGAAGAGGATCCGCCACAGGAACCGGGTGCGGCTCGCGCCGTCGATCTGCGCCTGCTCCTCCAGGGCCTCCGGGACCGCCCTGACGAAGCCGCGCAGCATCCAGATCGCGAACGGCAGGGAGAACGCGATGTGCGGCAGGATCAGCGAGCCGAGGGTGTTGAGCTGCCCGAAGTCCCGCATGAGGAAGAACAGGGGGATGGTCAGCGCCTCGACCGGCACCATCTGCGCGACCAGGAACATGATCAGGAGCGTCGTCCGGAACCGGAAGCGGAACCGGGTGACGGCGGTCGCCGCGAGGAAGGCGATGACCGCGGAGGCGAGGACGACCGTGACGGCGACGAGCAGCGAGTTGAGGAAGTAGCGGCCGAAGTCCTGCTGTTCGAGGACGCGCCGGAAGGAGTCCAGGGACGGCGAGAGCGTCCACGGGCGCGGGTGCGCGGACTGGATCTCGCCGGCCGGCTTGAGGGCCGAGAGGACCATCCAGTACAGCGGGAAGGCGACGGCGGCGGCGACGAGGAGGGTGACGGCCTCGGCGGCGAGGCGTCCGGGGCGCCGGACGCGCGGTGTGCGGAGGGCGCTCACAGTTCTTCTCCCCGGCGTCGCAGCAGGCGCAGGTGGACGAGCGTCACGGCCAGCAGGATCAGCAGCATGACGACGCCGATCGCCGAGCCCAGGCTGTACTGGGACGAGGCGAACGCCTTCTGGTAGGCGTACACGTTGAGGACGAGGTTCTGGCCGGCGATGCCGCCGCCGTTCGTCATCACGTAGATCTGGGTGAAGAGCTTGAAGTCCCAGATGATCGACTGGATCGTGACGACGGCCAGGATGGGCCGGAGCATCGGCGCCGTGACCGCGCGCCAGATCCGCCACTGCGAGGCGCCGTCGAGGGCGGCGGCCTCCAGGACCTCGGTCGGGACGGCCCTGATGCCCGCGTAGACGGTGACCATCACGAACGGGAAGGAGCACCAGACGACTTCGAGGAGGACGAGGGCGAAGGCGCTGTACCGCCCGTACGTCCAGGAGAAGTCGCCGAGCCCGAGGAGCCGGTTGACGGGGCCGAAGTCGGGGTCGAAGAGGAAGACCCAGACGGTGGAGCCGGTGACGGCGGGGGTGGCCCAGGCGCCGAGCGCGGCCGTCATCAGGACGAACCGGGGCAGCGCGCGCACGCGCGTGAGGAGCACGGCCAGGGCGCAGCCGACGGCGAGCGTGGTGACGACGCAGACGGCGGCGAAGACGACGGTGGCGAGGAGGACCTGCCGGAACTGGGGATCGGAGAAGAGCGCCGCGTAGTTCCCGAACCCCTGGAACGAGGTGGGTTCGCCGCCGCTGACCTGGGCCTGGGTGTACTCCAGGAAGGAGATCAGGCCCAGCTGGTAGACGGGGTAGACGAGGAGCGCGCCGAGGACGACGAGGGCGGGCAGCAGGTACAGCCAGGGGGTCCAGGCGCCGGGGCGCCGGGGGCCCCGGACCGCGGGCGCGGGGCTCGCGGCCGGAGGGCCCGCGGCCGCTCCGGGCCGCTTCTCGACGGGCGGGACGAGCGGGGTCGTCATGCGGATCAGCCCGCCGACGCGAAGACCGCGTCCATCTTCTTCGCGGCGTCGTCCGCCGCCGCCTCGACGTCCTTACGGCCGCTGACGATCTCCTGGAACATCGTGGGCAGCACGAGGGAGGCGTCGATCTCGCCCCAGCCGGGGGACGCCGGGACGAACTTCGTGCCCGCGGCGAGGGTGTCGGTGAAGGGCTTCACGAAGGGCTGCCGCCGGGCGGCGTCGGCGCGCACGTCGGCGTACGTGGGCAGGAAGCCCATCGCGTCGAAGAGCCGGCCCTGGGCCTCCTTGCCGGCGAGGGACTTGAGGAGGTCGACGGCGAGGGTGCGGTGCGAGGTGCTCCTGAGGACGCCGATGTTGTTGCCGCCGGCGAAGGCGGGGGCGATCGAGCCGGGGGTGGTGCCGGGCAGCGGGACGACGGCGTACTTGCCCTTCACCGCGCCGGCCTCGACGGCCGCGTGGCTGAAGTCGCCGCCGATGGCCATGCCGGCCTTGCCGGAGGCGAAGGCGGTGACGGTGGCGTTGCCGCCCATCTGGGCGCACTTGGCGGCCGGACAGTTGTCGTCGCCGAAGAGCGAGGTGTACGTGGCGATGCCCTTGAGGGCGTCCGGGCTGTTGACGGCGGCCTTGTGGGAGCCGTCCCGCTCGGTGGCGAGTTCGCCGCCGGCGGCCCAGACGAAGGGCATGGCGCCGTAGGTGTAGGCGCCGCCGACGGCGATGCCGTACAGCTCGGGCCGGGCCTTGCGGATCTTCTTGGCCGTCTCGACGAGTTCGGCCTGGGTCTTGGGGGCCGTCAGGCCCAGGTCCCGGAAGACGTCGGTGCGGTAGTAGAGGGCGCGGACACCGACGAAGAACGGGGCGCCGTAGACCTTGCCGCCGACGGTGACGGACCGGCGGGCGGTGGGGTCGGTGTCCTTGGCCTCGTCCCAGGCGGCGAACTCGGCACTGATGTCGGCGAGGCCGCCGTCCTTGACGTATCCGGCGGTGTCGGTGTTGCCGTACTCGATGAGGTCGGGGGCCGACTTCGGGTCGTTGAAGGCGGCCTTGACGCGCTGGGCGCGGGTCTCGACGGGGATGTACTCGACCTCGGCCTTCGCGCCCGCGTTGCGCTGCTCGAAGGCGGCGACGGCCTGCCGGACGGCCTGCTCCTTGGGCTTGTTGCTCACCTCCTGGAAGAGCCAGACGCGCAGGGTGCCGCTCTTCTCGTCCGTCGTGGCCTTCCCGTCCGAGGTCTGGGGCGCGCAGGCGGTGGCGGTCAGCCCGGCCAGCAGGAGCGCGGTGACGGCGGCGGTGACGGGGGTGCCCCCTGCTCGGGCGAGGCCGAGAGCTCGGGGGAGGGCGGAAAGCTTCATGACGGGACCCCTCCAGGTACGTGCGTTGCAACATGCGCAATGGCCGTTTCGTGCTGCACAACACGCGTGAGGTTAGGCGCGCTCCGGGCGGGCCGACAAGAGGTCTCGACCACTCCGTGACCGGCGGAAGCACCCTGCGCAACGGGGAAGGGGAGGAACGCGACGAAAACGGAACGGCCCCCGCCGCACGCGCCGAAGCGCGCACGACGGGGGCCGTCACCGGGTCTTCCCGGCGCCAGGACCCGCCCTACTTGTCCTTGCCGCCCTTGCCGCCCTTGTCCTTGTCGCCGCCGGCGCCCATGGATTCGTAGATCTCCTTGCACATCGGACAGACCGGGTACTTCTTGGGGTCGCGCCCCGGCACCCAGACCTTTCCGCACAGCGCCACGACGGGCGTGCCGTCGAGCGCGCTCGCCATGATCTTGTCCTTCTGGACGTAATGGGCGTAGCGCTCGTGGTCGCCGTCACCGTGGGACACCTGCGGCGTCGGCTCGACGAGGGTTCCCGTACCTGCCCCGCGCTCGGGCTCGAGAGTGCTCATGGGACCCAAGGGTACCCACGCGGACACGGGAACCGGTGCCCCGAGGGCGGTGCTCAACGGGTGGCCGGGGTCGCGGGGGGCGCGGGCTTCCAGCGGGCGGGGATGCGCCGCACCAGCCAGCGGTTGGCGGGCTCCTCCACGAAGCGGTAGAGCACCCAGGACAGCGCCAGGACGACGAGGCCCATGCCGAGCATGGAGAAGAGCGCCGAGTCCTTGTCCGGGACCCGTCCCCACTCGTAGATGGAGAGGCGGATGACCGAGTGGTGCAGCAGGTAGAAGGCGTACGACCACACGCCGAGCAGGATGAGCGGCTTCTTGTTCAGGATGCCGCGGTGTCCGGCGGCCTCCCGCTGCACGAAGGCGACGATGATCAGTGCGGCGAGCAGGGCGACGGTGGGCCGCAGGGTGTAGTCGAGCTGCGCGTCGTAGGCGGCGGACAGGTGCGCGCGCAGCGTGAAGTAGCCGTAGACGTAGGCCGCCAGCAGCGCCAGCGGCACGATCGGGCGCAGCGGGACCCGGAAGCCCCGGCGGAGCAGCAGGGCGACCGTCATGCCGAGGAGGAACTGCGGCAGGTAGACGACGGGGTGGCGCATGACCCAGCGGGCCGTCGCGGGGGCCAGGCTGTCGAAGGCCCACCAGTTGACCGCCCACATGCCGACCAGGCCGGCGATCGTCAGCGCGACGAGGAGCGGGGTGCGCATCCGGACGATGAAGCGGGCGAGCAGCGGGAAGAGGGCGTAGAAGAGGATCTCGACGCTGAGGGTCCAGGTCACCGGGTTGCCGGGAAGCGTCGGGGTGGCCTCGGGAAGCCAGTTCTGCACGAGGAAGACCGAGGCGATGAACGACTTCCACTCCACGGCCTGGTCGGCCCGGAAGTAGAAGACGTAGTAGGCGAGCGCGGCGGCGACCAGGGTCGCCGGCCAGATGCGCGCCACCCGGCGTATGTAGAAGGCGATCGGGTGCTCGTGCGGCTTGTACACCCAGGTCATCAGGAAACCCGAGAGGACGAAGAAGAAGGTCACACCGTGACCGCCCATCTCCGAGTACGGGAAGATGGACGGAGCCGTGCCGTAACCCGTCTTGTTGCCCACTCCGGTGAAGTGGTGGGCGAACACGGCGAAGGCCGCGAAGAACCTCAGACTCGTCAGCGAGTCGAGGCGGGTGGGCAGCACGGCGCCGGCGTTTTCGGCGGGCACCCGCTTCGAGACCCGGCCGTTCCGGGCAGCGGTTATGACAGACACGTGGTCATCTCTGATCGTCTGGGCGCACCGACGCGCCTCGTGGGCTTCAGGAGGGTCGGATTATCGTACGCATCGCGCCCACCTTCGGACAGACGCCCACCCTTCCGAACTCCCGGAGCCCGCTCTTCCGCGGAGGAGGGGACGCCCCCTCCCCGCCCCGGCCGGACGGGTCCGTCGCCTCAGTTGAGTGACGGGTCGTCCGGATACGTCGCGACCATCGCGAGGTCGCCGCGCTGCCGCCGCAGCACCTGCCGCCAGAGCGTCCCGGGCTCCGGGGAGGAGACGTCACCGGGCTCCGACTCGACCACGTACCAGGCCCCTTCGCCCACCTCGGACTCCAGCTGGCCGGGGCCCCAGCCCGCGTACCCGGCGAAGATCCGCAGCGCGCCGAGCGCCGGTCCGAGCAGCTCGGGCGGGGTCTCCAGGTCGACGAGGCCGATCGCCCCGTGCACCCGCCGCCAGCCGAGCGGGCCCTCGTCGCCGGGGATCACGGCGATGCCGAGGGCCGCGTCGAGGGAGACGGGGCCGCCCTGGAAGACGACGCCCGGCTCGCCCGCGAGGTCCGCCCAGGGAGCGAGGACGTCGCCGACGGTCACCGGCGTCGGCCGGTTGAGGACCACGCCGAGCGAACCCTCGTCGTCGTGGTCGAGCAACAGGACCACCGCGCGGTCGAAGTTCGGGTCCGCGAGGGCGGGGGTGGCCACGAGCAGCCGTCCTGTGAGCGAGGACACCTCGGTCATGCGACCCATGATCCCGCATCTTCGGCGCGCGCGGGGCGCGTCGGACGCGGGAACGCGGGAAGACGGGAACCCGCCGCAGCTCAGAGGGGAGGGGAGCGGACGGGCGGACGGGCCGCCGGGAGAACCGGACGGTGACACTCCGCAAGATCGCGCCAACAGAGGGTGTTGTGCCGAATTCATTACGTCTGGCAGGCCCCCCGACCCACCCGAAAGGGGTCCCACGGCCCCTTACTCTTTTCACTGGCCACCCGTCGGACCCACTTTCGGAACGCGAGATTCATGACCGGCACAGACAGTCACGACGTACTGCTCGTCCACGGCGGCACCCCGCTGGAGGGCGAGATCCGCGTCCGCGGCGCGAAGAACCTCGTGCCCAAGGCGATGGTCGCCGCCCTGCTCGGCAGCGGCCCCAGCCGCCTGCGCAACGTGCCCGACATCCGTGACGTCCGGGTGGTCCGCGGCCTGCTCCAGCTGCACGGCGTGACGGTCCGCCCGGGCGAGGAGCCCGGCGAGCTCGTCCTCGACCCGACGCACGTCGAATCCGCGAACGTCGCCGACATCGACGCCCACGCCGGCTCGTCCCGCATCCCGATCCTCTTCTGCGGCCCGCTGCTGCACCGCCTCGGCCACGCCTTCATCCCGGGTCTGGGCGGCTGCGACATCGGCGGGCGGCCCATCGACTTCCACTTCGACGTGCTGCGGCAGTTCGGCGCCACCATCGAGAAGCGGGCGGACGGGCAGTACCTGGAGGCCCCGCAGCGCCTGCGCGGCTGCAAGATCCGCCTGCCGTACCCCTCGGTCGGCTCGACCGAGCAGGTGCTGCTCACGGCGGTGCTCGCGGAGGGCGTCACCGAGCTGTCGAACGCGGCGGTGGAGCCCGAGATCGAGGACCTGATCTGCGTCCTGCAGAAGATGGGCGCGATCATCTCCATGGACACCGACCGGACGATCCGGATCACCGGTGTCGACCGGCTCGACGGCTACACCCACCGGGCGCTCCCGGACCGCCTGGAGGCGGCCTCCTGGGCGTCGGCGGCGCTGGCCACCGGGGGCAACATCTACGTGCGCGGCGCCCAGCAGCGCTCGATGATGACCTTCCTCAACACGTACCGGAAGGTCGGCGGCGCCTTCGAGATCGACGACGACGGCATCCGCTTCTGGCACCCGGGCGGCTCGCTCAACGCGATCGCCCTGGAGACGGACGTGCACCCCGGCTTCCAGACCGACTGGCAGCAGCCGCTGGTCGTGGCCCTGACGCAGGCGTCCGGCCTCTCCATCGTGCACGAGACGGTGTACGAGTCGCGGCTGGGCTTCACCTCCGCGCTCAACCAGATGGGTGCGCACATCCAGCTGTACCGCGAGTGCCTGGGCGGCTCCGACTGCCGCTTCGGCCAGCGGAACTTCCTGCACTCGGCGGTCGTGTCGGGCCCGACCCGGCTCCAGGGCGCCGACCTGGTCATCCCCGACCTGCGCGGCGGCTTCTCGTACCTGATCGCGGCGCTCGCGGCCCAGGGCACCTCCCGGGTCCACGGCATCGAGCTGATCAACCGCGGCTACGAGAACTTCATGGAGAAGCTGATCGAGCTGGGCGCCAAGGTCGAGCTGCCGGGCAGCGCGCTGGTCTAGCGGCCCCGGCGGGCGGGCCCGGTCCCGTACGGCTCCACGCGGGTGGAGCCGTACGGGACCGGGCCCTTTCGCGCGTACGGGGCCGGATCGCGCGCACGGCGGGCCCTGCGGCCGGCGCGAAGCCGTACGCGCCCGTGTGGGGGCCGTGCGCGCCCGTGCGCCCGTACGGGGCCGTACGCGCCCGCGTGGGGCCGTGCGGGGGGTCCGGCGGCCCCCGGGGCCGGTAACGGACGCTCCGGGGGCGAACGAAAGGGCGGCCACCCCCGGAGGGGTGGCCGCCCTTTCAGCGCCTGCAGGCCGCCTTACTTGCCCTTGGCGGCTTCCTTGAGCTTCGAGCCCGCGGAGACCTTCACGCTGTAGCCGGCCGGGATGTCGATCGGGTCGCCGGTCTGCGGGTTACGAGCGGTGCGAGCGGCACGGTGGGTGCGCTCGAAGGTCAGGAAGCCGGGGATGGTGACCTTCTCGTCGCCCTTGGCGACGACCTCACCGACGGTCTCGGCGAGAGCGGCCAGCACGGCGTCGGCGTCCTTGCGGGTCACCTCGGCGCGGTCGGCCAGGGCGGCCACCAGCTCACTGCGGTTCATGTTGTTACTCCCGTGTTCTTCTTGCCTGTGAGGCGTGCCACGCGGCGGAAGCCGCGCGATTGGGTACAGCGAAGCCGATGCTGCCAGGGCTCTCGGACAGTCCCCGGACCCGGGTCACATGGACAGACCCTCGCGCCCAAACACGCATCCTGCCCCCACCAGCGGCGGGAACGCCAATCCGGCACCCCCTCGGATCACACGGAAAACACCGGGAACCCTTGGCGGTGACGTTCTGTCGACCCCGCGGAAACCGAGCGGAGCCGAAAAGCAACCCTAAAGGCGGGTTTACGCCACCGCGAATCGCGACGCGCCGTCAGCGCTCGGCCGGAACCGTGCCCGCCGCCGCCGTCTTCGCCGCGGCGCGGACCGCTCCCGCGACCGCGCCCGCGACCTTGTCGTTGAAGACCGACGGGATGATGTAGTTCGGGTTCAGCTCGTCCTCGGTGACCACGTCGGCGAGGGCCTCGGCCGCCGCCAGCATCATCTCCGTGTTGACCGTACGGGACTGGGCGTCGAGAAGGCCGCGGAAGACACCCGGGAAGACCAGGACGTTGTTGATCTGGTTGGGGAAGTCGGAGCGGCCGGTGGCGACCACGGCGGCGGTCTGCCGGGCGACGGCCGGGTCGACCTCCGGGTCCGGGTTCGCGAGCGCGAACACGATGGCGCCGTCCGCCATGGCGGCGACGTCCTCCGCGCCGAGCAGGTCCGGGGCCGAGACGCCGATGAAGACGTCCGCGCCGACGACGGCCTCCTTGAGGGTGCCGGTGACGCCCTCGGGGTTGGTGTTGTCGGCGATCCAGCGCAGCGGCGAGTCGGCCGGGGCCGCGACCAGGTCCTCACGGCCCGCGTGCACGACGCCGTGGATGTCGGCGACGACGGCGTGCTTGACGCCCGCCGCCAGGAGGAGCTTCAGGATGGCCGTGCCGGCCGCGCCGGCGCCGGACATGACGACCCGGACGTCACCGGCGCCCTTGCCCACCACGCGCAGGGCGTTGGTGAGGGCGGCGAGGACGACGATGGCGGTGCCGTGCTGGTCGTCGTGGAAGACGGGGATGTCCAGGGCCTCGCGCAGCCGGGCCTCGATCTCGAAGCAGCGCGGCGCGGAGATGTCCTCCAGGTTGATGCCCGCGAAGCCGGGGGCGATCGCCTTGACGATCGCGACGATCTCGTCCGTGTCCTGGGTGTCGAGGCAGATCGGCCAGGCGTCGATGCCGGCGAAGCGCTTGAAGAGGGCGGCCTTGCCCTCCATGACCGGCAGGGAGGCCATGGGGCCGATGTTGCCGAGGCCGAGGACGGCGGAGCCGTCGGTCACGACCGCGACGGAGTTGCGCTTGATGGTGAGGCGGCGGGCGTCCTCGGGGTTCTCGGCGATCGCCATGCACACCCGGGCCACGCCGGGGGTGTAGATCATGGAGAGGTCGTCACGGTTGCGGATGGGGTGCTTGGACGCCATCTCGATCTTGCCGCCGAGGTGCATCAGGAACGTGCGGTCGGAGACCTTGCCGAGGACGACGCCCTCGATGCCCCGCAGCTGCTCCACGATCAGGTCCGCGTGGGCCGTGGAGGTCGCGGCGATGGTGACGTCGATCCGGAGCTTCTCGTGGCCGGAGGCGGTCACGTCGAGGCCGGTGACGGAACCGCCGGACGACTCCACCGCCGTGGTGAGCTGGGAGACCGCGGTCCCGCTCGCGGGAACCTCCAGCCGGACCGTCATCGAGTACGAGACGCTGGGCGCCGTTGCCATGGCCGAGTTCCTCTGCTTTCCCTGAGCTTCATTGCTACGCCCGCCCCGGCTGGTTGCCCGGCGGCGCCCTCCGATGGTCGCACCTACCTGTCAGTAGCAGGTAATGCGGTCATTTTGTTTTCGGAAAGTAGTTTCCACCATACGAGAAGTAGCCGGGAAACAGAAGAGGCCCTCGCCACCGGGGTGACGAGGGCCTCGGCCTCGTGGACGCGTACGAAGCCATCACGCTTGAGGGTGACACCGGCCCGCCATGCTCGCCTCGCGGCAAGTGGTCCCTCTGAGGGACGAAGGTTGGGCCCGGGGGCTTGGATCGAGCCGGTGTCACCTCCAGGCTAACAAACCACTCGGGCAAGTGATCCCAGCGCCACAGGTTGACTCGAAATCGTCTGCGCGGCCCGCCGTGGGCACGGGGGCCGCGCCGCCCGACGGAGGCGCCACCGCCCCGCGGGGCGGACCGGATCAGTCCCTCAACAGGTCCGGCACCCCCGCCGCGTCCGGCAGGTCGCCGGCCGCCGCGACCACCGTGAGCTGCTGCGTCGCCCGGGTCAGCGCCACGTACAGCACCCGCAGGCCGGCCGGGGACTCGTCCGCGATCTCCGCCGGCGAGACGACGACCGTCGCGTCGTACTCCAGGCCCTTCGCCTCCAGGGAACCGAGCGCCACCACCCGGTCGCCCAGGTCCGCGAGCCAGCGGGCGGCCTCCTGGCGCCGCTTCATGGCCACGACGACGCCGACCGTTCCGTCCACCTGGTCGAGCAGTCGTCGCGCCTCGAAACGTACCGTTTCGGCCAGATCCGCCGTCCCGGCTTCCTCCGGGACCGCGACGAAGCGGGGTTCGACCCCCGTCGAGCGGACCGCGCGCGGCGACTCCTTGCCCGGCATGGCGAGGGCGAGGACCCGGGCGGCCAGCTCGGCGATCTCCGCCGGGTTGCGGTAGTTCACGGTCAGCTCGAAACGGCGGCGCGGCCGGGAGCCCAGCGCCTCGTCCCGGGCCGCGGCGGCCTCGTCCGGGTCCGACCAGGAGGACTGCGCCGGGTCCCCGACCACCGTCCAGGTGGCGTGCCGGCCGCGCCGCCCGACCATCCGCCACTGCATGGGCGTGAGGTCCTGCGCCTCGTCCACGATCACGTGGGCGTACTCGGTGCGCTCCGCCGCGAGCCGCTCGGCCCGCTCGCGCTGGGTCTCCTCCCGCACCGGCATCAGCTCCTCCAGGCCGGTGAGCTGGTCCAGCGGGTCGTACTCCCGCCGCCTGCGGGGCCGGGCCGGGGCGCCGAGCAGGGTGTTCAGCTCGTCCAGGAGGGCCACGTCGTGGACGGAGAGCTCCGGGCGGCGCAGGGAGCGGGCGAGCCGCCGCACCTCGCCCGGGTTGAGGACGCCGCGGGCCCAGCGGCCGAGCCGCCGCTCGTCGGCCATCGCGTCCAGGACCCGCCGGGGGGTGAGCTCGGGCCACCAGGCGGCGAGGAAGGAGAGGAAGGAGTCCTCGGTGGAGACGTCCTCGTCGAAGGAGGAACGCAGCTCGGCGGCGAGCTCGGGGTCGCTGTGCCGGCCGGCCGCGCCGGATTTGGCGTACAGCGCGTCGAGGAGCAGCCGGCGGGCGCGCGGGCGGAGCAGGTTGACCGGGGCGGTGCCGCCGAGGACGTTGTGGCGGATGCGCCGCAGCTCCTCGGCCTCCAGCTCCAGGCGGCGCCCGAAGGCGACCACCCGCAGGCGGGTCGGGGTGCCGGCGGGGGCCCGGCCGGCGTCCTCCCCCGGCTCGGGCCGGGCCTTGGGGGCGGGGGTCTCCAGGGCGCCCCTGGCGGCCTTGCGGAGCACCGCGAGCATGCGGGAGGAGCCCTTGATCCGGGCGACGGCCGGGTCGTCGTAGGCGGTGGCCCCGACGCCGGAGGCTTCGTCGGCGAGTGAGCCGACCGCGCGGATCGCGACCTGCCCCTCCTCGCCGAGGGACGGCAGGACGCCCTCGGTGTACGAGACGAGGAGCGGGGTCGGGGAGACGATCAGGATGCCGCCCGCGTACCGCCGCCGGTCCTGGTAGAGCAGGTACGCGGCCCGGTGCAGGGCCACGGCCGTCTTGCCGGTGCCGGGGCCGCCCTCCACGTACGTCACGGAGGCGGCGGGCGCCCGGATGACGAGGTCCTGCTCGGCCTGGATGGAGGCGACGATGTCCCGCATGGTGTGGCCGCGGGCCTGGCCGAGGGCGGCCATCAGGGCGCCGTCGCCGATCACCGGCAGCTCGTGCCCGTCGAGGGAGGCCCTCAGCTCGGGGCGCATGAGGTCGTCCTCGACGCCGAGGACCCGGCGGCCCTTGGAGCGGATGACCCGGCGGCGCACGACCCGGCCGGGGTCGACCGGCGTGGAGCGGTAGAAGGGCGCGGCGGCGGGGGCCCGCCAGTCGATGACGAGCGGCGCGTAGTCGGAGTCCAGGACCCCGATGCGGCCGATGTGGAGGGTCTCCCCGATGTCGGCGGTGCCATCCGGGCGCACCGCGTCGTCGGCGGGCTCGACGGAGGTGTAGGCCCCGTCGGGACCCTTCTTCCCGTCCTTCCCGTCCAGCAGGTCGATCCTGCCGAAGAGGAAGTCCTCGAACTCGTTGTTGAGCCGGTTGAGGTGGATGCCGGCCCGGAAGACCTGGGCGTCGCGTTCGGCGAGGGCGCCCGGCGTGCCGACCTGGCCGCGCTGGGCGGCGTCGTTCATCAGGAACTCCGCCTCGTGGATCTTCTCCTCCAGCCGTCGGTAGACCCGGTCAAGATGTTCCTGCTCGACACCGATCTCACGGTCCCTGACCGTGTCCACGGCTTCCTGCGCGGCCACCTAAGGCCCCCTTCTCACGTGCACTGGGCAGCCGTCGAGCGTACGCCACCGGAGACCCCGTGTCAGGCCGGATCTCCCGGAACGGGAACACCGGGCGGCGGGTCGTCGTGCAGCAGCCGCTGGAACAGGTGGTGGTCGCGCCACTCCCCGTCGATGTGGAGGTAGCGCGGCACGGTGCCGACGCGGGCGAAACCGCCCTTGGCGAGGACCCGTTGGGAGGCGTGGTTGCCGAGGAGGGTGCACGCCTCGACCCGGTGCAGCCCCAGCTCCTCGCGGGCGGCCCGGCACGCCTCCTCCAGGAGGGCGGTGGCGAGGCCCCGGCCGGCGTGGTCCGGATCGACCCAGTAGCCGAGGGAGGCGCTGCAAAGGGGGCCGAGGACGATCCCGGAGAGCGTGGCGACGCCCACGATCTCGTCGCCCTCGACGGCGAACCACCGCGCCCCGCCGTCCGCGATCCGCTCGGCCTGCCCCTCGGTCGTGTAGTACCGCTCGGGCCGGTACGGCTCCCAGGGCTTCATGTACGCCCGGTTCCGCGTCACCGCCCGGGCGAGGGCGGGGGCGTCGGCGGGGGTGGCGGGCCGGATGCGGGGTCCTTCGGTGGTCATCCGCGTACGGTAACGGGCCCCGCCGCCCCGGACGGACGCGGCGGGGCACGGCCCGGTGTCCCGGCCGGGCCTCAGCGGCGTGCCAGGGCCAGCACGCTCAGGCCGAACATCAGGACGCCCAGCGGGAGGTGGACCGACGGCACGTGCGCGATGCCGAGCACGACCTGGGCGGAGGCCAGGAGGAGGAAGCCGGACGCGTCCCGGACGGGCCGGAGGGAGCCGCCGCCCGGCTTCCACGCCAGTACCGCCGCGAGCAGGTACAGCATCGTCGCCCCGTACGTCACGCGGGCTCCCACGCTGTGCAGCGTCTCCCCGTAGGACGTGGTCAGGAGCAGCCCGGCGGAGACGGCCTGGACGAAGATGGTCAGGGTCTGCAGGGCGATCGAGCACCGCAGGAACGAGAAGCCGTGCCGTGCCGTCGCCGTCGCCGTCGTCTGGGTGGCCATGTGACGGTCCCTCCGTTCTGCCCGGGGGCAGTGGGTCGATAAGGTCTCGCGGGTCCGACGAGACGGGCCCGCGAAAGGTAAGGCGAGGGGGCGGACGGAAGCGTGGGGACGGACGGGAGCGGGGGGACGGCCGGGGGTGCCGTGCCGGCCGGGGGCACGGAAGAGACCGGGAGCGGGGAGACGGACGGCGTGGTGGCCGGTGAGCGGCGGCGGCTGCTCAACGTCGCCTACCGGCTCCTCGGTTCGCTGGCCGAGGCCGAGGACGCCGTGCAGGAGGCGTACGCGCGCTGGTACGCGCTGCCGCCGGCCCGGCGGGGGGAGGTCCTGTCCCCCGGCGCCTGGCTGACGACGGTGACCGGCCGCGTCTGTCTGGACGTGCTCGGCTCGGCGCGGGCCCGGCGCGAGCGCTACGTCGGCGCGTGGCTGCCCGAACCGCTGCCCGACCGCGCCGAGTGGGGCCGCGGCCGCGGGACCGTCCCCGTGGGCCCTCCCGATCCCGCCGACCAGATGGTCCTGGACGAGTCGGTGTCCATGGCCTTCCTCGTGGTCCTGGAGTCGATGACGCCCGCCGAGCGGGTGGCGTTCGTCCTGCACGACGTCTTCCGCTACCCCTTCGCCGAGATCGCCGGCGTCCTCGACCGCTCCCCGGCGGCCTGCAAGCAGCTGGCGTCCTCCGCCCGGCGGCGGGCGGGCGCGGCGCCCGCCCCCGCGGCGGCCGGGCGGACCGGCGCGGTACGGCGCGTGCGGGAGGCGTGGGAGAACAAGGACATCGCGGCCCTCGTCGCCCTCCTCGACCCGGCCGCCGTGATGACCGCCGACGGCGGCGGTCTGGCCGGCGCCGCCCTCCGCCCGGTCGAGGGCGGCGCGGACATCGCCCGGTACATGGTGGGCATCGCCGACCGGGCCCCGGGGCTCCGGCTCCTGGAACGGTCGGTCAACGGCGCGCCGGGGCTGGTGGCCGTGCGGGAGGGGTCCGTCGTGACCGTGGCCTCGTTCGACGTCGCCGACGGCCGCGTCTCCCGGATCTGGGTGGTCCGCAACCCGGAGAAGCTGCGGTCGTGGACGGAGGACGGCCGGGAGCCGTCGGGCGGTACGGGACCGGGGCCGGGCCCCCAGGGGCCGTAGGGGCCTGTACGACCCCTACAGGCCCCCACAGACCCGTAGTGGTCGCACGGGACCCGGGTGGGACCCGGCAGGGGTCGTACGGCCCCTACGGCCCGTACGGGTCCGCACCCGCCCCCGGAGTCCCGGCCCTACCCGTCGTACTTGTCCTCCGCCGCCGGGTCCAGGGCCAGCCGGTAGCCGCGCTTGACCACGGTCTGGATCAGCTTCGGGGCGCCGAGGGAGGTCCGGAGGCGGGCCATCGCCGTCTCCACCGCGTGTTCGTCGCGCCCGGCACCCGGCAGGGCGCGGAGGAGTTCGGCCCGGGGAACGACCCAGCCGGGGCGACGGGCGAGGAGCCCCAGGAGGGCCATCCCGGCGGGCGGGACGGGGTGCAGGACCCCGTCCACCAGGGCCGCGTGGCCCCGGATCTCCAGGCGGTGTCCGGCGACCGGGAGGACCCGGGCGCGGGCGGGCAGTTCGGTGCAGAGGACCTGGACGAGGGGGCCGAGCCGGAACCGTTCGGGCTGGTACGTGGCGATGTCCTCCGCCTGCAGCGGCAGCGAGGTCACCGGCCCCACGCACACCGCGAGCACGCCGTGCCGCAGCGCCGCGACGACCTCCTCCCGCGCCCCCCGCTCCCCCGCCCGGGCGAGCAGCGAGACGGCCGCCGGGGCGCTGGTGAAGGTCACCGCGTCCAGGCTCCCGGCGAGGACCGCGTCGAGCAGCCGGTCGAGGGGGACGGGGTCCTCCGGCGGCATCCAGCGGTACACGGGAACGCCGACGACCTCCGCCCCGCCCGCCGTCAGCGCCTCCACGAAGCCCGGCAGCGGCTCCCCGTGCAGCTGGAGCGCGATCCGGCGGCCGGCCACCCCCTCGGCGAGGAGCCGGTCCAGGACCTCGGCCATGGACTCCGAGGACGGCGACCAGGACTCGCTGAGCCCGGCGGCCCGTACGGCCCCCTTGACCTTCGGCCCCCGGGCGAGGAGTTCGACGCCCCGCAGGACGGCGAGCAGTTCCTCCCCGTGCCCCCAGCCCTCGGCGGCCTCGATCCACCCCCGGAAGCCGATCGCCGTGGTGGCGATCACGACGTCGGGGGCGCGGGCGACGAGCTCCCTGGTCGCGGCGAGGAGTTCGGCGTCGTCGGCGAGGGGCACGATCCGCAGGGCGGGGCCGTGGACGACGGTGGCACCGCGCCGGCGCAGCAGCGTGATGAGTTCGTCCGCGCGCCGTGCCGCGGTGACGCCGACGGTGAAGCCCGCGAGAGGCCCGGCGAGGGGGCCGTGTTCTTGCTCGTCCATGGGTCCTGAGCCTGACGGGAGCGCGTGACGGACGCGGTTCGTCCGTATTTCCTGGCCGTTACGGCCCCGGTTTCCCTGCCGTTACGACCCCGGTTTCCCGACCGTGGCGGTCCGGGCCGGGCACCGGGTTCACACCGTCGCGCGACCGGCCCGGGGAACCGGGTGCGCGGCGGCGGCGGTCTCCGGCACGGTGACCGCCGGGCGTCGAAGGTATACCGCCCGGGTGACGCCCATGCACACCGCGTAGAAGACGAGGAAGGCGGCGAACGCGGCGGTGCCGGTGCCGACGGTCGCGAAGGACTGGCGGAAGGCGAGGTTGATCCCGAGTCCGCCGAGCCCGCCGACCGCCCCGGTGATCCCCATGGCGGCGCCGGAGAGCCGCCGCCCGTACGCCTCGGCGTCCTCGCCCGTGAGTCCCCGGCGGCGCCCCTGGGACAGGAAGACCGCCGGGATCATCTTGTACGTGGAGCCGTTGCCGAGGCCGCTGAGGACGAAGAGGCAGGTGAAGCCGGTGAGGAAGACGGCGAGCGACCCGGTCGCGGAGGCGAGGACCACCACGGAGGTCGCGGCGGCCATCGCGGCGAAGGTCCACAGGGTGATGCGGGCGCCGCCGTACCGGTCGGCGAGGAAACCGCCGACGGGCCGCAGGAGCGAACCGAGCAGCGGGCCGAGGAAGGTGAGCGAGGCGGCCTGGAGCGGGGTGCGGCCGAACTGGGTCTGCAGCACGAGCCCGAAGGCGAAGCCGTAGCCGATGAAGGAGCCGAAGGTGCCGACGTAGAGGAGGGCCAGGATCCAGGTGTGCCGGTCCCGCACGGCCTCCCGCACGGCGCCGGTGTCGTTCCTGACGGGGGCGAGGTTGTCCATGAAGAGCGCGGCGCAGACGGCGGCGGCCACGGCCAGGGGCAGGTAGACGCCGAGGACGAGCCGGGGGTGCGCCGCTCCGGCGGTCCCGATGACGAGGAGGCCGACGAGCTGTACGACGGGGACGCCGAGGTTGCCGCCGCCCGCGTTGAGCCCGAGCGCCCAGCCCTTCTTCCGCAGCGGGAAGAAGGCGTTGATGTTGGCCATGGAGGAGGCGAAGTTGCCACCGCCGACACCGGTGAGCGCCGCCACCAGGAGGAAGGTGGCGTACGACGTGCCGGGTTCCGTCACGACGAGGGCGAGGCCGGTCGGCGGCAGGAGCAGCAGGGCGCCGGCGACGGTCCAGTTCCGGCCGCCGAACCGGGCGACGGCGAAGGCGTACGGGACCCGGATCAGCGCGCCGACCAGGGTGGCGGTCGCGATCAGGAAGAACTTGCCGGCGGGGTCGATCCCGTACTCCGGGCCCATGAACAGGACCATGACCGACCACAGGCTCCAGACCGAGAAGCCGATGTGCTCGGAGAACACGGAGAAGACCAGGTTCCGCCGCGCGATCCGCTCCCCCTCCTCGCGCCAGAAGGTCTCGTCCTCCGGTTCCCACCGTTCGATCCACCGGCCGCCCATGTCCCACCTCCGGGTGTCGGGACCCGGGGCGTCCACGGCCCCGGTCCTCCGGGCACCGACGCTAGGGAGGCCGCGTTTCGGTCCGGTGCCGCGGAGTGACGGCGGGGCAACCTTGCGCTCACCCGCCGGACGCGGCCCCTGAGAGGGACGGGCCGGCGTGCCCGCCGGTCCCGGGCCGGCGGGGCCGTCCGCGCCCCTCAGTCCCGGGGCAGGCCCGGTTCGTCCTCCGGCAGCCAGGCACCCGGCGGGCGGACCCGCCAGCCCTCCCGGGTGCCGATCTCGGCGGCGGCGGTCCGGAGGGCGTCCAGGCCGGGATGGCGGAGCCCCTTGCGCCACACCAGGCTCACGGGTGACAGCGGGACGGGGTCCACGAGGGGACGCAGGACGCAGCCGGGCATGGGCGGGAAGTCCACGACGGCGAGGACGGGGTTCCCGTACTTGGCCATGATCCGGCGGAACTCCTCCTTGCCGACGGCGAGCGGCGCGGGCGGGGCGATGCCGATGCCGCGCCCGGCGAAGAGCCGCGCGGCGAGGTCGGTCCACTCGGGGGTGCGCTCGTTCCCGGCGCCGGCGTAGATCCGCTCCCCGGCGAGCGCGGCGAGCGGGACCTCGGGGAGTCCGGCGAGCGGATGGTCCCCGGGCAGGACCACGGCCATCGGCTCGTACCGCACGAACTGCGCGTCGAGCCCCGCCCTGAGCCCGCCGTCGAGTCCTCCGTAGCGGCCGAAGGAGGCGTCGAGGCGGCCGGCGGCGACGGCCCGCGCGGCGCCGGTGAGCCCGCTCTCGTAGCGGGCCATCAGTTCGAGGTCGGGGGCGAGTTCGCGGGCCCGGCGCAGCACGCGCTCGTGGGCGAGGCCGGGGCTGTTGAGGTCGACCAGGAGGGGCCGGGACGCGGCCCGGAAGGCGTCCCTCAGCTCGTCGTGGGCGGCGAGGACCCGGCGCGCGTGCGGCAGGAGCCGTTCGCCGTCGGGGGTGAGGGCGACCTGCCGGGTGGTCCGTACGAAGAGTTCGGCGTCCAGCTCGCGCTCCAGGCGCCGCACGTCCCGGCTGAGGGCCTGCTGGGCGACGTAGAGCCGGGCGGCGGCGCGGGTGAAGTGCAGCTCCTCGGCGACGGCGGCGAAGGCGCGCAGGAGGCGGGGGTCGATGTCGTACGAGGAGGCCACGCCGCATTCAACAACACAGGTGCGTGAATGGCCATCGATCAGGTGTTGGACCGGCCGGGGCCGCGCACCCGAGCCTTGTCCCATGCCGCAACCGGACCTCATCCCCACCCCGGCGGGCCCGGCCTTCGCCCCCCGCTACCGCGACCACGACCACGACCATCCGTACGGACACGACCGCCCGTACGGGCCCCGCCGCGACCGCGGCCGCCCGGACGTCCTCCCCCGCAATCCCTACCTCCGCCTCTTCGCCCGTCCCGGCACCCGCGCCTTCACCGCCGGGGGCCTGATCGCCCGGCTGCCCGCGGGCATGTTCGGCGTCAGCGCCGTGATCATGATCGCGGCGGCGTACGGCTCCTACGCCCTGGCCGGCGCGGTCACCGCCACCGGCCTGGCCGTCGGCTCCGTGACCGCTCCCCTGATCGCCCGGCTGGTCGACCGGTACGGGCAGGCCCGGGTCGCGGTCCCGGCCGCCGCGTACGCGGCCCTGGGCCATCTGGTCCTGTCGCTGTGCGTCCACGAACGGGCCCCGCTCTGGGCGCTCTTCGTGACGACCGCCGTCACCGCGACCGCCCCGAACACGGGCGGGATGTCCCGGGCCCGCTGGGCCCACCTCCTGCGGGACGACCCGGACGCGCTGCACACCGCCAACGCCTTCGAGCAGGCCGCCGACGAACTCTGCTTCATGCTCGGCCCGGTGCTCGCCGCCGTCCTCTGCTCCGCGCTCTTCCCCGAGGCGGGGACGCTCACCGCCACCGCCCTCTTCCTCGGCGGGGTCCTCCTCTTCACGGCTCAGCGCTCCACCGAACCGCCGGTCGCCCCCCGCACCCCGGCGGGCTCCCCGCTGCGTGCCCCCGGCACGGCGCCGCTGCTCGCGGTCTTCCTCGCCACCGGAGCGGTCTTCGGCTCCATGGAGGTGGTGACCCTGGCGTACGTGGACGGGCCCGTCGCCGGTCCGGTCCTCGCCCTCCAGGCGGCGGGTTCCTGCGCCGCCGGCCTGCTCTACGGCCGCGCCCGCCGCACCGTACGGCTGCGCACCTGCCTGGCCGCGATGACGGCCCTGATGGCGCTGCCGCTGCTCGCCGCGTCCACCGGCTCGCTGCTCGCCCTGGCCGCCGGCCTGCTCGTGGCGGGCGTGGCCACGGCCCCGACGATGGTGACGGGCATGGGCCTGCTCCAGCGCCTCACGCCCGCGGCGCGGCTCAACGAGGGCATGACCCTGGCCGTGACCGCGCTCCTCGCGGGCATCGCGGCCGGCTCGGCGTCCGGCGGCTGGGCCGCCGACCACGCCCCGTTCCCGTCCTCCGGCTTCCTGGTCCCGCTCGCGGCGGCGGCCGCAGCACTGGCCCTGGCCTCGGCCTTCCGCGTCGGCGGCCGTCACCGGCAGGCCGGTACGACCGCCCGGTGCGCGTGACACGACGAAGGCCCGGCGGTCGTGACGACCGCCGGGCCTTCGCCCACATGGGATGAGGTGTCCGGGGACGGTGCCCCGGACGCTCGGTGGAGATGGCGGGAATCGAACCCGCGTCCAACGGTACGGAAACAGAGCTTCTCCGTGTGCAGTCCGCTACGCGTTTCTCGGCCCCGGAGATCACGCGGACAAGTCTCCGACGGGCTCAGTCACTGTTTGATTTCCCTCCGACCCCCGTGACCGGGGTGGGAGGTTTAGATCCCTTAATGACGCCAGGATCCGGGTCGGGACCATCCCCGGGCTGACGCTCCTCACAGAGGCTTCTGTTCGTTACCTAAAAATTAGGCAGCGAGGGCGAAGCGGGAGTTATCGCTCTTGGAGTTGGCGATTATTGGTTGCGACATATGGTTTACGAGATCATTGCCGCTTCCTCGACACGCTTCCTCTGCATCGGTATCCGCTGTCGAAACCGATCATCCCCATGTTGATTTTTCAAGGTGCGCACCCCTCGCGAGGTGTGCGGGCTCCATCGTACGTGACCAACGGCGGACGCCGCCAGCGTATTCCCGGGAGCCGGCCCGATCCGGAAGGGAGGGCCTAGCCGGACTGCGCCGCGCGCTGGCGCCGCTTGGCCGCCGCGATGGCGCGGTTCGTCTCGCGCGTGTCCTGCTTCTCGCGCAGGGTCTGGCGCTTGTCGTACTCCTTCTTGCCCTTGGCGAGGGCGATCTCGACCTTGACCCGGCCGTTCAGGAAGTACAGCGCGAGGGGCACGATCGTGTGACCCGTCTCCTGCGACTTCGCCTCCAGCTTGTCGATCTCCTCCCGGTGGAGGAGCAGCTTCCGCTTCCGCTTGGCGGAGTGGTTGGTCCAGCTGCCCTGCATGTACTCGGGGACGTGGATGTTGTACAGCCACGCCTCGTGGTTGTCGATCTGGACGAAGCCGTCGACCAGCGAGGCCCGCCCCATGCGCAGCGACTTCACCTCGGTGCCCATGAGCACCACACCGCACTCGTAGGTGTCGATGACGTGGTAGTCGTGCCGCGCCTTCTTGTTCTGCGCGATGAGCTTGCGCTCCGGCGCCTTGTCCTGGTTCTTCTTGGCAGGCTTGCCCTGCACGTTCACGAGTCCCTTGGCCATAGTGCGGCCATTTTCGCACTACGAGGCCCCTCCGAGGCCACTCAATACCGTTCTCGCCCGCTCCTCGGCCCGCTCCCCCGCCGCCAGGTCGGGCGTGATGCCGCGTCCGTCGACGGTGTGCCCGGCGGGGGTCCGGTAGTGGCCGACGGTCAGCTCGGCGACCGACCCGTCGGGCAGGGGGCTCGGCATCTGGACCGCGCCCTTGCCGAAGGTTCGGGAGCCGACCGTGACGGCCCGTCCCCGGTCCTTGAGGGCGCCGGTGAGCAGTTCGGCCGCGCTCATCGTGCCCCCGTCGACCAGCGCCACCAGGGGCCGGCCGGTGTCGCCGCCGCCCTCCGCGTACACCGCCCGCTCCTCGCCCGCCACGTCGTAGGTGGCGACGAGTCCGCCGTCCAGGAAGGCGGAGGCGGCGGTGGCGGCCTCCGTGACGAGGCCGCCGGAGTTGCCCCGCAGGTCCAGCAGGACCCCGGCGCCGGCCGGGGCCTTCCGCACCGCCTCCCGCACGCGCGTGCCGGCGCCCTTGGTGAACGCCTCGACCCGGATCAGCACCGCCCCGTCGTCGAGGCGGCGGACGGTCACCGGGTCCGTCGCGAGCCGGGCCCGGCGCAGGGTCGGCGTCCAGGCCGCGCGCCCGCGCTCGACCCCCAGGGCGACGGGCGAGCCGGGGACGCCGTCGCCGCGCAGCAGGGCGACGGTCTCGGAGACGGAGAGGCCGTCCACCGGGCGCCCGTCGACGGAGACCAGCCGGTCGCCGGCCCGCAGTCCGGCCCGGTCGGCGGGTCCGCCCGGCCGGACCCGGGTCACCCGGACGCGCCCCTCGCCGGCCCGGCCCGCGGAGAGCCCGACGCCCGTGTAGGCCCCGTCGAGGGCCTGCTCGAACTCCGCGTACTCCCGCCGGTCGTAGACCGCGCCCCAGCGGTCGCCGCTGCGGCTGACGAACTCCTCGGCGGCCTGCTTGCCCGACTTCCCGTCCGCCATGGCCGCGGCGGCGGCCCGGCCGAGCGCGGCGGCGTCGACGGGCGTGCGGCCCGGGGCCCGGGAGCCCGGACCGGGGAGCGCCTCGGCCCGCTTCCCCGCGGGCTCCTGCCGCGGCAGCGAGTCGGTGGCGGCGGCGGTGGCGAGGACGCCGGTGAAGACCAGCGTCAGAACGGCCCCGCGGAACGCTCCGCGGGGCCGGGGACGGAGAAGGTCGGTGCCGTCGGGCATGCCGCCCACTCTAGGACAGGGCGAAGGCGCCGCACGGGCCGTGGCCGTACGACGCCATCCGTCACGACGGGTGCTTTCTCACACCTTCAGGTACTTGCGCAGCGCGATGAAGGCCGCCACGGCCGGCATCAGGAGACCGATGGCGATCACCAGCGGCAGCTTGGCGAACACCGCGTCCCAGCCGATGAAGTTGACCAGCTGCATCTTCTCGGCCAGCGCGATGCCGTGGTCGATCAGGAAGTACCGGCCGACGAGCAGCAGCACGCAGGCGACGCCGCCGCCGAGGAGTCCGGCGAAGGCGGCCTCCATGATGAACGGCATCTGGATGTAGAAGCTGGACGCGCCCACGAGCCGCATGATCCCGGTCTCGCGGCGACGGCTGAAGGCCGAGACGCGGACGGTGTTGACGATCAGCATCAGCGCGATGACCAGCATCAGGCCCATGACGCCGAGGGCGGCGATGTTCATGCCGTTCATCAGGTCGAAGAGGTTCTGCAGGATGTTCCGCTGGTCCTGGACCGACTCGACGCCGTCCCGCCCGGCGAAGGCGGTGGCCACCACCTTGTACTTCTCCGGGTCCTTGAGCTTGACCCGGAACGACTCCTGCATCTGGTCCGGCGTCACCACGGAGGCGATGGCGGTGTCGCCGTACTGCTCCTTGTAGCGCTTGAACGCCTCGTCGGCCGTCTCCCGCTGGACGGACTCGACGATGTCCATCTTCTTCAGGTCGGCCTCGATCTGCTCCTTCTGCTGCGTGGTGACCGCGCCCTTGGGGCACTTGCCCGCGGTGGCCGCGTCGGCCTTGTTGCAGAGGAAGATGGAAACGTTGACCTTGTCGTACCAGTAGTCCTTCATCGTGCTGACCTGCTCACGCATGAGCAGCGCGCCGCCGAAGAGGGCGAGCGAGAGGGCCACGGAGACGATGACGGCGAAGGTCATCGTCAGGTTGCGCCGGAGACCGACGCCGATCTCGGAAAGCACGAACTGAGCGCGCATGGGTCTGCTTTCTCCTCCTGCTCGCTACGGGCTCAGTGCTGGTATCCGTAGACGCCGCGCGCCTGGTCGCGGACGAGGCGGCCCTTCTCGAGCTCGATGACGCGCTTGCGCATCTGGTCGACGATGTTCTGGTCGTGGGTCGCCATGACGACGGTGGTCCCTGTCCTGTTGATGCGGTCGAGCAGCTTCATGATGCCGACGGAGGTCTGCGGATCGAGGTTGCCGGTGGGCTCGTCGGCGATCAGCAGCATGGGCCGGTTGACGAAGGCCCGGGCGATGGCGACGCGCTGCTGCTCACCGCCGGAGAGCTCGCCCGGCATCCGGTCCTCCTTGCCGCCGAGCCCGACGAGGTCGAGCACCTGCGGGACGGCCTTGCGGATCTCGCCGCGCGGCTTGCCGATGACCTCCTGGGCGAAGGCCACGTTCTGGGCCACGGTCTTGTTGGGCAGCAGGCGGAAGTCCTGGAAGACGGTGCCGAGTTGGCGTCGCATGTGCGGCACCTTCCAGTTGGACAGCCGGGCCAGGTCCTTGCCGAGGACGTGCACCTGGCCTTGACTGGCGCGCTCCTCGCGGAGGAGCAGCCGCAGGAAAGTCGACTTTCCGGAGCCCGAGGAACCGACGAGGAAGACGAACTCCCCCTTCTCGATCTCCAGGGAGACGTCCCGGAGCGCGGGGCGGTTCTGCTTCGGATAGGACTTGGAGACGTTGTCGAATCGGATCACGGATGCACCACGGTCGGCCGGGAGTAGGTGTGCGTGACCTTACGCGACCGGGGACGGCCCTCGCAGTCGCGGTCCTGGCTTGCGCGGTATATCCTTTTCGCCCTTCCGGGTGGAGGGCGGCGGACCGGCGGGGCGCGCCGAAACGACGCGGAGCTGGCACAGTGGTAGGGGGAACGTCCGGAATCCCCCGCACGTTGTCCCGACGTGTTCCCGGTGCGGGAGGAGGAGAGCGTATGACCTACGACCGACTGGTGTGCGCCAACTGCGCGGCCCCGGTCGCCGAGGGCCGCTGCCCCGTCTGCCGCGCGAACCGGGAGCGCCTGACCCCCCGGGGGCCGTCCCCCGCGATGCTCCTGACACTGGCGATCGCCCTGCTGGCGGCGATCGCGCTGCTCACGGCGGTCCGCACGGTCTAGGAGCCGTCCGGCGGCCCCGTACGGGCCCGGAAACACGGCGGAGGGCCGGGGAGAGGTCTCCCCGGCCCTCCGTCGCGTACGGAACCGTCAGGCGGCGGTACGGCCGCCGGCGACGAGACGCGGCAGCATGCGGAAGCCGATGCCACCGGCGATCATGGTCGCGGCGCCGATGAGCAGGAACGAGGTCTCGGCCGCGCCGGTCTCGGCGAGCTCCTCCTTCGCCTGGCCCTGCTGCACGGGCTGCGAACCGGCGTTGTTGGTGTCGGGGTTGTTGTTGCCCGGGGTGCCGTTGCCGGCACCCGCGCACTCGACCCCGTCGAGGTCGACGGTGCAGTTGTCGGGCGCGCCGGTACCGGGAGCGCTCGTGCCGCCCGGACCCGGGACAGCGGTCGTCGGAGTGGTGCCCGGCGGGTTCGTGGCCGGCGGGTTCGTACCCGGCTGCCCCGTGGTCGGCGGCGCCGTGGTGGGCGGAGTGGTGACCGGCGGCTCCGTGGTGGGCGGAGTGGTCACCGGCGGCTCGGTGGTCGGCGGAGTGGTGACCGGCGGCTCGGTGGTGGGCGGAGTGGTCACCGGCGGCTCGGTGGTCGGCGGCGTGGTGACCGGCGGCTCCGTGGTGGGCGGAGTGGTCACCGGCGGCTCGGTGGTCGGCGGCGTGGTGACCGGCGGCTCGGTCTCCTCGCAACCGACGGTGCCGGGAATGCAGGTGGGCGTCGGGTCCGGCTCGCCGTCCCCGAAGGCCCCCACGGCCTGCGCGGCCCCCGCCGCGGTGAGCGACGCACCGCCGGCGATCACCGCGGCGGCGGCGACGCGCGCGATACGGATTCGCATCTGCTTGGTCATCTGGTTGCTACCCCCAGTAGCTCAACTCGTCATGGGGCAGCGCTCGGGGTCCGCGCGGCAGGGGCGACGTCACGACTGGACCGGCCCCCGTTCACACGCGCCCCAGCAACGCGCATGCCAGTACGACACCCTTCCGAGTTTCCGATGAGGCGTCAAGGTCGTTGCGCGTGCGATGCCCGAAAGATCACCACTCGCCCGACATGCGATGATGCAACTGTGACGTAAACGCCGAACACCGGCTTCCGGAAAGGCGGTTGTCTTGTCGACATAGTGCCTCGGTGGTCCGTCTTCCGCTTGCGTCAGCGAACGCGCGCGGTGAGGAACGACGCCGGGCCCCGCACCGTGTCGGTGCGGGGCCCGGCGGGCGGAACCGTGGACTACTTGTCCTGCTGCTTGCGCCAGCGGATGCCGGCCTCCAGGAAGCCGTCGATCTCGCCGTCCAGGACGGCCTGCGGGTTGCCGACCTCGAACTCCGTGCGGAGGTCCTTGACCATCTGGTACGGGTGGAGGACGTACGAACGCATCTGGTTGCCCCAGGAGCTGCCGCTGTCCTTCAGGGCGTCCATCCTGGCCCGCTCCTCCTGGCGCTGGCGCTCCAGGAGCTTGGCCTGCAGGACGTTCATGGCGCTCGCCTTGTTCTGGATCTGGGAGCGCTCGTTCTGGCAGGAGACCACGATGCCGGTCGGGAGGTGCGTGATGCGCACGGCCGAGTCGGTCGTGTTGACGCCCTGTCCGCCCGGTCCCGAGGCGCGGTAGACGTCGACGCGCAGGTCGGACTCGTCGATCTCGACGTGGTCGGACGACTCGACGACGGGCAGGATCTCGACGCCGGCGAAGGAGGTCTGGCGGCGCCCCTGGTTGTCGAAGGGCGAGATGCGGACGAGCCGGTGGGTGCCCTGCTCGACGGAGAGCGTGCCGTAGGCGTACGGGGCCTTCACCACGAAGGTGGTCGACTTGATGCCGGCCTCCTCCGCGTACGAGGTCTCGTAGACCTCGGTCGAGTAGCCGTGGCGCTCCGCCCAGCGCAGGTACATGCGCTGGAGCCGCTCGGCGAAGTCGGAGGCGTCGACGCCGCCGGCCTCGGCCCGGATGTTGACCAGGGCCTCGCGCTCGTCGTACTCGCCGGAGAGGAGGGTGCGGACCTCCATCTCGTCGAGGGCCTTGCGGACGGAGACCAGCTCCGCCTCCGCCTCGGCGAGGGTGTCCGGGTCGTCCATCTCCTCGGCGAGCTCGAAGAGCACCGCGAGGTCGTCGATCCGCCCGCGCAGGGTCTCGGTCTTGCGGACCTCGGCCTGGAGGTGCGAAAGCTTGCTCGTGATCTTCTGCGCCGCCTCCGGGTCGTCCCACAGGGACGGGGCCGCGGCCTGCTCTTCGAGCACGGCGATGTCGGCCCTCAGCTTCTCGAGGTCCAGGACGGCCTCGATCGACCCCATGGTCGAGGAGAGGGACTTCAGCTCTTCGGATACATCGACGACTGCCACGCGTCCAGCGTAACGGCTCCGGGCGGGGAGCCGAACCCGTGACGGCCGGGGGGTGTCCCGGCGGCCGGTCCCGCCCCGGCCCGTCCCCTGGGTCGTGTCCGGAAAGTAGCGCCGTCTGCCCGGAGGGCAGGGGTCGCGGCGTCCGGTGCGTGCGATCGCAAGGCGCCGGGATGCCCTCGTAGCGGAGCTACTGGGGCATTTCGGCAACGCGGTGAGCGTGCGTGCCGGGCGCCGCGACCCAGGCGGGACTTTCCGGACACGGCCTACGGCGTCGAGGACTGCTTCGAGTCCCGCGGCGGGGTCTCCGCGTCCCCGGAGGTCGCGAGGTAGCCGCCGGCCCCGAGCGCGCCCGCCAGCACGACCGCCGCGACGGCGAGGGTGATCCGGCGCTTGCGGACCGCGCCCGCCTTGTGGCGGGCCGAGCCGGGGCGGCGGGCGCCCGCCGGGCGGGGGGCGCGGGCCGTGCCGAGCGGACCGCCGGAGAGTTCGTCGGGGGCCGGGACCCGCATGGAGGTGTGGGTGTCGCGGTGGGAGTCGGCGGAGGCCCCCGGGACGAGCGGGACGGCGGCCCGGCGCGGGCCGGGCGCGACGGCGCCCGCGACGGTGGCGTACCCGTCCTCCTCGTACGGCTCCGGCTCCGCGTCGGGCTCGTCCACGTCCAGCGGCGGGATGCCCTTGAGCAGCGGCAGCACGTCCCGGAGGCGGGCGGCCAGCTCGGAGGCGCGCAGCCGGGAGGCCGGGGCCTTGGCGAGGCACTGCACGAGCAGCTGCCACAGCTCCTCGGGGATGCCGGGCAGCGGGACGACGGTCTCGGTGACGTGGCGGCGCAGGACCGCGCCCGGGTGGCCGCCGCCGAACGGGGTGAAGCCGGCGAGCAGCTCGTACAGGACGGTCGCGAGGGCGTAGATGTCGACGGCGGCGCGCGGCGGCAGGCCCTCGACGATCTCGGGGGCGAGGTAGTCGGGGGTGCCGATGATCCGGGTGGCCCTGGTGCGGCCGGGGGTGTCGATCAGCTTGGCGACGCCGAAGTCGGTGAGGAGGGCGGGGTGGGAACCGCCGGGCCCGAGCGGGCCCTCCATGTCGAGGAGGATGTTCTCGGGCTTGACGTCGCGGTGGACGACCCCGGCGGCGTGCGCGGCGGCCAGGGCGTCGGCCACGTCGGCGACGATCGCGGCGGCGGCCTCGGGGGCGAGGCGGCGCTCGCGGTCGAGGCGGGTGCGCAGGTCGGTGCCGCGCACCAGGTCCATGACGAGGGCGAGGTCGTTGCCGTCCACCACCAGGTCGCGCACCTTCACCACCCGCGGGTGGTCGAGGCCGAGCAGGGCGGTCCGCTCCTGGACGAAGCGGCCGACCAGCTCCTGGTCGGAGGCCAGGTCCTCACGCAGCAGTTTGACGGCGACGGGCCCCTCGGGGCCCTCGCCGAGCCACACCGTTCCGGCGCTGCCCCGGCCGAGGATCTGGTGGGCGGTGTAGCGGCTGCCGATGTTCCGTGCCAAGACTGCTCCCTCAGCGGCTGCGGTTCACGCCCAAGCTACGCGTCCACGGCCGCCGGTCGTCACTTCCGAGGGGAAAACTCCCCTCGGAAGTCGATAAATCGGCAATATTACTGCCCTTTACCGCCGGTAGCACCCGAGGTGCCGGTGCCCGTGCCCGCGCTGTCGAACAGCTTGGAGACCCAGTCGCTGAACGACGAGACGCCGTCGCCGATCGCCTCCCAGTAGCCCTTGCCCTGGGCCACCCAGTCCTGGAGCGGGGTCAGCTCCCAGACGAGCCAGCCGGCGACCACGAACAGGACGATCGTGAACAGGCAGCCCTTGAGGCAGCCGAGGCCCGGGATCCGCATCGGGTTGGCGCCGCGCTGCCGCGGCGGTCGCGGCGGCCGCGGCTCGCGCGGCGCGGGCGCCTGGGGAGGCGGCTGCGGGGGCGCGTACTGCTGCTGGGGCGGGGCGTACCGCTGCTGCGGGGCGGGCTGCGGCGGGGGCGCGTACTGCTGCGGCTGGTGCTGCTGCTGCGCGTACGGCTGGGGGGCGGGCCGCTGCGGCTGGTACGGCGGGGGCTGCTGCCCGTGCTGCTGCCCGTACGCGCCGGGCTGCGGCTGGTTCTGCGGGGGCTGCGGCTGCCGCTGCGGGCGCCGGCGCAGGGGGTCCTGGCCCGGGTCCAGGTAGTGCATCTGCGTCTGCTCGTTGCGGTCGCGGGCGGCGCGCAGCTGGCTCTGCCAGGGATGCGGCTCCTCGCCCTGCCCGGCCTGCGGCGGGCCCGGCGGGACGGGGGGCATGACGGCCGTCGGGTCGGCGGCGCCGCCCGGCCCCCCGACCGGCATGACGCCGGTCGGGGCGGCGGGGTCGTACCGCGGGGGCGCCCCGGCGGGCAGCACCTGGGTGGGGTCGGCGGCCCCGGGAGCGCCGTGGGACAGCACCTGGGTCGGGTCGGCGGCCCCGGGGGTCTCCGGGACCGGCGCGGGTGCCGGGTCGGGGGCGAGGAGCGCCCCGACGCCGTCCGCCGCCTCGATCTGGGCGGGCGTGGCGTGCACGCCGGTGCCGGCGGCGACCGCGCGCAGGCCGCGGGCGAGGTTCACGGCGCTCGGGCGCCGGTCCGGGTCCTTGTCGAGGCAGCGCTCGATGACCGTCCACAGGGGTCCGGGCACGGTCGAGGGGCGGCGCGGCTCCTCGCTGAGGTGGCGGTGCAGGACCTCAAGGGCGGTGCCGCCCGCGAACGGGGGACGGCCGGTGACCAGCTCGTACAGGAGGATGCCCGCGCCGTAGATGTCCACGGCGGAGGTCTGCGGGCGGCCCTCGGCGGACTCGGGCGCCACGTACGCGGGCGTGCCGACGAACTCGTGGGTGCGGGTCAGGCCCGGGGAGTCCGCGAGGCGCGCGATGCCGAAGTCGGTGAGCATCGGGTGCATCTCGCCGTTCCGCTCGGCGAGCAGGACGTTGGCCGGCTTCAGGTCGCGGTGGACGACGCCGTCGGCGTGGCTGGCGGCGAGCGCGTCGGCGATCTGGGCGGTGAGGAGCGCGGCGGCGACCGGGGTGAGCGGGCCGTTCTCCCGGATGTACCGGTGCAGGTCGGGGCCCTCGACCAAGTCCATGACGAGGGCGAGGACGTCGCCCTCCACGACCAGGTCGCGGGTGCGCACGACGTTCGGGTGGGTGAGCCGCAGCAGCACGGACCGCTCGCGCAGGAAGCGCATCACGATGTCCGCGTCGTTGGCCAGCTCCTCCTTGAGGACCTTGATCGCGACGGTCTCGCCCGGCTGGCCGGGCACGGCCGCCTCGGCGCCCGCCGTCTCCCTCTGGCGGGCTCGCCAGACGGTGCCCGTGGCGCCGCGGCCGAGCGGCTCCTCGAGCAGGTACTTGCTGCCGATAGGCCGCACGTCACGCGCTCCCTGCTGGTCGTGGTCCTCGGGGGGTCCCCGCGGTGTCCCGGGGGGCCCTGTCCTCGTGGTCCTCGTGGTCCTCTTGGTCCTCGTGGTCCTCTTGTTGTGACCCGTCCGGATGTCCGACCCACTTTAGTGCCGCCGAACGGGTGCCGGACCGGTCGTCCACGGGGCGGTTCCGGGCCGGCGCGCCGGCCCGGCGGGCTCCCGGCGGACGGGGGCCGGTCCGGTGCCGCGCCCGCTCCCGGTGCCGCGCCGGCCCGGTCCCGCGCACGGTCGCGGCCCGGCTCCGACCGAAGGTGCCCGGAACGGGGCCCGGTCCTGTCCGGAAGAAGACGCTTCTTCGAGCGGGACGGTTGCCGTACATGTTCCGAAGGCATGTCCAACCAGGCATTTTTACGTCCACAGCCGACCATTCAAGATCACTTACGGCCGACCGGCGGGCGCGTTGTCAGTGGCAGGTGCGAGGATGCCCTCAGCACGCCGCGTCAGGGGTCGGGAGCCCCGCGCCGTGCCGACCTGTACCGGACGACGCGTCCGTGCCGGGTGGGGGGAGACACAGGGCGGTCCCCCTGCCGGGCACGTCGCGCAGAAGGGACCGCTGACGGCGATGCAGATCCGGCTGACCGTCCTCGCGCCACACGCCGGCCCCGGCGCCGGGCGCGCCTGCGACGTGCTCGTCACCGCCCCCGCCGGGACGGCGCTCTCCGCCGTGGCCTCGCACCTGGCCTCCGCCGTCACCGGCCCCGAGTCCTCCACGTCGGGCACGACCGTGCTCTACGCGGGCGCGGAGCGGCTGGACGGACGGCGCTGCGTGCTCGGCGAACCCCCGCTGGTCGACGGCGCGGTCCTCTCGCTCCAGGTCCCCGGCCCGGACGACCGGGCGGGGGAGCCCGCCGCCGCCCGGCTGCACGTGGTGGCGGGCCCGGACGCGGGCGGGGTGCACCTGCTGCACGGGGGAACGGTCAGGATCGGCCGTTCCGCCGACGCCGACGTGCCGCTGGACGACCCGGACGTCTCCCGCGCGCACTGCACGGTGACCGTCGGCGGGGACGGCCGGATCACGGTCGTCGACCGGGGCTCCACCAACGGCACGGTCCTCGACGGCGTCCCCGTGGGCGACCGGCCGGTCCGGCTCCGTCCGGGCGCGCTGCTGCGCCTCGGCGAGTCCGCCCTGCGCCTGACCGGGCCGGGCGACGGCCCCGGCACGGACCCGGTGGCGACGGCCCCGGACGGCGAGGGCCACCTGCGGCTCACGCGCGGGGCCGACGGGTGGGCGGGCCCCGGCAGGCCGGTCCCGGCGGGAAGCGTCACGGTCCCGGCAGGACCGGCGGACGACACGACCCACGGCGGGCACGGACTCGCGTGGCACGGCGGACCCGACGGCCCGTACGGCGGCGGGGGCGGCTCGTACGACGGCGCCCCGGGCGGTTTCCACGGCGACGGCCCCCACGGCGACGGGCACGACCACGTCCGGGGTCCCGCGCGCGAGGAGCACGGACACCGCGGCACGCACGAGGACGGTCACGGGAACGGCGCCGACGGCGCCGACGGCGGCGAGGCGTACGGCGGGCCCCCGGAGGCCGACCGGTCCCGGGGCCGGGACCGCGACCACGACCACGTATCGACGTCCCCGCCCCCGGCCGCGTCCGTCCGGACGGGCGGCAGGCGCGGGCTCGGCGCGTGGGCCCGGCGCCTCGCCGGCGGCCGCGAGGAGCTTCCGGCCCCCGCCGGGGCCCCGCGGCCGCCCGGGGCGCACACCGGTGTCCTGCGGGACGCCGGCGCCCACGGCCCCGTGCCGGGCGCCGACACCTGGCCCGACCCGGCCACCGTCCTGCTCAACGCCCTCGGCCCCGGTCCCCGGCTCTGGGAGCGCGCCCCGGACCACCCGGAGTTCCTGGCGGTCCGGCTCGGCACCACGGACCGCGCCGAACTCTCCGGCGTACCGGTCACCGCCGGACTGCGCGAGACCGGTTCGCTCGGCCTGGCCGGCCCCGGCGACCGGCTCGCCGGTCTGGCCCGTTCGGTGGTGGCCCAGCTCGCCGCCCTGCACTCCCCCTCCGACCTGGAGATCGTGCTCCTCAGCGCCGACCGGAACCGGTCCCTGGAGGAGCGGCGCCGCGCCTGGGGCTGGCTGGGCTGGCTCCCGCACGTCCGGCCCGCCCACGGCCAGGACTGCCGGCTCCTCCTGGCGTACGACCGCGAGCAGGCCCACGCGCGGACCTCCGAACTGACCCGGCGGCTCGACGACGGTCCGCTCGGCCCCGGCTGGCCCAGCGCGGACCGCGCGGCCGTCGCCGACGCCGCCGCCCGCCACGAGGGTCCCCGGACGGTCGTCGTCGTGGACGGCGACCCCGGCACGGCGGCGCTGCGCGAGACGGTGGCGCGGCTCGCCGGGGCCGGGGCGGCGGCCGGCATCCACCTCCTCTGCCTCGCCGAGGCGCCCCCGGCCTCCCCGGTGTCGCCGGTGGCCGCGACGTACGAGGCCGCGTGCGCCGCGTCCCTCGCGTTCCGCGAGTGCGGGGCCGCCGCGCTCCTGAGCGGTGACGTGGCGACGGCGCTGCGGCTGTTGCGGACCACCGGCGGACACGTGGCGGGCCACGGCACCGTCGGCGTGGTCGACGCGGTCTCCGTCGCCTGGGCCGAGCGGTTCGCGCGGGCGCTGGCCCCGCTGCGGCCGGAGACCCCGGCGGCCCCGCACGGCCGGGCCGCCGCGCTGCCCCCGTCCTCCCGGCTCCTCGACGAACTGGGGCTCGCGCGGGCCACGCCCGCCTCCCTGATGGCCCGCTGGGCCTCCGCCGGGGAGGGGACGGTCGTCCTGGGCGCGGGTCCGCGCGGGCCGCTGTCCGTGGACCTCACCCGGGAGGGGCCGCACCTGCTGATCGAGGGCCCGGCGGGCAGCGGCCGTACGGAACTGCTCCGCTCGATCGCCGCCTCGCTCGCGGCGGGCGGCCGCCCCGACCGGCTCGGCCTGGTCCTCGTGGACGGGGCCGGCGGCGAGCGCGGCGAGGGCCTCGCGGCCTGTACGGAGCTGCCGCACGTCACCGGGCACCTGGTCGCCTCGGACCCGGTCCGGATGCGGGAGTTCGCCCAGGCGCTGGGCGCCGAACTGAAGCGGCGGGCGGAGCTCCTGGGCGACGTCCCCTTCGCCGACCGGCGGGGTGCCCGCGCCCCGCAGATCACGGACCGGCTGTTCGGCCAGCGCGCCCCGAGCGCGGCGGAGTCCCTTCCCCGGAGCGCCCGCGCGGCCGTCCGCCTCCCGGACGCCGACCGTCCGAGCGGCCGCACCCTCCGGACGGGCGACGGGCCGGTCGGTGCCCTCCCGAGCGGCCGGAGCGCGTATCCGGGCGCGGACGCCGCGACCGGACCGGCCGACGGGCGCGTGCCCCGGCCCGGGAACGGTTTCGCGCACGGCGGGGACCCGTTCACGGCCGACACGCCCAGCGGGCGGCTGCCCCGGCGGGGTGGTCCGGGCGGCGGTCCGGACGACCGCCCCGGCGGCCGTACCCTCCGCGCCGGGGACGGCGGTCCGGGCGACGACCGGGCCGAGGAGGCGGGGGCGCCCCGCGTCCCCCGGCCCGCCACGGGCGAGCAGGCGGCGGCCGGGGCGCTGCCCCGGCTCGTCGTCCTGGTCGACGACTTCGACGCCCTGGTCGCCCCCGCGCTCGGCGCCCCCGGCCGGCCGGCCGCCGGGTCCGTCGTACGGGCCCTGGAGGCCGTCGCCCGGAACGGCGAGCGGCTCGGCGTGCACCTCGTCGTGGCCTCGGCCCGCCCGGACCGGACCGCCGACACGGAGCCGGTCCTCGGCGCCCGGCTGCGGATCGTGCTCGACGCGCCCCCGGCGACGGCGGGACCGGACGTCCCGGTGGCCGGGCGGGGCCGGCTCGGGCATCCGGACGGGCGGGTGACGCCCTTCCAGGCGGGCCGTGTCACCGGGCGGATCCCCCGGACGGCGACGCTGCGCCCGACGGTCGTCCCGCTGGAGTGGGAGCGCATGGGCGACCCGCCCACCCGCCGCCCGGTCCGGGAGCTGGGCAACGGGCCGACGGACCTGGCCCTCCTCGCGAGCGCGCTCGACCGGGCGGCCCGCTCGGTCGAGGCCACGCCCGTGGCGCCGCTCTCCCCCGCCGTCCCGGCGCGACAGGGCTCCTGACGGCACGTCACAGGCGAATCACGATCCTCCACTTGACACGGAAGGCGGTATTGCGGCCCCGCGGCACCCGGCGTAGACCTGTCGGCACGGGACAGCTAGGCGCACGAAAGAGACGGGGCAGCAATGCGTACAACTCTTCGTCCACGCAAGGCCGCGGTGACCTTCACGGCACTCGCGACGCTCGCCGCGCTCGCCCTCGCGGGCTGTGGCGAGGGCGGCGCGAAGGACCCGGGGGCGAAACCCACCGGCGACCTCCCCCTGAAGGGCGAGAAGATCGAGGTCGCCGCCGTCTGGACGGGTCCGGAGCAGGCGAACTTCACCAAGGTGCTGCGGGAGTTCGAGAAGCGGACCGGCGCGACGGTCACGTTCGTGCCCGCGCAGGACCCGATCGTGAACTTCCTCGGCACGAAGATCGCCGGCGGCTCCCCGCCGGACGTGGCGATGCTCCCGCAGGTGGGCGCGATCCAGCAGGCGGCCGCCCAGAAGTGGCTCAAACCGGTCGGCCCCGACGTGAAGGCCCAGCTCGCCGCGCACTACTCGCGCGGCTGGCAGGAGCTGGGCGCGGTGAACGGCACCCAGTACGGCGTCTACTTCAAGGCCGCCAACAAGTCCCTGGTCTGGTACAACAACGCCGTCTTCGAGAACGCGGGCGCCGCCGAGCCTAAGACCTGGAAGGACTTCCTGGCCACCGCCGAGACCATATCCGCCTCCGGCGTCACCCCGGTCTCGGTCGGCGGCGCGGACGGCTGGACGCTCACCGACTGGTTCGAGAACGTCTACCTCTCCCAGGCGGGGCCGGAGAAGTACGACCAGCTGGCGAAGCACACGATCAAGTGGACGGACCCGTCCGTCACCGCCGCCCTGACCACCCTGGGCGAACTCTTCGGCAAGCCGTCGCTGATCGCGGGCGGGGCGAGCGGCGCGCTCCAGACCGAGTACCCGGCCTCGGTCGCGCAGACCTTCACGGGCGGCGCCGAACCGAAGGCCGCGATGGTCTTCGAGGGCGACTTCGCGGCCGTCAACATCGCGGAGACCAAGGCGGAGATCGGCACGGACGCGAAGGTCTTCCCCTTCCCGAAGGTGGGGGACGCGGGCACCGTGCCCGTGGTGACGGGCGGCGACGCGGCCGTCGCGCTCAAGGACACCAAGGGCGCGCAGGCGCTGCTCGCCTTCCTCGCCTCCCCGGACGCGGCGAAGATCTGGGCGGCCGAGGGCGGTTTCCTCTCGCCCAACAAGAGCCTGGACCCGGCGGCGTACCCGAACGACGTCCAGCGCGAGATCGCCAAGGCCCTGATCGGGGCGGGCGACGCCTTCCGCTTCGACATGTCGGACCAGATGCCGCAGTCCTTCGGCGGGACGCCGGGCAAGGGCGAGTGGAAGGCGCTCCAGGACTTCCTGAAGAACCCGAAGGACGTCGCCGGGACCCAGGCTCGCCTGGAGGCGGACGCGGCGAAGGCGTACCGGACCGCGAAGGGCTGAGGCCGGCATGTCCTCCACCACCGCCACGCGCGGGAAGGGCGGGGTCGCCGGGGAGAGGCGCAGGAGCCGGGTCGTGGCGGCGGGGTTCCTGCTGCCCGCCCTGCTCCTGCTCGGCGCGCTCGTCGTCTATCCGATCGGGTACTCCGTCCAGCGCTCGCTCTTCGACCGTTCCGGCTCCTCCTTCGCCGGCCTCGACAACTACGTGGCCCTGTTCACCGACGACTCCCTGCGCACCGCCGTCGGGAACAACCTGGTCTGGCTGGTGCTGGCCCCGGCGGTCGCCACCGCCCTCGGCCTGGTCTTCGCGGTCCTCACCGAACGCGTCCGCTGGGGGACGGCGTTCAAGCTGCTCGTCTTCATGCCGATGGCGATCTCCATGCTGGCCGCCGGCATCATCTTCCGGCTGGTGTACGAGCAGAACCCGGACCGGGGGGTCGCGAACGCCGTCTGGGTCGGCGTCCACGACACCTTCGCCGGGTCCTCGGTCTTCCCGAAGGCCCGGCCGCTGCCCGCGCACCCGCTGAAGGCGGCCGGGGGCGGGGCGTACGTGACGAAGGAACCCGTGCGGGCCGGACGGCCGGTACGGCTTCCGCTGGTCGGGGTGGCGCCGGCGCGGATGCCGGAGGGGGCCCGCCCGGCCGCGGAGCCCGCCGGCACGGACCCGGGCGCGATCACCGGCACGGCCTGGCTGGACTTCACCCGGGGCGGCGGCGGGCGGCCGAACGAGGTCGACCCGGACGAGCGGGGCCTCGCGGGGCTGCGGATCGAGGCCGTACGGGACGGGAAGGTGGTCGCCACGGCGACGGCGGCGGCCGACGGCACGTTCGCGCTGCCCGCCGACCGCGCGGACGGGGCCGTGCTCCGGCT
Organism: Streptomyces sp. NPDC001744; assembly: GCF_042892575.1. Lineage (NCBI taxonomy): Bacteria > Bacillati > Actinomycetota > Actinomycetes > Kitasatosporales > Streptomycetaceae > Streptomyces > Streptomyces sp. NPDC001744. The sequence goes on from NZ_JBIAUG010000004.1 coordinate 367,623, forward strand.
GCCCGCGAGCAACTTCCGGGAGCAGTACGACGGCGTCGAGTGGCTGGGACCCTCGCTCGTCACGCCCGCGATCATCGGGGCGTACGTGTGGATGTGGGCCGGGTTCGCGATGGTGCTGATCGGGGCCGGGCTCGCGGCCGTGCCGCGCGAGCTGCTGGAGGCGGCGCGGGTGGACGGGGCGAACGAGTGGCAGGTGTTCCGGCGGATCACGGTGCCGCTCCTGGCGCCCGTCCTCGCGGTCGTCCTCGTCACCCTGATGATCAACGTGCTGAAGATCTTCGACCTGGTCTTCGTCATCGCGCCGGGCTCCGCGCAGGACGACGCGAACGTGCTCGCGCTCCAGCTGTACCGCTCGTCCTTCGGCACGGACGCGGACCTCGGGGTCGGTTCGGCCATCGCCGTCCTGCTGCTCCTGCTCGTGGTGCCGGTGATGGTGCTCAACATCCGCCGCATGCGCAGGGAGGCCCGCCGATGAGGACGACCGACGCCAGGCCCTCCCGCTCCCCGGCGGCGCGGATCGCGTCCGCGGCCGCGTCCGGCGCGGTCCGGGTCTTCCTCGTCCTGACGGGCCTGTTCTGGCTGCTGCCGACGGTCGGTCTGCTGCTCTCCTCGCTCCGTTCGCCGTCCGACATCGCGGCGAGCGGCTGGTGGGAGGTGTTCACGGCCCCGGCGCAGCTGACCACGGAGAACTACGCCCGCCTGCTGGCGAACGACACGATCACGGGCTCCCTGCTCAACACCGTCCTGATCACCGTCCCGGCGACCCTCCTCGTCCTGGTGATCGGATCGTTCGCCGGGTACGCGTTCGCGTGGCTGGACTTCCCGGGCCGGGACTGGTGGTTCCTGGGCGTGGTCGCCCTGCTCGTGGTGCCGGTGCAGGTCGCCCTGGTCCCGGTGTCGAAGCTCTTCGGGACGGTCGGGCTCTTCGAGACGACCGCCGGGGTGGTCCTCTTCCACACGGCCTTCGGCCTGCCGTTCGCGATCTTCCTCCTGCGGAACTTCTTCGCGGAGATCCCGCGCGAGCTCCTGGAGGCGGCGCGGCTCGACGGCGCGGGCGAGATCCGGCTGTTCACCCGGGTGGTGCTGCCGCTCGGCGGTCCGGCGATCGCCTCGCTCGGCATCTTCCAGTTCCTGTGGGTCTGGAACGACATGCTGATCGCGCTGATCTTCGCGGACTCGCAGTCGCCGCCGATCACGGTGGCGCTCCAGCAGCAGGTGCGGCAGTTCGGCAACAACGTGGACGTGCTCGCGCCGGGCGCGTTCCTGTCGATGGTGGTGCCGCTGGTGGTGTTCTTCGCCTTCCAGCGCCAGTTCACGTCGGGGGTGATGGCGGGCGCGGTGAAGTGACCCGGCGGGTCACGCCCCCGGTGCGGTGCCGGGGTCCGGGACGCCGAGCGGCCTCCGCGCGCGGGCCGGGGGGCACTCGGGACGGGATCCGCCGCCCGTGCCGGTCACGGGCGCGGGCCCCGACGGCCTCCGTCCGCGGCTGGAGGCGGGAAGGCTCCGGAGGGACGGTCCGGCGCGGGAGGTGGTGGCGGAGTACGAGGAGTTCGTCGCGTCAGGGGCGAAGACCACCGGCAAACAAGACATTACGGTCTAAAGTGCGGTGGGGTGACGAACGATCAGCCGCAGACCCCCCACCCGGCCGGCACCGAACCCCCCGGCACCGCACCCCTCCGCTCCCCCGGCGACGAGCCCCCTCGCGCCTCCGGCGACGCGTCCCCCCGCTCCCCCGGCGGCGCCTCCCGTCCCACCGGCGCCGAGCCCCCCGCCCTCACCCGCTCCCCCTTCGACTCGGACACCTTCACCCTCGCCACCTTCGTCACGGTCGGTCGCGGCCCCCACCTCGCGCTCGCCGCCGTCTGGCTCCTCACCCGGGCCGGCATGCTCCTGCTGCTGCTCCGCGACGACCTCGGCATCGGCGGGGTGGGCCGCGAGGTGGCGCTCTACCAGCAGTGGTACGCGAGGTTCGCCGAGGGCACCTTCCCGCCCGGCGACGCCACCTGGCAGTACCCGCCCGGCGCCGGGCTGGTGATCATGTCCCCGGGCGCCCTCCCCTGGCTCACGTACTTCCAGGCGTTCGTCACCCTCACCCTCCTCGCCGACGCGGTCGTCACCCTCGCCCTCGCCCGCGCCGACGGCGCGCGCCTCACCCACGGCGCCTGGATCTGGGTCTGCGGCCTGCCGCTCCTCCTCCACATCCCCCTCGCCCGGTACGACGTCCAGACCACCGCCCTCGCCGTCCTCGCCCTGCTCGCCCTGGGCGCCCGCCCGGCCGCGGCCCACCGGCTCGGCGGAGCGCTCGCCGGGATCGGCGCGACGGTCAAGGTCTGGCCGGCGCTCGCCCTCCTCGGCACGCCCCGGGGCCGTACCACCCGCGAGGCGTGGACCGCCGCCGCCGTCACCGCCCTCGTGCTCCTCGCCGCCCTCGCGCTGTTCTTCTCCGAGTCGCTGGGCTTCCTGCGCCAGCAGGGCGGCCGGGGCATCCAGATCGAGTCCCTGGGCGGCACGCTCCTCGGCCTCGCCCGGTCCGCCGGCGTCTGGCCGGGCCGGGTCGAGTTCCGTTACGGGGCCCTGGAGTACGCCGGCCCGTACGTCTCCAGCCTCGGTCACCTCTCCCTGCTGCTCACCGCGCTCGCCCTCGGCTGGCTGGTCGTGTGGCGCCTGCGGGCCCGCACGTGGACCGCCGCCACCCCGTTCGACACGGCCCTCGCCGCCGTCCTGCTGTTCACCGTCACCAGCCGGGTGATCAGCCCCCAGTACATGGTCTGGCTGCTCGGCCTCGCCGCCGTCTGCCTGACCTCCCGCGACACCGTGATGCGCCCGGTGGTCCTGCTGCTGCTCCCGGCGGCGGCGCTGAGCGCGCTCGCGTACCCCGTCCTCTACTACGACGTCATCGACGGCACCCCCACCGGTCTCGCCGTGATGGTGCTCCGCAACGGCCTGCTGCTCGCCGCGGCCCTGCTCGCCGCCCGCCGCCTGTGGACCTCGACGGCCGCCGCCGAACCGGCCGAGTGAAAGGCCCGGAGGGACAGCCGAAGGAAAAACGGGGGAGGGCCCCGCCGGAGTCTCCGGCGGGGCCCTCCCCCTTCACGGTCAGCCGTGCGAACGGAGCAGCGTGCGCATCGTCCGCATCGCCACCGACAGGTTCGCCAGGTCGAAGGTGTCCGAGCCCTGGATCTCCTCCAGGGTCGTCCGCGCGCGGCCCAGGATCGCCGCGTTCCGCTCCTCCCACGCCGTGAACCGCTCCTCCGGGCTGGCGTTGTCGCCGCCCGCCGTCAGGACGTCCTGCGTGAGCGCCGCGTGCGCCGCGAACAGGTCCTCGCGGATCGAGGCGCGGGCCATCGACTGCCAGCGGTCGCTGCGCGGCAGCTCGACGATCCGGTCCATCAGGTCGGTGATCCGCAGCCGGTCGGCCAGGTCGTAGTAGACCTCGGCCACCTCCAGCGGCTCCGTGCCCGTCCGGTCCGCGATCGCCACGACGTCGAGGATCGGGAAGGCGGAGGAGAAGCCGGCGACCCGCAGGGCCAGCTCCTTCGGCACGCCGAACCCGGTCAGCTCGTCCAGGATCGACTGGTACCACTCCCGGTCGGCGCCGTGCAGCAGCTGCGGCAGCCGCGACCAGACCTCCTCGACGCGCTCGGCGAAGAACTCGATGGTCTCGGTGAGGCGGAGCGGCTGCGGCCGGTTGTTGAGCAGCCAGCGCGTGCCGCGCTCGACGAGCCGGCGGGAGTGCAGCCGCATCCGGGTCTGGATCTCGGCGGGCACCTGGTTGTCGAGGTCCTCGACGGCGTCCCAGACCTGGCTGAGGCGGAAGACGACACGGGCGGCGGTCTGCGCCCGGACGATCTCCTCGATCGACGCGCCGGTCTCCTCGCGGAGGCGGTGCAGGAAGGTCGAACCGCCGGTGTTGACGGTGTCGTTGACCAGGACGGTGGTGACGATCTCGCGCCGCAGCGGGTGGCCGTCGACGGCGTCGGCGAACCGCTCGCGCAGCAGCGTCGGGAAGTACGCGTGGAGCAGCCCGCGCAGGTACGGGTCGTCCGGCAGGTCCGTGCCGATCAGCTCGTCGGCCACCGTGATCTTGGTGTACGCGAGGAGGACGGCCAGCTCCGGCTGGCTCAGGCCCCGCCCGTTGGTGAGCAGCTCGCGGATCTGCCGGTCGTTGGGCAGGAACTCCAGGGAGCGGTCGAGGGCCCCGTCGCGGCCCAGGCGGCGCATGAAGCGCTGGTGGGCGTGGAGCAGGGACGGCGACTGGGCGACGGCGTTGGCCAGGGCCGTGTTCTGCGCGTAGTTGTTGCGCAGCACCAGCGTGCCGACCTCGTCGGTCATCTCCGCGAGGATCTTGTTGCGCTGCTTGACGGTCATGTCGCCCTCGGCGACGAGCCCGTTGAGCAGGATCTTGATGTTGACCTCGTGGTCGGAGGTGTCGACGCCGGCGCTGTTGTCGATGGCGTCGGTGTTGATCCTGCCGCCCCGGCCCTCGGGACCGCCGGACCGGGCGAACTCGATGCGGCCGAGCTGGGTGGCGCCCAGGTTGCCGCCCTCGCCGACGACCTTGGCGCGCACGTCCTGGCCGTCGACGCGGATGGCGTCGTTGGCCTTGTCGCCGACGTCGGCGTTCGACTCGGCCGACGACTTGACGTACGTGCCGATGCCGCCGTTCCACAGCAGGTCCACGGGGGCGTGCAGGACGGCCTTCATCAGCTCGGCCGGGGTCATCTTGGTGATCCCGGCCTCGATGCCGAGGGCGGCCCGGACCTGCGCGTTGATCGGGATCGACTTGGCGGTGCGGGGGTGGACGCCACCGCCGGGGGAGAGCAGCGAGGTGTCGTAGTCGGCCCAGGACGAGCGGGGCAGCTCGAAGAGGCGGCGGCGCTCGGCGTACGAGACGGCCGCGTCCGGGTTCGGGTCGAGGAAGATGTGCCGGTGGTCGAAGGCGGCGACCAGGCGGATGTGCTCGGAGAGCAGCATGCCGTTGCCGAAGACGTCGCCGGACATGTCACCGACGCCGACGACCGTGAAGTCCTCGGACTGGGTGTCGTGGCCCAGCTCGCGGAAGTGGCGCTTGACGGACTCCCAGGCGCCGCGGGCGGTGATGCCCATGCCCTTGTGGTCGTAGCCGGCCGAGCCGCCGGAGGCGAACGCGTCGCCGAGCCAGAAGCCGTACGACTCCGCGACCCCGTTGGCGATGTCGGAGAAGGTCGCGGTGCCCTTGTCGGCGGCGACGACCAGGTAGGTGTCGTCCTCGTCGTGGCGGACCACGTCGACCGGCGGCACGACCTCGCCCGCCACCAGGTTGTCGGTGATGTCGAGCAGGGCCGAGATGAACGTCTTGTACGAGGCGATGCCCTCGGCCATCCAGGCGTCCCGGTCCACGGTGGGGTCCGGGAGCTGCTTGGCGACGAACCCGCCCTTGGCGCCGACGGGCACGATGACGGTGTTCTTCACCATCTGCGCCTTGACCAGGCCGAGGATCTCCGTGCGGAAGTCCTCGCGCCGGTCGGACCAGCGCAGACCGCCTCGCGCGACCTTGCCGAAGCGCAGGTGGACGCCCTCGACGCGGGGCGAGTACACCCAGATCTCGAAGGCGGGGCGCGGGGCCGGCAGGTCGGGGATGGCCTGCGGGTCGAACTTCATCGACACGTAGGAGTGCGGCCGGCCCTCGCCGTTCCGCTGGAAGAAGTTGGTGCGCAGGGTGGCCTTGATGACGGTGAGGAAGGAGCGCAGGATGCGGTCCTCGTCCAGGCTCGCGACCTGGTCGAGGGCGGCGTCCAGCTCTTCGAGGAGGGCGTCGGTCAGCTCGGTGCCGGCGCGCTGGCGCTCCGGCGCCATCCGGGCCTCGAAGAGGTTGACGAGCAGCCGGGTGGTGTGGACGTTGTTGCGGAGGGTGTCCTCCATGTAGTCCTGGCTGAAGGTCGCCCCGGCCTGGCGCAGGTACTTGGCGTAGGCGCGCAGCACCATCGCCTCGCGCCAGGTGAGCCCGGCGGAGAGGACGAGCGAGTTGAAGCCGTCGTTCTCGGCCTCGCCGGTCCAGGTGGCGGCGAACGCCTCCTGGAACCGCTCGCGGGCGTCGTCCCCGAGGGAGGTGCCGTTGCCGGTCTCGGCGGGCATCCGCAGGCCGAAGTCGTAGATCCAGGCGTGGGTGCGGTCGGCGCAGCGCAGCTCGTACGGACGCTCGTCGGTGACCTCGACGCCGAGCCGGTTGAGGACCGGCAGGACGGCGGAGAGGGAGATCTGGTCCCCCGTCTTGTAGATCTTGAAGCGGCGCTCGCCGGGGCCCGCGAGGACCGGCTCGTAGAGGGAGAGCGCGAAGTCCCGGCCGTCGGACAGGGCCTCCAGGTGGACCAGGTCGGCGACGGCGGCGCGCGGTGAGTGGTCGGCCTTGTAGCCCTCGGGGAAGGCGTTGCCGTAGTGGCGGAGCAGTTCGGCGGCGCGCTCCTCGCCCAGTTCGGCGTTGAGCGCCTCGCCGAAGCCGTCGGCCCAGGAGCGGGCGGCCTCCACGAGCCGGGCCTCGATGCGGTCCACGTCGGAGTCGGTGAGCGCGGCCAGTTCGGTGCCGGGCTCGACGCGGACGACGAAGTGCAGCCGGGAGAGGATCGATTCCGTGTTCCAGGCGGTGAAGTCGACGCTGGTGCCGCCGAGCTCCTCCTTCAGGATGTCGATGATCCGCAGCCGGACGCGGGTGGTGTAGCGGTCGCGCGGCAGGTAGACGAGGGCCGAGTAGTAGCGGCCGTACTCGTCCTGGCGCAGGTAGAGCCGCAGCCGGCGCCGCTCCTGGAGGTACAGGACGCTGGTGACGACGGACCGGAGCTGGTCGACCGGGGTCTGGAACAGCTCGTCGCGCGGGTAGGTCTCCAGGATCTGGAGCAGGTCGCGGCCGTCGTGGCTGTTCGGGGAGAAGCCGGCGCCCGCCAGGACCTCCTGGACCTTGCGCTTGACGACGGGGACGCGGCGGACGGACTCGGTGTAGGCGGCCGAGGAGAAGAGGCCGAGGAAGCGGCGCTCGCCGACGACGTTCCCGTCGGCGTCGAACTTCTTCACGCCGACGTAGTCGAGGTACGAGGGGCGGTGCACGGTCGCCCGGCTGTTGGCCTTCGTCAGGATGAGCAGCTTGTGCTCGCGGGCCTTGGCGCGGGCGTCGGCGGGGAGCCGGCTGAAGGAGGGCGAGACGGGGTGGGCGTGGTGGCCCTCGTCGTCGCCGGAGTGGCGGGGGTCGGAGCGCAGGATGCCGAGGCCGGTGCCGGGCACGGCGGTCAGGGCGTCGCCGTCCACGAGTTCGTACTCGCGGTAGCCGAGGAAGGTGAAGTGGTCGTCGGCGAGCCAGCGCAGCAGCTCGCGGGCCTCCTCCACCTCGGTGGGCCGCAGGTCGGGGGCGGTGGGCTCGCCGGGGAGGCCGTCCGCGATGCGCAGGGCGGCGTCGCGCATCTTCTCCCAGTCCTCGACCGTCTCGCGGACGTCGGACAGGACGCGCAGCAGGTCGGCGGTGATCTGCTTGAGGTCGGCGCGGTCGGTCTCGCGGTCGATCTCGACGTGGATCCAGGACTCGGTGAGCGCGTCGTGCGGCAGCTCGCCGTGGATCTGGGCCGACAGGACCTCGATGAGCCGGCCGGCGACGTCACGGCGGACGAGGACCTGCGGGTGGATCACGACGTGGATGCCGCGGCCCTGGCGGGACAGCTCGTTGGTGACCGAGTCGACCAGGAAGGGCATGTCGTCGGTGACGACCTCCACGACGGAGTGGCTGCTCGTCCAGCCGTTCTCCTCCACCGTCGGGGTGTGGACGCGCACGTTCGCGGTGCCCTGCGGACGGTTCTCCGCGAGCCGGTAGTGGGAGAGGGCGGCGCCGAACACGTCGACCGGGTCCCGGTCGGCCAGGTCCTCGGGTGCGGTGTGCAGGTAGTAGCGCTGGAGGTACTCGAGCACGGTGTCCCCGTCCGGGCGTTCGCCCGAACCCTCCGGCCCCGTCGGAAGTCGCCCCCCGACCGGGCTGTGCTCAGCTACCCGGGCGGCCCTCTCGAGCAGCTCGGCCTTGGCTTCGTCCAGCTTGGTCTGCATGTCCTCTGACTCCTGGTCGCGCGCCGTTGCGTGACGTCGGTGGAAGGAAGGGCACAACGCCTCGACGCGGTGAATCCGGTCGGAACGACGTTATGCCCGGATGAGAGATGCCCGGGTCGTTATCGGCCACTGTGCGCGGCACGCCCGGGCGGAGGAGATCGGCGAACGCACGGACGGCCCGGCCGCTGTCGCGGACCGGGCGGCAGCCGGGGGCTTCACTGCCCCCTCGGCGTATCGCGCTGATCACGTGGGAAGCCTATCGCTCCCGACCCCCGAACCGTCATGAGCCGTATGTGTACAAAAGAGGGGGCGGAAGTTTGACGTTATGGACAGCGACACATGTCCTCTTGGCGCGTTGCTCCAGGGGGAGCGGTGTGCGCGGGACGGCAGTCCGACCCCTGTGATCCGGGAGAGCCATGGTGAAGATCCTGATCGTGACCGGCGACGCGGCGGAGTCCCTGGAGGTGATGTACCCCTACCAGCGCCTGCTCGAAGAGGGCTACGAGGTCGACATCGCGGCCCCGGCCCGCAAGACCCTGAGGTTCGTGGTCCACGACTTCGAACCCGGTTTCGACACGTACACCGAGAAGCCCGGCTACACCTGGCCCGCCGACCTCGCCTTCTCCGAGGTCGACCCGGGCGCGTACGCGGCGGTGGTGGTGCCGGGCGGCCGGGCACCGGAGTACCTGCGCAACGACCCGGAACTCCGCAAGATCGTCAAGGCGTTCTTCGACGCGGACAAGCCGGTGGCGCAGATCTGCCACGGTCCGCTCCTGACGGCGGCGGCCGGCGGCCTGGAGGGGCGCCGGGTCACGGCCTACCCGGCCCTCGAACCCGACATGCAGGCGGCCGGGGCGTCCTTCCGGGACACGGCGGTCGTGGTCGACGGCCTCCTCGTCTCCTCCCGGGCGTGGCCGGACCACCCGGTCTGGATGCGCGAGTTCCTGAAGGTCCTCCGGGCCGGGGACTGAGCCGCCCGGCCGGTGTCCGGCGGAGGAACTACACCAGCTCCTCCGCCACGGCCACCGCCTCCGCGAGGGAGTCCACCACCGGCACCCCCACCCGTTCCAGCGAGGCGCGGCTGTGCGAGCCCCCGGTGTAGAGGACCGCCCGCGCCCCCACGTGCGCCGCCGCCAGCGCGTCGTCCGCCGCGTCGCCGATGACGACCACCCGGTCCGGCCGCACCCCTCCGAGGGCGGCCAGGTGCCGCACCATGTGCCCGGACTTCCCGTCCGTGGAGGCGTCGGTCCGCCCGTCCACGCGCGTGAACCGCTCCGCGATGCCGTGCCGGCGCACGAGCGGGACGAGGTCGGCGTGCGGCGCGAGGGAGAGCAGCGACTGCGTCGATCCGGACGCCTGCCGCGCCGCGAGGAGTTCGGCCGCCCCGGCGGTCAGCCCGCAGCCCTCGGCCCGCTCCCGGTAGTGGCGGTGGAAGGCGCCGTCCATGAGCGCCCACTCGGCGTCGGTGGGCAGCCGTCCCATGAACCGCTCGTAGAACCTCGGCACCGGCACCATGTACAGCTCGCGGTACCGCTCCGGCGTGATCGGCCCGAGTCCGAGTTCGGCGAAGGCGGCGTTCGTCGCCCCGATGACCGCCTCGGTGTCGTCGAGCAGCGTGCCGTTCCAGTCCCAGACCAGGTGCTTTCCGTGCTTCCCCATGGAAGGACGGTACCCGCCGCGCCCGGCGGCGGGGAGCACGGAGGTCTCCCCGCGTCCTCAGGCCAGCAGCGCCGGGATCTCCTGCACCCCGAACCACAGCAGCTCGTGGTCCTCGGCACCGTCCACGACGAACCGCGCGTCGTCGTCCCCCTGGTCGGCCGCCCCCAGCGCGTCCGCCGCCGCCGTGACGTCCGCCTCGGCGTCGTCCGCGTCGGCGTGCACCGCCGCCGCCCTGCTCAGCGGTACGGGCCCGGCGATCCGGACCTCGCCGACGGAACCGGCGTCGAGCCCCCGGTCGGGGTCCACGGCCGCGTCCTTGTCGGTCACGTCCACGGCGACGACGACCCGGCGCCGGGGCGTCCCGGGGTCGTTGGCGAGCAGCCGCAGGGAGGCGGAGGCGGCGCGGTTGAGCGCCGCGTACTCCAGCTCCTCGATGTCGTCGGAGACGTACCACTCGCGCAGGGCGGGGGTGACGGCGTAGGCGGTCAGCGGGCCCGGGCCCAGCTCGCCCGCCTTGTGCGCCTGTGCGAGACCGGGGAGGGTCAGGGGGACGTAGACGCGCATGGCTGGCCGCTTTCGTAGACGGAGATGCCCTCAGGATACGTGCGGAGTCCCCCTTCGGGTTCCCGGCCGGCCCCGCCCCGCCCGCCGCCGGGACCCCTCGCCGGACCGCCGGGGACCGGCTTTCCGGCCGCGTCACCCGGATAGGTGATCCCGCTCCGGAACCGCTCCCCGGGGCCGGCTCCTTGCGAGGCCCCGGAGTCCCGCCGTAGAAGGTCCCCAACGGAAGTTACCGACTGGTACCAACTGGTTACACAGAGACAGGAGACCGTCATGACCAGCACACTCGTCACCGCCGACGTCACCGCGACCACCGATGCGACCGCCGACGTCACCGCGATCACCGACGACGTCACCACCAGCGCCGTTCGCGCCGATGCCGCCGCTGACGTGCGTACCGCCGCCGTCCGCACGGCCGCCACCGCCGCCGCGGGCTCCCCCGCCGCCACCGCCCGCCCCCGTCCCCCGCGGCCCCGTACGTCCCCCGGCGGCCCCGCCGGCACCCGCCCGCGCGGCTCCGCCGGCGCCCGTCCCCGCACGTCCCGGGGCGGCACGCCCCGCGCGCTCCCCCCGCACACCGTCTTCGCCGAGCGCCTGCTCGCCGTGCTGAGCGGGGAACGGCCGGTGCACTGGATGCTCGGCCACACCCTCGGCGACGCGTACGAGCAGCTGGTCCGGCTCGCCCCCGGAACGCCGCTGCGCTCCCTCGGCCCCCGGCCGGTGCTGCGCCGCTGCTCGGTCCAGCCGCACCCCTCCCAGGGAGCCGTCGAGGCGTTCGCGACCATCGCCACCGGGACCCGCGTACGGGCGATGGCGTTCCGGCTGGAGCGCGGCGACGACCAGCGCTGGCGCTGCGCCGCCGTGGAACTCGACGGGCTGGAGGCGACCGCCCGGCACGCGTGACGGCGGAGCGCACGACACGGGCCGTACATCGCGGGGGCGTACGGCCGCACGAAGGGCGAGGGGGCCGTCCACCCCGGCGGGTGGACGGCCCCCTCGAACGCTCAGGGCCCGAGGACCCGGCGGGACGTCACTTCTTGCGACGCCGCCCGCCGCCCGCGTTCTTCTGCGCCTTGCGGCGCTCCGCGCGGGTCATCCCGTCGCCGGAGCCCGTGTCGTCGGAGGCGAAGTCGCCCTCGACCACACCGCCGTCGCCGTCCACGGTCGGCGCCGAGAAGTGCAGCCGGTCCGGCCGCTGCGGGGCGTCGAGCCCCTTGGCGCGGATCTCCGGACGCCCGGCGGCGGCCGGCACCGCGTCGCCCTTGTCGAGCGAGGGGGCGCCCGCCTGCACCGGGACCTCCTCGACCTGCTGCTCGACCTGGACCTCCAGGTTGAACAGGTAGCCGACGGACTCCTCCTTGATGCCCTCCATCATGGCGGTGAACATGTCGAAGCCCTCGCGCTGGTACTCGACCAGCGGGTCCTTCTGCGCCATGGCGCGCAGGCCGATGCCCTCCTGGAGGTAGTCCATCTCGTAGAGGTGCTCGCGCCACTTGCGGTCCAGGACCGAGAGGACGACGCGCCGCTCCAGCTCGCGCATGATCTCCGAGCCGAGCTGCTTCTCGCGCGCCTCGTACTGCTCGTGGATGTCGTCCTTGATGGACTCGGCGATGAACTCGGCGGTGATGCCCGCGCGGTCCCCGGCCGCGTCCTCCAGGTCCTCCACGGTGACCTTCACCGGATAGAGCTGCTTGAAGGCGTTCCACAGACGGTCGAGGTCCCACTCCTCCGCGAAGCCCTCGGCGGTCTCCTGGCGGATGTAGTCGTCGATCGTGTCGTCCATGAAGTGGCGGATCTGCTCGTGCAGGTCCTCGCCCTCCAGGACGCGGCGGCGCTCGCCGTAGATGACCTCGCGCTGCCGGTTGAGGACCTCGTCGTACTTCAGGACGTTCTTGCGGGTCTCGAAGTTCTGGGTCTCGACCTGGGACTGCGCGGAGGCGATGGCGCGGGTGACCATCTTGTTCTCGATCGGCACGTCGTCCGGCACGTTGGCCATGGCCATCACGCGCTCGACCATCTGCGCCTTGAACAGGCGCATCAGGTCGTCGCCGAGGGAGAGGTAGAAGCGGGACTCGCCGGGGTCGCCCTGGCGGCCGGCGCGGCCGCGGAGCTGGTTGTCGATGCGGCGGGACTCGTGGCGCTCGGTGCCGAGGACGTACAGCCCGCCCAGCTCCTTGACCTCCTCGAACTCCGCCTTCACGGCCTTCTCGGCGCGCTCCAGGGCGGCGGGGAGGGCCGCGGCCCACTCCTCGACGTGCTCGACCGGGTCGAGGCCCGCCTGGCGCAGCTCGGCCTCGGCGAGGTCGTCCGGGTTGCCGCCGAGCTTGATGTCCGTACCGCGGCCGGCCATGTTCGTGGCGACGGTGACGGCGCCGCGACGGCCGGCCTGGGCGACGATGCTGGCCTCGCGCTCGTGGTGCTTGGCGTTGAGGACCTCGTGCGGGATGCCGCGCTTGGAGAGCTGCTGCGAGAGGTACTCGGACTTCTCGACGGAGGTCGTGCCGACCAGGATCGGCTGGCCCTTCTCGTGCTTCTCCGCGATGTCGTCCACCACGGCGGCGAACTTGGCGACCTCCGTGCGGTAGATCAGGTCCGACTGGTCCTTGCGGATCATCGGCCTGTTCGTGGGGATCGGGACGACGCCGAGCTTGTAGATCTGGTGGAACTCGGCGGCCTCGGTCATGGCCGTACCGGTCATGCCGGAGAGCTTGTCGTACAGGCGGAAGAAGTTCTGCAGGGTGATCGTGGCGAGGGTCTGGTTCTCGTCCTTGATCGGCACCCCCTCCTTCGCCTCGATCGCCTGGTGCATGCCCTCGTTGTAGCGGCGGCCGGCGAGGATGCGGCCGGTGTGCTCGTCGACGATCATGACCTCGCCGTCGATGACGACGTAGTCCTTGTCCTTCTTGAACAGTTCCTTCGCCTTGATGGCGTTGTTCAGGTAACCGACGAGCGGGGTGTTCACCGACTCGTAGAGGTTGTCGATGCCCAGCCAGTCCTCGACCTTGGCGACGCCCGCCTCGTGGATGGCGACGGTGCGCTTCTTCTCGTCGACCTCGTAGTCGCCGGTCTCCTCGATGCCCTTGAGCGGGACGCCGGGCTCGCCCCGGGTGAGGCGGGTGACCAGCTTGGCGAAGTCGCCGTACCACTTGGTGGCCTGGTCGGCGGGGCCGGAGATGATCAGCGGCGTACGGGCCTCGTCCACGAGGATGGAGTCGACCTCGTCGACACAGGCGAAGTTGTGGCCGCGCTGGACGAGCTCGTCCTTGGACCACGCCATGTTGTCGCGGAGGTAGTCGAAGCCGAACTCGTTGTTCGTGCCGTAGGTGATGTCGCAGTTGTACTGCTCGCGGCGCTGGGCCGGCGTCATGTTGGCGAGGATGCAGCCGACGGTCAGGCCGAGGAACTTGTGCACCCGGCCCATCAGCTCGGAGTCGCGCTCGGCCAGGTAGTCGTTGACCGTGATCAGGTGCACGCCCTTGCCGGAGAGCGCGTTGAGGTACGCCGGGAGGGTGCCGACGAGGGTCTTGCCCTCACCGGTCTTCATCTCCGCGACGTAGCCGAGGTGGAGCGCGGCGCCGCCCATCAGCTGGACGTCGTAGTGGCGCTGGCCGAGCACGCGCTTGGCGGCCTCGCGCACCGTCGCGAACGCTTCGGGCATCAGGTCGTCGAGGCTCTCACCGTCGGCGTACCGCTGCTTGTACTCATCGGTGAGCGCCCTCAACTCGGCGTCGGAGAGGTTGACGAAGTCCTCTTCGATGGAGTTGACCTGGTCCGCGATGCGGTGCAGTTTGCGCAGGATCTTGCCTTCGCCTGCACGCATGAGCTTGTTGAAGACGGACACTGAGGCTGGTCTCCTTGCCGGTCGGGCCTGGCACTGGGTCTTGTCACGGACACGAGCGCGGGCACGGCAGGTGGTCCCCACCGCAACGGCCATCGTAAGCGAGACCGCCCTCACGGAGGGAGGCCCGCAGCACCTGAGCCGTCCGCCCGCCCGCAGGGAGAACGCACGAGGTGGGCGGAAGGTGCCGCCCCGCCCGAAAAGTGTTCGCTTCCGGTCCGGCCGGTCACGACAATCCCCCGCATGGAGCCCATCACCCTCACCACCGACCGCCTGCGCCTGCGAAACCCCGTCCCCGGCGACGCCGAGGCCGTGTACGGGATCTGCCAGGACCCCGGCATCCGGCGCTGGACCACCGTCCCCGACCCCTACACCCGGCAGGACGCCGACTTCTTCCTGAACCGCCTGGTGCCGGACGGCTGGCGCGAGGACACCGAGTACGCCTTCGCCGCCGAACTCCTGACCGGCGGCCCGCTGCTCGCCGCCGCCTCCCTGAGCGGCCGCGGTCCGGGCGTCTGGGAGGTCGGCTACTGGCTGGACCCGGAGCACCGCGGCAACGGCCACATGACGGAGATCGTCCGCGCCCTGGCCCACTGGGCCTTCACCGGGCTCGGCTGCACCCGCCTGGTGTGGCGGGCCGAGGTCGGCAACACCCCCTCGCGCGCGGTGGCCGAACGGGTCGGCTTCCTCGTGGAGGGCGTCCAGCGCGCCGGCCTGATCAACAAGGGCACGCTCCGGGACTGCTGGACCGGCGCCCTGCTCCCCTCCGACTTCGGCCTGCCGAGCCCGCTGCCGTACCTTCCGGCGCGGGATCTCCCGGCCGTCTGAGGAGGCCCGGTCCCGGGTGTCGGTGCCGGGGCCTAGGGTGCGGTCCATGACGACTGTGCCGCCCCCCGCCGCCGAACTGTCCGCCGACGAAGCCCGCAGGATCGCGCTGCGTGCCCAGGGGTTCCTGGGCGCGCCCGACCGCCGCGCCGGGGTGCGCGGCGTGCTGCGGAGCCTGGGACAGGTCCAGCTCGACACCATCTCGGTCCTGGCCCGCTCGCACGAGCTGATCCCGTACGCGCGCCTGGGCGCCGTGGGCCGTCCGGCGGTCGAGGAGGCGTACTGGACGGCCGCGTCCGGCGACGGGACCCCGGTCCGGCCCCACGCCTTCGAGTACTGGTCGCACGCCGCCTGCGTCCTGCCGATCGAGGAGTGGCCGCACTTCGCCTTCCGCAGGCGCGCCTACCGCGCCCGCCCGCAGTGGGGCCACGAGCTGTCGACCGGGGCGTACCGGAAGGTGATCGACCAGCTCCGGGCCGAGGGCCCCCGGACGGCGACCGAACTGGGCGGCGCGAAGAACAAGGGCGAGTGGTGGGACTGGTCCGACTCCAAGGTCGCCGTGGAGCGGGCCCTGATGTACGGCGAGGTGGTGGTGGTCGAGCGGCGCGGCTGGAAGCGGGTCTACGACCTGGCCGAGCGGGCGATCCCGCAGGACCTGCTCCACGACGACCTCGACGACACCGAGTGCGTGCGGCGCCTGGTGCGGCAGGCGGGCGAGGCACTGGGCGTGGGCACGCGCGCGGACATCGCCGACTACCACCGGATCAAGGGCGAGCAGTTCGACGCGGTGGTCGAGGCGTCGGGCCTGGTGCCGGTGGCGGTGACGGGCTGGGGGAAGCCCGCCTGGGCGGACCCGGCGGCCCTGGCGACCGCACCGCGCGGCCGGCACCGCACGACGTTGCTGTCGCCGTTCGACTCGCTGGTCTGGGAGCGGGCCCGCACGGAGCGGATCTTCGGTTTCACGCACCGCCTGGAGGCGTACGTGCCGAAGCCGAAGCGGGTGTACGGCTACTTCGCCATGCCGGTGCTGGCCGGGGGCCGGCTGGTCGGCCGGGTGGACCCGGCGCGCGAGGGCCGGACGCTCGTGGCCCGGCAGGTGACCCTCGACGGTCCCGGGGCGGTTCCGGCGGTGGCGCGGGCCCTGCGCGAGGCGGCCGAGTGGGTCGGCTGCGACGCGGTCACGGTGGTCCCGGACCGCGTGAACCTGCCGGGGCTGGTACCGGAGCTGGTGCGGGCGCTGGGCTGAGCGGACCGGCCGGGGCGCCTCCGGTCCGGGACCTCAGCGGATTTCGAGGATCTTCTCCCGCATCGCGTACACCACGGCCTCCATCCGGGAGTGCAGCTGGAGCTTCTCCAGGATGTTCCGGACGTGGTTCTTCACGGTGTTCTCGGAGATGAACAGTTCCTTGGCGATGTCCCGGTTGTTCATCCCGGTCGCGACGAGCTTGAGGACCTCCAGCTCGCGGTCGGTCAGCCGGGGCGCGGGCACGAGTCTGCGCTCGTCGGTCCGCTGGATCATCGACTTGAACTCGGTGAGGAGCTTGGACGCCATGGACGGGCTGATCTGCGACTGCCCGTCCGCGACCGCGCGGATCGCCGTCGCGACCTCGTCGGTGGAGATCTCCTTGAGGAGGTAGCCGGTGGCCCCCGCCTTGATGGCGTCGTAGAGGTCCGCCTCCTCGTCGCTGATCGTCAGCATGATGATCTTCGCGCTGGGGGCGACCTCCTTGATGGAGGTGCACGCCTCGATGCCCCCGCGCCGGGGCATCCGTACGTCCATCAGGACGATGTCGGGCAGCAGATCGGCCGCTTTGTCGACGGCTTCCGCCCCGTCACCGGCCTCGCCGACGACCTGGATGTCCTCCTCGTGGAAGAGGACGATCTCCAGTCCGCGGCGGAAGAGGGCGTGGTCGTCCACGACGAGGACCCGGATCGGCTCCTTGCGGAATGTGCCGTTGTCCGAATCCGATCCCTCCGGAACCGTCTCACCGTGCTCGCGCCCGCTGATCACCGGCCCGAAGCTGTCCGCCATCGTTCCTCCCCCTGAAGGCCGTGGCCTGAATTCGTTTCCGGTCCCCAACCCGTGCCCCAAGAGCACCGGTTGGCGTGCGCACCATGATTTCATGCCCCGGCGGCGGCGGGGTGATACCGGGACGCGCGGGGGTGCCCCTGGGAGCGCACCACGCGCTCCAGGGGCACCTCGGGATGTGGGTCGGCGCGGGGCGGCGGTCAGCCGCCGAGCGCGCCGCCGGCGCCGCCGTCGTCGAGCGGGTCGCTCTGGGCGAGCGGGTCGCTCTCCAGGTGGATGACTCCGTAGTCGTACGCGTGTCGCCGGTAGACGACGCTCGGCTGCTTGGTGTCGGAGTCGACGAAGAGATAGAAGTCGTGCCCGACCAGTTCCATCTCGTAGAGCGCCTGGTCGAGCGTCATCGGCGCGGCCGTGTGGGTCTTCTCCCGGACGACCAGCGGACCGTCGCCCTGGACCTCGATCGAGCCCACCATCCTGGTGGGCACGTCGTCGGTCTCCTCCGCGACGAGGTTGCCCTCCCCGTCGAACTGGGCGACGCCGGGCACCACGTCCCCGACCTCCGACGCCGAGAGACGGCCGTTGCCGCGCCGGGTGTACCGCTTGTCGTGCTGCTTGCGCAGTCGCGCCTCGAGCTTGTCGCTGGCGAGGTCGAGCGCCGCGTACGGGTCGCCCGCCGCGGCCTCCGCCCGGATCACCGGGCCGCGGGAGTGGAGGGTGATCTCCACGCGGTCGGACCGGTCGGCCTGCCGCGGGTTGGGCTCCTTGGACACCTCGACGTCGAGGCTGATCACCTTGCCGTCGAGCTTCTGGATCTTCTCCAGCTTCAGCTTCTCGGCCACGTGCTTGCGGAACCGCTCGGGCACCTCGGTCTTGCGGCCCTTGACGACGATGTCCACGCAGAACTCCGTTCCCGGATCACCCGGACCGGCCCTCCGGCCGCCGGGCGTCTCCCTTTGCACCAGACTCCGGTGGATTACCGGAGTTCGGACTTGGCGACTTTCGCCTCCTCCTCCCCGGTCGACAAGATCCCCACCCCGTCGACAGGAAGTTGATTCGCTCTGAACTCCTGTCCTCGGGCGCAACCATGTATTCGGCGAGACGATGACTTTCGTCATTCCTCACAACCGAACATAGCCCCTTCGGACGGGTGTCGGCACCCGCTGCCGCCACATACCGCCGTTCGAGTGCTTTCACCGCTCACCACCTGCAACGATCCAAGATCTTGCGGAGTTCCGGTTTATTTCGAAAGAAGCGGGAGAGGATGCGATCACGGCCGCCGCCCGCTGTTCCCTGCCCTGCCGCGCCGGGCTTTCCCGGAAGCCGCGCGGCATTTCTCCCGCGTGCGGAAGGCATACGGCTCCGAGGGCCCGCGCCGCCTCCGCCAGGGACGCGCCCGTGGTCATCAGGTCGTCCACGAGGACCGCCCTTCCCGCCGTGAGCAGCCGCGCGCCGCCCGGCACGACCTCCAGGGCCCCGGCCAGGTTCGCCAGCCGCCCCCGCGCGCCCAGCCCGGCCTGGTCCGCCACGTACCGCCGCTGGCGCAGTACGGGCGCGACCCGCACGTCCCGTCCCGTCCGCCGCAGCCGGCCCGCCGCGGCCAGGGCGATCCGCCGCGCGGGATCGTGCCCCCGCGCCCGTACGGAACGCCGGGAGGACGGCACCGGTACGAGGACCAGGGGACCGGAGGAGGGCTCCCCCACGGCCCCGGCCACGGCCTCCACGGCACCCGCCAGGGCGTCTCCCAGGGGTCCGGCCAGGGCGAGCGCGCCGCGCTCCTTGTGGGCGAGGAGCAGCTCCCGCACCACGTCGGCGTACGGCGCGGCGGCGTGCACCACGGGCAGGCCGGAAGGCTCGGGGTCGGGCCGCACCCTGCGCGGCGGCGTCCCGGTCAGCGCCTCCGCGCACGCCGGGCACAGCTCCGTCCGCGGCCTGCCGCAGCCTCCGCAGGCGACCGGCAGCACCAGGCCGGCGATCTCGCGCCACCACCCCCGCATGGCTCCACTGTGCGCCTTCCCCCGGCCTCCGGCCACCCCTGTGGAAAACCCCCTGGCCCCGCCGCGCCGCCCATCTTCTCCGGGCCGCGGGCCACCGCCCTCGGACCCCGGCGGAAGCCCCCGGGACCGTCACTCCGGCGCCCGCCGGAAGCCCCTTCCCCGGGGCTCCCGGAAACCCGCGCAGGTCCCGGAGTACGTCAGGTACGGCCTCCGGGCGGACGGTGCCGCTCTGGGCACACGTCCCTAGCCGGGGTAGACCGGTGAGCTCCCGGTCTTCACCACCGGCTGCCAGTTCGTTCCCGGGGGCAGCCGGACGATGCCGTCCTCGGAGTCGGCCACCACGGGGGTCGCCGCCGACTCGTCGTGCGGCGCGGACACCGAGGACGCCCCGTTCAGGCCGGGGAGCACCGAGGACGCCGAGGTCGAGCCGTCCGTCTGCAGGTAGCGGATCTGCTGCACGCCCCCCGCCTCCCGGCCGACCACGACGAGCCGGCTCGGCCCCGCCCAGGAGACGGCCGTGACCGACTCCATGCGGGGCGCGGCGGGCTGGAGGTCCGCCACCGAGGCCGAGACGACGGTCCCGCCGTCCGTCGTCCGCCGCTCGATCCGGCCGATCTGGAGGGTGGTGCGCTCGCCCCGCCTGACCACCAGGGCCATCCGCACGCCGTCGGCGGAGACCCGCAGCGACTCGATGCGGCCGTCCCCCAGCCACGGCGTGCCGACCTCGACGGGTTTGCCCGTACCTCCCGGCACCATCCACAGCCGGCGCTCGGCGGGATCGCGGTCGGCGACCCACAGGTCGCCCTGGCCGTCCCAGGTGGGCGTGGAGAGCCGGTCCACCGGCTTGACGGCCTTGCTGGACAGAACGGCCGGCGGCGGCTCCTGCCCCGTCTCCACCGTGATGGAGGAGACGAACAGCTGGTGACCGGTCGTGTCGACCCCGGCGGCCCGGGTCTCGTCCCGGTCGACGGCGACCGAACCGAGCCGGGTCGGACCCCTGCCGAACGGCCCCGGCACCTCGACCGGCGCGCTCGCCTCCTTCTCCCCGGCCATCAGCTTCCTCAGCTTGTCGTGGCCGTCGAGGAAGTACGCGTTCTCCCCGCGGCCGCCGTTCCTGACCGGCGCGAACTCGGCCGCCTGCCCCTGTCCCAGCCGGCACAGCGACCCCTTCGACCCCAGGAGCTCCACCTGTTCGACCCGTACGGACGGCAGGTCGCGCAGGGTGAACAGCAGTTGCGCCGCCATCCGCCGGCACGCCGGGCCGTCGGCCCCGTCCGCCTTCGCGTTGAGGGGCACCTTCAGCGTGGACTGGTCGTCCGTCGCCAGGGTGGTGACGCCCTTCCTCAGCTCCGTACGCGGGGGGAAGCTGGAGTCGACGGCCGGCTTCAGCCAGTTCGTCGGGCCGTCGAGCAGAGTCTTGACCGTCTGGGTGACCGGGTCCATCCGGGTGACCGGGTCCTGCCGCTGCCGGATGTAGACGGGATCGGCGACGACCCAGTCCTTCCCGGAGGCGAAGTAGTACTTGTTGACCGAGCGGTAGTTCCGGAGGAAGTCGGCCTCACCGAGGAGCAGGCCGGGCGGGAGGCTGTTGATGCGCCACTCCTTGCCCTTGCCGCCGGCGGCCGGCTGCTGCACGACGTGGATCGTCTGCAGGTACTCCTTGGGGCTGATCGGCTGGTACGCGTGGCGCGCGTCCACGGTCGCGATCTTGCGGCCGGTGAGGGAGTAGGAACGTCCCTCCTTGTCGGGGTCGCCGTTGCGGCCCGCCTGTTCGCGGCTGGGCGCGGCGGTGAGCACGGTGATGCCCTCCTCCGGCTTCCAGGTCTCCGCCGCGTGCTGCGTGAGGTATTTGCGGGCGGTGGCGAACCCGAGGTCGTCACTGGTCATGGCCTCCAGGAAGCCGTCGACGATCTCGCCCGGGTCGGCGTTCTCGCGCGGCGCGACGGCGTAGACCCGCACCTGCGAGTCGCCCGTGGTGGAGCCCTTCACCGCCTCCACGCTCCCGTCGTCGGGCATCGTCGCGCAGCCGGCCGCCAGGAGCGCCCCGCACGCGGAGAGCACCACCGCGCGGCCCCCCCGTGCCCGGCCCGCGCGCTCCGTCCGGGCGTCAGCCCCCATGTGTCCCGTCCTCCCGCTCGGCGTTCCCGTTCCGTCCGGCCGTCGCGCCCACCCCGCCGTCGGTGTCGGCGGCCGCTCGCGGCACCACCCGGGAACCGCTGCCGGGCAGCGCCGCCGGATCGACGGTCGCCCGGAACGGCCTCGGCGGTACGGGGAGCGCCGACCGGTCCCCGGCGGCCTGTGCCGGTACGGCCGCGCGGCGGGCGTTCTCCTGCGCGTGCCCGGCGGCCGCCTGCTCCCGGTTGCGGCGCGAATCCTCGGGCTCCAGGGGTATCGGGGAGCCCCGCAGCGGCTCGTCCGCGGTGCGCGGCAGGGTGAGCCGGAACTGCGAACCGCCACCGGGCTCACCCCACGCCTGGAGCCAGCCGCCGTGCAACCGGGCGTCCTCGACGGCGATCGACAGGCCGAGACCGGTGCCGCCGGTGGTGCGGGCGCGGGCGGGGTCGGCGCGCCAGAAGCGGTTGAAGACCCGGGTCGCCTCGCCCGGCTTGAGCCCGACGCCGTAGTCGCGGACGGCGACGGCGACGGCCCCGCCCGCGGCGGCCAGCCTGACCACCACGTCCCGGCCCTCGCCGTGCTCGACGGCGTTGACGACGAGGTTGCGCAGCACCCGCTCGACCCGGCGGGCGTCCGCCTCGGCCACCACGGGCTGCTGGTCGCCCACGACCACGATCCGGGTGCCCTTGCGCTCGGCGAGGGGTTCGGCACCGCCTATGACCCGGCGCACGACCTGCCGCAGATCTATCGGCTCGGCCTCCAGCGCGGCCGCGCCCGCGTCGAAACGGCTGATCTCCAGGAGATCGGAGAGCAGCGACTCGAAACGGTCGAGCTGGTCGCCGAGGAGTTCGGCGGAGCGGGCGGTGACGGGATCGAAGTCGACCCGGGCCTCGTGGATGACGTCGGCGGCCATCCGGACGGTGGTCAGCGGGGTGCGCAGCTCGTGCGAGACGTCCGAGACGAACCGGCGCTGCATCCGCGACAGCTCCTCCAGCTGCTGGATCTTGAGCTGAAGGCTCTGCGCCATCTTGTTGAACGCCTCGCCGAGCCGCGCGATGTCGTCCTCGCCGGTGACCTTCATCCGTTCCTGGAGGCGGCCCGCCGAGAGCCGTTCGGCGATGCCGGCGGCCATGCGGACGGGCGTGACGACCTGGCGCACCATGAGCCAGGCGATGGCGCCGAGCAGCACCACGACGAAGAGGCCGGCGGTCGCCAGCGTGCCCTTGACCAGGGCGAGGGAGTCCTCCTCCTGCGACAGGGGGAAGAGGTAGTACAGCTCGTACTGGGTGCCCTCGGCGTCGTTCAGCCGTTTGCCGATCACCAGTCCCGGCTCGGACGCCTTGGAGCTGGTGTAGTGGATGCGCGTGGGCTTCTGGAAGGTGCCCGTCCCCTGGGCGACCGAGCGCCGCAGTTCCGCGGGGATGCTGGTGGCCGGATCGACCTCTCCGGAGGCGCGGACGCCACGGCTCGCGGTGTCACCGGTGTCGAGGGAGAGCGCCACCACGTTGAAGGCGCTCTGACCACCGCTGGCGAGCTGCTCGACCAGGGTGGAGCGCCAGTTCACGGGGGCACCGACCCGTCCGCCGTCCTGCTGGCCGGGGGTCGAGGGGGTCGTCGCCGCCCGGTCCTGGGCGGCGGAGAAACCGCCCGCGGCCTGGCTCTGGGCGGCCTTCTCCTTGGCTTCGAACAGACCGTTGCGGACCTGGCCGATGACGACGAGGCCGAGCAGCAGCACGACACCGAGGGACATCAGCAGGGTGCCCGCGACGATCCGCAACTGGATGTTCCGCCGCCACAGCCGCACGGCGGGCAGCAGGGGCCGCCGGATCCAGCGCGCGAAGAGCCGGAAGACCGGCCCTCCCCGCGTCCCGTCCCGGAGGAGCCGCCCGCCGCGCGGCAGACGGCCGGAACGCGAGCCCCCCCGCCCCGGTCCGGCAGCCCGCCCCGTACGGTTCCCCGGGTCCCCGGGCTTCGGAGCAGCACTGCCTTCGCTCATGTCAGCTCGGTCCCGCCTTGTAACCGACACCACGGACGGTCACCACGATCTCCGGCCGCTCGGGGTCCTTCTCGACCTTCGAGCGCAACCGCTGGACGTGCACGTTCACCAGCCGGGTGTCGGCCGCGTGCCGGTAGCCCCACACCTGCTCCAGCAGGACCTCACGGGTGAAGACCTGCCACGGCTTGCGCGCGAGCGCGACCAGCAGGTCGAACTCCAGCGGGGTCAGCGCGATGGACTGCCCGTCCCGCTTCACGGAGTGCCCGGCCACGTCGATGACCAGGTCACCGATGGTGAGCTGCTCCGGAGCCGGCTCTTCGGACCTCCGCAGCCGCGCCCGGATGCGGGCGACGAGCTCCTTCGGCTTGAACGGCTTCACGATGTAGTCGTCGGCCCCGGACTCCAGGCCCACGACCACGTCGACCGTGTCGCTCTTGGCCGTGAGCATGACGATCGGCACCCCCGACTCGGCCCGGATGAGCCGGCACACCTCGATGCCGTCCCTGCCGGGCAGCATCAGGTCCAGCAGCACCAGGTCGGGCTTCGCCTCCCTGAAAGCGGCCAGCGCCTTGTCACCGTCCGCGACGAACGACGGCTCGAACCCTTCACCCCGCAGCACGATGCCGAGCATCTCGGCCAGTGCGGTGTCGTCGTCGACGACAAGAACGCGTCCCTTCATATCGACATCATCCCATTAGCCAATCGTTACCTGCCGTGACCTGTCCCACAGCGTCTCCCCCTGTCCGGACCGTGATCTTGTGGACGACGGCCCGCTCGGCCCGCCGCCGCACGGTTCGCGCGGCCGGATCGGGCATCCGCACAGTGTGCCGCCTGCCGTCCGCACATTGAAGGTCCGGAGGAAGCTACGAAGGACAGGGCCGCTCTCGCCCACCGCCGGACCCCACGTGACACGATGGCACCCGGCCCGTCGCCGTGCCAGGTGTCGGCCGCCGTGACCGAGCCGGTTCGCCGATCCGGCACCGCGACCATTCCTCCGAGGTGGACGACCGTGAACGACACTCCGGGCTGGCCCCCGCCCGGACCCGCCCCCTCCGGCGGCCAGGACGGCTCCGACGCGTCCCGGCCCGACGGCCCGGCCGACGCGAACGGCTCCGCCCCCCAGTGGTCCGAGCACCAGCCGCCCGCCGGCCGGTGGTCGCCGCCGTCCGGCCCGACACCGCCTTCCGGGCCCGGCCGAAACTGGAACGCCCAGCCCGCCGGCACCCCCTGGGACAAGCCGCACGCCCCGAAGCCCGGCGTCGTCCCGCTGCGCCCCCTGGGCGTGGGCGAGATCCTCGACGGCGCGGTGAAGACCCTCCGTGCCCACTGGCGCACGGTCCTCACCATCACGGTCACGGTCGCGGTGCTCTCCGAGACCTTCGGCGTACTGGCGCAGCGGTATCTGACGCAGAAGACCCCGCCGCTCGGCCCGGGTGCCACGCCCGCCGAGGAACTGGAGCACATGCTCGAGTCGGTCCAGTCCTCCCTGATCGGCATGGGACCGGCCCTGCTCGTGACGCTGGTGGCGTCCCTGGTCAGCAGCGCCCTGCTGACCGTCGTCATCAGCCGCGCGATCCTCGGCCGCCCGGTCTCGCTGTCCTCCGCCTGGCAGGAGGCCCGGCCGCGCCTGCTCCGTCTGCTCGGCCTGACGCTGCTCCTCGCGGCGATGAGCGCCGCCGTCGTGTTCGCGGGGCTACTGCCCGGGAGGCTGGTCGGCGGGGCCCCCGGGGTGGCCCTGACCCTTCTCGGCAGTCTCGCCGCCCTGGTGGCGTTCGTCTGGCTGCTGATCCGTTTCAGTCTCGCCTCCCCCGCCCTGATGCTGGAGCGCGGCGGCGTGGTCCAGTCCCTGAAGCGCTCGGCGAAGCTGGTCCAGGGCTCGTGGTGGCGGGTCTTCGGGATCGTCCTGCTCACCCAGCTGCTGATCTACCTCTTCACCCTGGTCGTCTCGATCCCCTTCATGCTCCTCGCCATCGCGGTCGACGGTGACGGACTCACCGGCCTGGTCGCCGGGACGTCCACCACCTTCGGCTGGCCGTTCCTGATCGTCACGGGCATCGGCGGCGTGATCACCAACGCGCTCACCTACCCCATCTCGGCCGGCGTGACGGTCCTCCTCTACGTGGACCAGCGCATCCGCCGGGAAGCCCTGGACCTGGAACTGATCCGGGCGGCGAACCTCTCCGACCGCGACCCCGCACCCGGCGATCGGGCCGTCGGGGGCTGATGCCGTGACGGCCGCGGGGCAAGCGGCCGCGACACCGGCGCACTCGCGCGCCGACGGCGACGTGCCGGTGGACGTCCCCCGCTCCCCAGCCCGCGAGGCGGCGGAGCGGGGGCGTCCCGGCCCGAGGGGCCACGAGACCGGCCTGTCCCTCCTCCAAAGCGTCCTCGACCACTTCTGAAAACGGCTCGGCACCCTCTTCGACTCCGCTTGTCTCCGCGCCCGGTGCCGCCCCGGGCGGGCCCCCGGCCCCGTGGTCATCACCCTGGCCGCGGCCTCACCCGCCACCGCCCTCCAGCGGCCCCCCAGCACTCCCCACAGGGCACCCGGCTCTCCGGGGCCGCTGCCCCTCCTCGGACGGCCCCCGCACCGCCCACGGCCACCGGGCAGCCGCTATCCGCTGGACCCGGACGGCCCAGGAACGCACACAGGCCGTCGCCCGCTCACTGGAGCAACGCTTCCCGCCTCGAGGTTCTGGCTCAGTTTCCGTGAAGCGGTAACTGATCGTCACCGGGCAGATGTCTTCGAAGCGGCCCAGGTGCCGATCTCCGTGGTCAGAGCTGGATGGTCGTGATGCTCGGCCGGGTGGTGATGCGAGGAGAACTCGCTCGCGGAGGAGCGCGAATTCCGTGAGCGTTTCTGGGCGGCTGAGAATCCATCTGGTCACCTGGCGGGGTGCCGGGGGTTGCGCCGTGACCGGGCCGGGGCGAGGTGCGCTACTGCGGCTGACGCAGACGCCGAAGACGCCCGCCATCCGGGCACCGGCCCAGCCCGCGAGGGCAAGGCCGACCATGTTTCCAGCCGGAGCGATCTCTCTTCCACGATACGCACTCCGGCCGCGCAGGGAGCGGACGGCGACGGAGGCCGGCGCCGTACGACGCCTCCGCCGACACCCGGCGACTTTCTCACTCAGCTCCGGGACCGCCTGGCCCCCCAAAAGGCCAGCAAACGCAGAAAAGCCCCGCACCATGAGGTGCGGGGCTTTCCCACAATGATTGTTCGGCGGTGTCCTACTCTCCCACAGGGTCCCCCCTGCAGTACCATCGGCGCTGAAAGGCTTAGCTTCCGGGTTCGGAATGTAACCGGGCG